>NZ_JBDPLT010000015.1:0-168570 GCF_039871775.1 Plantactinospora sp. B5E13
CCGTCCGCGGCGCGCAGCAGCACCTGCGCCCGCTGCACCAGCCGATGCTCGACCGTACGCGACTTGGCAAGAGACTCCAGCAGTTCCCGTTGACCGGTTTCGAGCACCAGCGGTGCGGCAGCACGCGTCACACGCACAGCCTACTAAACGGATAGCTATTTACGAAACAGAGCAGTAGGAGCGTCCAGACACGCCCGGCAGCAGGAGCCTCGCTCCTGAACGCGGCAGAGTGAGCTGCACTGACAGTCAAACCGTGCCTCCCGACCGTGCCGGCGCTTCTGCGGACCTCACTCGCTTACGTGCCCGTTGCGTGCCCGATCAGCCAGTAAACCGGAGGCACTCGCGGCCAACAGCAGCAGGAGACGACAAAGGCCCCCAACCTGCGTTTCCGCAGGTCAGAGGCCTTGTCGTTCCCTGGTGGCGGGTAGAGGATTCGAACCTCTGTAGCTTTCGCGACGGATTTACAGTGCGGGCATGAGACCGGCTTCGAGCAGGGGTTTTCCCCTGCCTGCGGGCGACCTCTCCGCACATCCTCCGAGGCGTCTCCACCTGGGCCTTAAGCCGCGAGGCACGGCGTCACCTGCCCCTGCTGGTGATCGGCCAGCCCCGTGGCCATCCTCGGTGGCACACCGCGCCGTCCCAGACCAGCAACGCCGTCGCCTCGAAACAACACGCTCAGAACTAGCCCGCACCTTGACTCCGTCCGGCCGTCCTCGCTGGGGGGCCAAACGCGCACGTTGCACGCTACAACCGTCGCCACCCATCACCTTGCGGAGATCAATACTTGTGCCAAAGGTCCGACACTACGGCACCGATACTGGCGAACACCCCTCCCATGCTGAAAAATCAGCTTGGTCAGCGAGTCCCTGGAAGCAGAAACTAATTTAACAGCCACGCTAAATGAGCACTAAAGCAATGACCCCCGCACAAAATCTACATGATCGTCAAGGAGGTATCTACTCATGGACCGAGCCGCCTCTGTATTGACGAGGTTCGGGGCAGCCTGGCGTTCGACACGCAACCGAATAAACCAACTTAGACAGGAGTTCCGAGACGAGGAAAAAATATCGCGAGCACGCGAACTTGCATGGCATTCGCCGACAATCTCGCACGAGGAGGCGCGTCGCGTTTTACTCAACGTGGGACACGAACTTGAGACTAGGGATATAGACGAAGATTTCCTACTCGATGACGGAAAACATGAGCTCGCCCTCATGATGAAGTTGATATGTCTTGATAAATACCTGGAAGAAACGGGCTCGCGAAGCTCCTTTTCAATATTCCGATCCTGGATCACCGTAGTAATCACAAACCTAGCATTCATCGTTCCGGGCGCTAGGTCGAGAGGCGTGAACCAAGCAATCTTGTATGAGCCAGCAACAGCAACTCCCGTCGGCGTAGAGTCGCCTTCTCAAGCGGACGAGGGCATCTCGGTTCGCGAGTTCGGTAGGAGACTTGTGCGCCACGTTGATTCGCTCGCAAATCCTAATTTGCAAACGCAGACCGAGGAGGAGCATAGAGCATTGCGCGCGGATATCATCGGCATCTCAGAGCGATTCGACGCTTGCGGTGAATATGCCTCCAGCGTCGGGGAAGGGATCGCTCGCCTCCAGGCGGCCGCTACGAGAAAGCTATTTCCGGAGAGCCTTCACGTCTTCACACGAATATCCGGCTCATTCTTCCTAGCAGGACTTGCGGCCATCGTTGCCGGCCCATGGTCTAACCTTGGAAACAAGACAGTGCTCAATGGAGTAAGTTCCCTTTTGCTTCCCCTAACCGGATTCATGCTGGCGTCGGCCGCGCTATGCGCAATGCAGCGCGAGTTGATGACCCGCCGACTATGTCATCGAACCCTAGCTGCCGCCAAAACTATCGGAAAGGCAACTACCGCCATTTTCGGCATGTTTACTGTCACTTTGGCAGTCGGGCTTGCCGATCAAAACGATCGAGAATGGGCAGTATCCTTAAGCTTAGTGCTATTCGCTGCGACGGCAATGACCACGTTGTCCGCCGACTACTTAGTCAATCTAGGAGAGGCGAGAATCAAGGAACTAACCTGATTTTGGCCAATAAGTATGGGTCTCTCATTCCAATATAACTCACACCGCTTAGACCATGTTCGTCGGCTTTCCATCATCCGGATCCTGTCCACCCACGATCCCGGTCACACATGCCTCCTCAACCTCCGGATGATTCACCACATGTCCACGCATACCGGCCTGGGGTAGGTCATATAGCATCACCCCATCACCCCGCCCCACTATCGATTGCTTCTCGGCGTTGCGAGGGTCGCGTACAGTAGCGCAGTGTTCCCCACCCTCCAGTACACGGACTTCCACAAGTTTTTAGTTAGCGTGGGAGGACTCGCCGTCGGAGTCGGCGTGGGACTTCCGGTGCTGCTTCTGCGCAGTCAGAGTGTATTGAAAACCACCCAGGCTGAACTACAGGCATTGCCGCCCGGGTCGAGGTCTGCTATCCAATTACAACAAGAGCAAATGATTCTTTTGCTACGCTCCTGGCCCTATGTCTCCAGTGCTTTAACCGCCATCGGCCTCGCGTTAATAATCTGGGGTGCAGTTGCTTGGAAGAAGCAACAGAGTCGAACCGACAGTCGCGAGCTCGCAGAACTTGCAAAACTCGAGACAGATCGAGAAAAGGCCTATCAGGAAACACTATTGCTACTCCGTGAACACCAAGAAAATCCGGAGATAGCGCAGAAGAGACGCGAAGAGGAGGCAGCCGAATCCCTTGTGCCTGACTCCGAGGAAGCGACTGATTCCCCTATGAGCACAGGAAGTGTTCACTTGGCAAACGAGGAGGCGACAGAGGAGATCCAGGCTGACACACCTGTACCGACAGCCAACATTAGGAATTATTTAAGCGGTGAGCGTCTACAAGAAATAACCAAATCCAGCGTCATGCACGTTATGAACGCTCTCGCAGCCGCCTATGGGCCAGACGTCGACGTCACGCCAGACGTGAGGCTGGGCGACTCCTTCGCCGACGCAGTCCTTACGTCGCGACTCAGGACAGTTCCCAATATGATTATCGACATCAAGCACTTGCCAAGCCGCCCAGCGAACATACGGCATCAGATCCACGACGCCATCGTCTGGGGCCTGAAGGTAAGAGCGCAGGCCAAAAAAGAATTGCGAGCACCATTTGCTCCGGTCACGTTCCTTATCGTGGACGCTCCAGCACATGGGCAACTAGTACTGTTCGGCGCGAGCCCTGTGCCCACAGCCGTCCGTCGAGTCGCGAAAGTTTCCACCCAAATACTCGAAGAGATGGGAAACATCGAGCTACCATTAAACGTCGTTGTCGCCGCAACCGAGTCAATTACCCCAAAAACCCTATGGAAAATTGGTTGGCGAACAGAAGGACATCCCGGAGTAATAACTCTATGAGCTCCCGCTCGCTCGATCCTGTCGACCCGATCATGGGTGTCCCTGTTCCGGCGCTCAAAGGCGTCTGAACCGAACGGCTCGACTTGGCACTGACCCCGCTTTCATGGCGCAACTGCTCTGACTGTGCATGAGATGAAGTATCGTGCGCAGGGCCACGTTGTTGAGCCAGGAACCTGAAAGTCGGCACGATGGCGGGCTAGGAGTGAGCCGGCATAACCGACCACCGGGACGCGAGCCAACTGCGCCCCTTCGATGTCTGACTAAGAGTCGCCCAATACCACGCAGTTTCGCGTTACGGCGTTGAGCGCATGCACAGCGCGCAAGATGCGCTCCGGCCGGTCACGCCTTCTTTGCATCTGCCAGGAGGCACTACAGTAACCTGTACACGGCCGGCCGAGGTCAGGGCCAATGCCGAGGGAAGCTTAGGCAAGCGGTTCCCGCGCCGTCCAAGCCACGAACCGCTGGAACAGCATCCTCGGATCCGGTTCCGGTTGTGGGGTCAGCTTGTAGAGGTCTTGCATGGCCGACATCAACTGCGCCGCCATGTAGATGGCCAGGCCGACCGGCGCGCCTTCGAACTCGGCTTTCAGGAGCAACCGCGCGTTGCCACACGGCCAGGGCTGCCCGGGGCAGCCCTGGCACTCCCAGAGGGGCCGGCGCGGCTGGTGTGGCTTGAGTCGGTACGGAGTCGGGCGGTCAAAGATCGGGGACTGATTCGGGAAGCTCATCCCCTAAGTGTTGACGTCGTAGTTGTCGACGTCAACAGCAACCGCCGTTGCTTAGCGTCGATCATGTGGAGGAGTTGGTGGGGGTCGCCGAGATCCGCGACATGTTGGGCGGAAACCTGTCCCGACAGCGGGTGCACGTGATCACCAGCCACCGCGACTTCCCCGCCCCGGTTCAGAAGTTGAAGATGGGGCACGTGTGGTTGAAGCGTGACGTTGAAGAGTGGATCAAGAATCGGCGGACAGCCGAGTAAAAAAAAAACCGCTTCCGGACATGCTGAGTCGATCACTCCAACCGATCCAAGAGCACATCCGCTATCCCCCGCATGCTGGTAACCAGCCCATCCGCCCCGGCCTCACGGAAGGCTTCCTCTTTCCACGGCCGATTCGCATACCCGACGACCAGCACCCCGGCCGCCTGGGCGCCTTCAATGTCGGACAGCGAGTCGCCCACCAGCACGCAAGTCCGCGGCTCCGCGTTGAGTGCGTGCACGGCACGCAGGATGGGTTCCGGGTTGGGCTTCATGCGCCCCGGCTCGGCGTACGCCCGTCCGATGATCGGCGAGACGTGCCCGGCGAGCCGGTGCGCTGCCAGGTAGGCGCCCACCGCACCGGCAGAGTTGTTGCTCACCACCGCGACCGGCGAACCAGCCTGCCGGGCAGACACGATGACCTCCCGCGCGTAGGGCGTGGGTGTGGCGGTGGAGGCGGCCTGCCGCTCAGCCGCGCAAAGTGCTTCCTCCACCGACTTCGTGGCCTCCTGGTCGCCGGTCGAACCGATCCAGCGCAGCACCTCCAGGGGGTCACGCTCGCTCGCGAGGTGCGCCGGCATCTCGACGCCCTGGCGCCGAAGCACGTCGACCAGCTCGGCCGCGATCTGCGGTGCGGGGTAGCCCGCGAAGATGCTGCACACCGGCCCGTCGAAGTCGAGCAACACCGGCCCGCCGGGGGCAAAGAGCCGGCCGAGGTCGGCGGTCATCCGTCGTACCGGTAGGCGATGGTCGACCACACCGAGTCGAACCACTGGCGAGATGCCTCCACGAACTGCGTGCCGTGCGAGGCGTCATCGTCGGTCACCGCGTAGTGGAACAGCGGTACGTCCTTGCCCATTAGGTCGTAGATCGCCATGGGCTCACCCTTGATGGAGACGGTGCGCTCTACGACCGGGTAGAAGCCGTAGAACACCTCTTCGCCGTTCAGGATGTAGAGCTTGAACAGCGGCGATGCCCGGTGCATCCGTACCTCTACGGTGGTCGACCGAATCAGGCCGAGGTCACCCAGCTCCGTCACCTGGTCGATGATCCCGTCCGCCGCCCGCCGAGTGATCCGCTCGGCGCGCTCGCGTACGGCGGGGTCGTCGGACTGTGTCTCAGCACGTGAGGGCAGCGCCATCGGCACGGTCATGTCGGAGATCAGGACTCGGACGGCGATCGTCTCGGGCGCGAGCCGCCCGACCCGTACTTTGTCCAGCGCTTCGGAAAGTGCGTCGCGCAGCGTCTCTCCGGAGAAGCCCGCGAAGTCGATGGCTACGTGGGGCCGCTCGAACGCGGCTTCGATGTGCGGACGCAACTCGACGGGTCGCTGTGTCTGTGCTCGGACGAACGCGCCGCTGCCCTGCCGGGAGACAATCAGCCGCTCAGCCCTGAGCAGGTCAAGGGCTCGCTTGACTGTCTCCCGCGCGACGCCGTAGCGGGTTGCGAGGTCAGGTTGCGATGGGAGCTTGTCGCCCGGTGCGAGCCGCCGCGTAAGGATGGCTGCCCGCAGCTTGTTCGCGATCTGGTGCGACGCCTGTTTCGGATCGTCGGGGTCCAACTGGCCGAGGAAGTCAAGGTTCTCGCTCACCCGCTCACGGTAGCGCTGACTAGCCAAGTTAGGGAAGTTTCCGATCTTCGCTTGACCTGACTAGCCAGGCACCCCTACTGTCGATCACGTCGCACCTGACTAGCCAGGTACGACAAGCCAGCCGGTGGCAGCCGGGGAAGGCGGCAGTTCGCTGCTGCGCGCCTACGAGCCGCCGTGCCTGGTCGTTCCCTGACAACTGCATGGGGCCGCACCTCCCCGAAAAGGTCGCCACGCACGGCATAGGTCCGTGCACATCCCCCCTGCTCGTCGGTGGTCTGGACTGTCCCCCGCCCACCACCGGCTTCCCCCTCATCGACTACCGGAGGTTTCCTGTGCGGAAGCGTCTTGCCCCGGTCAACACCGAACCGTCCGCCGCCGACCTGGCCGCCATCGAGGCGGAATGGCCGCTGATCGCGGCTGAGCTGGACCTGTTGGACGCCGAAATCACCCTCATCTACGCCGACGACCACGGCGGGCCGTCGGAACTCGACTGGCGCCGAGTGCGCCGGGCCGAAGCCCGCGTCACCCGCACCGCCGCCGACCTGGCCTCCCGTACCGACTCGTACCGCGTGGCCTGATGTCGCGCGTCTGCGCCGCGCAACATCGCGCCGCCGCTCTGGCTGCACACCGGACCTGCCCGACCTGCCTGCTGGTCCGGCCCTACTCCATTCCGCGCTCGCTCGGCGAGTGCATCGCCTGTGCCTACCCAGAGGAGGTAGCAGCATGACCGCCCCGACCATCAACGGGACCCGTTACCCGCAACCGATCGAAGACCTGTTGCCGGCGGCCCGGAGGCTGGATCTGCCCGAGGGGCAGGCGTTCCCGTCGCGGAACCGGTTGATGCGGGAGTTCCGCATCGGCGCACCGAAGGCGGACGAACTGCTCAGCCGTCTCAAGGCCGCATCCGCCGAGATGGCTCCCGACATCGCCGTGCCGGTCGACGTGGACCCGGTGCCGGCACCGGCCGCACCCGAACCCGCGCCGCCGGTGGAGCCGGACCCGGCACCCGCACCAGAGATCAGCCCTGCCGACCCGCCGACCGAGGTCACGCCGGTCAGTCACCCGGACACGCCCACCCCACCCGCGCCGGCCCGGCCAGCGGCGGTCTGGCCGGTGGTCCTGCTCGCCCTTCCCGCGTTCGTCGCCATCTGGTCCGGGTGGGTCGGACTCGGCGGACTCACCGGGTTCGGCGTCGTACACCCGCTGCCCGGCATCGCCGACGGGTTCTCCATCAACACCGCGATCACCCTGCCGATCGGTGTCGAGACCTACGGCGCGTACGCGCTCTACGTGTGGCTGTCCGGCCGCGTGCCGGACCGGGCACGCCGGTTCGCCAAGTGGTCCGCCATCGCGTCACTGCTGGTCGGCGCACTCGGGCAGGTCGCCTACCACCTGCTGGTCGCCGCCGGGGTCGAGTCGGCCCCCTGGTGGATCACCACCGCCGTCGCCTGCCTGCCGGTGGCGGTACTCGGCATGGGCGCTGCCCTCGCCCACCTCGTGCGCTCGCACGACTAGCTACGCCCGGCGGCGCGGCCCCTGGCCTCGCAAACCGTTGCCGCGCCGCCGGCCCCCATCCCGAGAAATGCATCCCTGACGGAGGAACACTCATCATGACTCCCCCGAACGAGGAACAGCCGTTCGACTGGCAGGCCGCCGAGCGTGACCTGTCCGAGGGTGCCGACGTGGTCGACCTGGACGCCGTCCGCGCGGCCCGGTTCGGCGACACCGACGACGGTGGGCCGCTGCTGGTCGACTCGCCGAAGGCGCAGCGCGGGCCGCGGTTCAGTGTGGCCGGGTTGCGGGCCGGCCAGCGCCGGCCCGTCCTGCCCGCGTGGCTGCGCTCCCGTGACGAGCTGCGCGACGTGGTGCGGTGGGCATTCGGCCACGCCGGGCACGTCACCGCGTACCACCTGCTCCGCCTGCCGCTCTACGCCGTCCGGCTCGCGTTCCGGGCGCCGGTCGGGGTGTGGCGGGTGCTGTCCGGCGGTATCCGTTGGCTGTTCGACCTGGAAGGCGAGCAGGTGCGGCAAGCCACCGTACGGCGGGAGAACGCCGAGGAGTACCTGAAACTGTCCCGGCAGCGTGACCGGCGGGTCCGGTGGCGCGGCATCGTCGCCACCGCCGCGACCGTCGCCACGGTGGCGGCCGGCATCGTGGCGGCGCTGTCCCCGGAATGGGTGCGGTGGGCAAGCCTCGCCACCCTGACCGCCCTGTTTGGCGTTGTCGGCCGCCCCGCCGACAAGCCGCTGTTGGACACCGCCGTGGTGGTACCGCGCGTGGCGCGACTCACCTCCGAGGTGGTGATCCGGGCGCTGTCGGTGCTCGGCAACAGCGGCATCAACCAGGCGTTGCGCAAGCAGGGCAACCGGGCGATCGCGTTCACGGCACCGATCACCCGCGACGGTCCGGGGTGGCGGGCCGAACTCGACCTGCCTCCGGGCGTGACGGCCGGCGACATCGCCGAGGAACGCGAACGGCTCGCCTCTGGCCTGTCCCGTCCGCTCGGCTGTGTGTGGCCGGAAGGGCGCCCGGAGGTGCACCCCGGTCGGCTGGTGCTGTGGGTCGGCGATCAGGACATGGCCGCCGCACCAGCCAAGCCATGGCCGCTGGCCAAGGCCGGCAGTTTCGACGTGGCGAAGCCGCTGCCGTTCGGCACCGACCCGCGCGGCCGGACGGTGACGATCGAACTGCCGTACACCAACGTCCTGATCGGCTCGATCCCCGGCTACGGCAAGACCGGCGCGATCGCCGTGCCACTGCTGGCCGCCGCGCTCGACCCGTACGCCGAGATTTGGGCGTTCGACTTCAAGGGCACCGGCGGGTTGGACCCGCTGGCCAAGGTTGCCGCCCGGTACGCGTCCGGCCAGGACGACGACACCGCCGAAGCCGGCCTGTTGGCGCTTCGGGAGCTGCGCAAGGAGTGCCAGCGCCGGGCGGCCGTCATCAAGGGCCTGCCGAAGACGGTGTGCCCGGACAACAAGGTCACCCCGGAGTTGGCACGGCGTAAGGCGCTGGGGCTGCACTGGCTGGTCGTCGCCCTGGACGAGATCCAGGAGTTGTTCAGCCATCCGGAATTCGGCAAGGAGGCCGGGGAACTTGCCGAAAAGGTCATCAAGTTGGGTCGGGCGCTCGGCGTGATTCTGCTGCTGGCCACTCAGCGGCCCGACGCCAAGAGCCTGCCGACCGGGGTGTCCGCGAACGCCGGTACCCGGTTCTGTCTCAAGGTGATGGGCCAGACCGAGAACGACATGGTTCTCGGCACCAGCGCCTACAAGAACGGCATCCGGGCAACCATGTTCGCCAAGAAGGACAAGGGTGTCGGCTACCTGGTCGGAACCGCCGACGAAGCGCAGATCGTCCGGACGTTCTACGTCAACGGCCCGACCGCCGAGAAGATCACCGAACGGGCACGCGCCGCCCGTGAGGCGGCCGGCACGCTGACCGGCCACGCGGCCGGGCAGACCGTCGAGACACCGGCCACCCGCCGAGACACCCTGCTCGACGACATCCTGTCCGTCGTACCGGTCACCGAGCCGAAGGTGTGGACGGAGACGGTTCTCGACCGGCTGACCGGGCTGCGGCCCGACCTGTACGCCGACCTGACCCGAGACCAACTCACGGCGGCGCTCAAGCCGTACGGCATCACCACCGGGCAGGTGTGGGGCACCGACCCGACCACCGGCAAGGGCGCCAACCGGCGCGGCATCGAACGGGCCGACATCGCCGACACGGTAGCGGACCGTAACAAGCGCCGCCGGGACGAAGCAGCCTAAGCCGGACACGCTGCGGATGCTAGGTCTAGCGGCACACCCCGCTAGACCTAGCACCCCCGCTAGCGCCACACCCATTCCCTGGCCAGCGCCCTAGCCACTAGCGGCGCTCAGCTCACCGCACCCGAAAACCGCCCGTGGAGGCATTCCATGACCCCCATCGTGCTGCTCGCTAGCCTGATCATCGCCGGTTACGCAGCGTGGTACCTGATCCTGTGCGCTGCCGCGCCGTTCGGCCGTTGTCGGCACTGCGCCGGCCGCCGCAACCGGCCCGGCCGGCGGCACCGTGACTGCCGCTGGTGCGACGGAACCGGCCGCCGCGTGCGGGTCGGCCGCCGCGTCTACGACTACTTCCGGGCCGAGTACAAGGCCGGCAACCGATGAAGCGCCGCCCGACCCGGCACACCGACTGGTGTGCCCGTGACCACCGCTGCAACCTCTCCGAACACCGGTCCGAGGAAATCGTGGTCGACCTGCCCGGCCACGGCCGGGCGGTACTCACCCGCGTCGCCACCGACGGCGGCGCCGGGCACGCCGAGATCCGTCTCCGCGTCGCCCTGGTCGACGCCGAGCCGGCCGCCCGCCGGCAGCTCGGCGCGATGCTGACCGACCTGCGTGCCCTGGTCACCCGGGCGGCGCTCGCTAACCGCCCGGCGCCGGCCCGTCGGTGGTGACCAGTGGGCCGCAACCTCACCGCCCGGTGCCGGCACTGGATCGGCGACGCGGGCCGGTACTGCCACGACGCGCACTCGGTGCGCCTGTTCCTGACCGGCCCGCGCTGCCCCCGGCACACCCCGGCCGCGATCGCCGGTCGCCTCGACTCCCATCCCCCAGCTGGTGAAGGAGGAACGCTCATGCTCGACCTGTTGGCCGCCGCGCTGCGGTACGCCGACCAGGGTTGGCCCGTCTTCATGCTCGCCCGGTCGAAACGGCCCGTGGCGAACTGCCCGGCCTGCCGGGACGCCGACGACAGCCACGACCCGGCCGCCTGTGACTGCCTGACCTGTCACGGCTTCTACGCCGCCACCACCGACCCGGACCGGATCGCCGCGATCGTCGCCGCCGTCCCCGGCGGACAACTCGCCCTGCGAGCCGGTAGCCCGTCCGGTCTGGTCGTGGTCGACATCGACCCCCGGCACGGTGGCGACGAAAGCATGACCGCGCTCATCCGCGCCGGGTTGCTGCCACCGACCGCGCACGTCGTGACCGGTTCCGGCGGCCGGCATCTGTACTACCGGCACCCCGGGCGGCCGGTGCTGTCCCGGCCGATGCCCGGCCGACCCGGCATCGACATCAAAGCCGACGGCGGGTACGTCGTGCTCCCGCCGTCGGTGCACCCGTCCACCGGCCGCCCGTACCGGTGGGTACCGGGTCGACGGGTGGAGGAGATGCCCCCGCCGCTGGTCGACGCGTGCGAACCACCGTCGCCGCCGGCACCCGCCCCGGTCGGCCCGGTCGACACCCGTCCGGGGCGGGGCATCTCCCACCCTGACCGGCTACTCGCCGCGCACCTGCACGCGGTCACCAGCGCCCCCGAAGGCCGCCGCCGCACCACCCTCTACGGCGCCGCGCGCGGCATCGCGCGGATGGTCGCCGCCGACGCCATCGACCAGGCCGACGCGATCGCCGCGCTCACCGCCGCCGGCCGCCGTGCCGAGCAAACCGACCGGGACATCCGCGCCGCGATCTGTGGCGGGTTCCGAGACGAAGGAGTCGCCGCATGAACCAACCGACCCTGCCCGGCCGCCGCATCGACGGGGCCGCGATCCTCGATGACCTTCACGCCTGCCTGACCCGGTACGTCATCCTGCCGTCCGCTGAGGCGGTCGACGCCGTGACGTTGTGGATCGCCGCCACCCACGCCCAGGCCGCGTGGGCACACGCGCCCCGGCTCGTCATCCGGGCACCGGAGAAGCGGTGCGGCAAGTCGCGGTTGCTCGACATCGTGGAAGGCACCTGCCACAACCCGCTCATCACCGTCAACGCGTCACCGGCCGCCGTCTACCGGGCGATCGGCACCGACAACCCGCCGACCCTGCTCGTCGACGAAGCCGACACCATCTTCGGCAACGGCAAGGCAGAGGCGAACGAAGACCTACGTGGCCTGTTGAACGCCGGTCACCAGCGCAACCGGCCCGCGATCCGGTGGGACGCCGCCACCCAACGGCTGGAGAAGATCCCGACCTTCGCCATGGCGGCGCTTGCCGGGATCGGCGCCATGCCGGACACCATCGAAGACCGCGCCGTCGTGGTCCGGATGCGCCGCCGCGCTCCCGGTGAAACCGTGGCCCCCTACCGGCACCGCCGCGACAGCCCGACGCTGCGCCGCATCGCCGCCCGACTCGCCGAATGGCTCGGCGCCCACCTCGCCGAGCTGGAATCCGCGGAACCGGCCATGCCGGTCGAAGACCGCGCCGCCGACACCTGGGAACCCCTGGTAGCCGTCGCCGACCACGCCGGCGGAAGCTGGCCGACCCGCGCACGTACCGCCGTCACCACGCTCACCGCTGAAGCCGACGACGCCGGCAACGTCTCCACCCGCATCCGGCTACTCGCCGACATCCGCACCGCGTTCACCGTGCTCGGCGACCCGCCGGCCGCCCCCACCAGCGAACTACTCGCCGCCCTGAACAGCGACCCCGAAGCACCGTGGGCCGACAGCGGACCCGCCGGGCTCACCGGCAAGAAACTTGGCGACCACCTCAGGGAGTTCGGCATCAAGTCCGACACCATCCGCTTCCCCGTCGGCCAGGCCAAGGGCTACCCCCGCGACGCGTTCACCGACGCGTGGAACCGGTACTGCCCCGCACCGCCCGCCGAGCAACCCGAGACACCCGCCCCCGAGGTAACCGTCCCATCCGTACCAACGTCGTTTTCCGAGGTCACCCCCGGTACGGATGCCCCAGCCGGTACGGATCAATCCGTCCCACGAACCCGACGCGGGCACGTCCCCGGTACGCATCAATCCGTACCAGCGCACCAATCCGTACCAGCCCTGAGCAGCCAAAACGAGCTTGGTACGGATGGTACGGATATCCCCCGGCGACGGGTCACCAGGCGCCGCGCATGACCTTCGCCGAAACGCTCCCTGCCGGTTGCACCCCTTCAACCGGCGCTCACCACCCCGCCGACCCGGAAGGCGCTCTCCGTGCCTCTCACGGGCTCTGGCACCACCCCACGAACAACGGAGGACATCGCTCGATGGCGCCGCGCCGAGTTGAGGAGTCTCTGACCATCCCCGAAGTGATCAGCGAACTGAAGGTGAGCCGGTCGACCTTCTACTACTGGCGACAGACCGGCAAGGCACCCCGCTGCATCAAGCTCCCGAACGGAGAGATCAGGGTGCGCCGTACCGACCTAGCCACCTGGCTTGACGGACTTGAGGAGGCCGCGTGAGCCGCCGCCGCGTCGATGCCGGGCGCCCCTATGACGGAGGTGCCCGGCGCCTGTCCCACGACGTACGTATCTGGGCGCTGCGAGTCCAAGAGGGGAAGCGTGGCAAGACGTACGCCGTCCGCTGGACCGTCGCCGACCGGGAGCATCACAAGACCTTCCGGACCCGCGCGCTTGCCGACGGGTTCCGCGCGCAGCTGCTGTCCGCGACCCAACGGGGAAGGCTGTTCGACGCCGCGACCGGGCTGCCGGAAACGATGCTGCGGGAACAGCAGGTCAAGCCCTGGTTTGAGCACGCCTGCCGGTACGTCGACATGAAGTGGCCCGAGGCGGCACCCAAGTCACGGACCGGCATCGCGGAAACGCTGGCCACCGTCACACCCGCACTGCTCAGCACGGAACGCGGCCGGCCGGACGCCGACACGCTGCGCCGGGCACTCTACGGATGGGCGTTCGTCGCACCGCGCCGGCAGGCTGGCGACCCGCCGGCCGATGTCGCCGCCGCCATCCGGTGGCTGCAACGCAGCACGGTCGCGCTGGCCGACCTGGAAGATCCGACGACCGGTCCCGAACTGACCCGGCGGGCGCTCGACCGACTCGCCTTACGACTGGACGGGCGCCCGGCGGCACCGAAGACGGTCGCCCGAAAACGAGCGGTCTTCTACAACGCCCTGGCGTACGCGGTGGAGTTGGGCATCCTGTCCGGGAATCCGATCGACCGGATTACCTGGAAGACGCCAAAAGCGGTGGAGACGGTCGACCGGCGCCGGGCAGCGATCAACCCCCGGCAGGCACGGGCGTTGTTGACAGCGATTCGGGAGCAGTCGGCAATCGGGCACCGCCTGGTCGCATTCTTCGCCTGCATGTACTACGCCGCCGCCCGGCCGGGAGAAGCGATGGAAATCCGGCGGGAGAACCTTGCCCGGCTACCAAAGGAGGGATGGGGCGAACTGTTGCTGACCAGTTCGGCGCCGCGCACCGGAACGGCCTGGACGGACAGCGGCCGGTCACGAGAACGGCGCGGGCTCAAGCACCGGGCCGCTCGGGAGACGCGACCGGTCCCGGCGCATCCGGAGCTGGTGACGCTTCTGCGGGAGCACCTGGAGGAGTTCGGCACGGCACCGGACGGCCGGCTGTTCGTGGGGCCGCGCGGCGGCACCATCGGCGAATCGACGTACCTCGGGGTCTGGCACAAGGCACGGGTCCGGGCGCTGAGCCCGGCCGAGGCAGCGTCGCCGCTGGCCAGCGTGCCCTACGACCTGCGACACGCAGCCGTGTCGACCTGGCTCAACGGCGGGGTACCAGCCACCCAGGTAGCCGAGTGGGCGGGGCACAGCGTGGATGTGCTGCTACGGACCTACGCGAAGTGCATCGTCGGGCAGGACGAGCTTGCCCGGCGCCGGATCGAGGAGGCGCTGAACCCCGACGACGACCAGGGCGAGAGCGCCGCCTGAGCCCCCGGAAATTTCTCCGCGCATTCTCCGTGGATGCCCGTTGACGGTCGGACAGGACCGTTGACGACTGGACAGACGAGAACAGCCCTTGACCGGCGTTTCGGCTGGTCAAGGGCTGTTTTCGCACCTTGTGGCGGGTAGAGGATTCGAACCTCTGTAGCTTTCGCGACGGATTTACAGTCCGCTCCCATTGGCCGCTCGGGCAACCCGCCTGGGCGTGCCGCCCCGCTAAGCGTGGCAGCGGAAGCAAGGATAGCGGTTGCATCGGGGGGCCGCGCAACCGGGTACGGTCGGCTTGTCGTACCGCCATCCGGCGGCCCCGGCACACCTTCATGACGCAGACAGCAGGAGCGCAACCATGGCAGCCAACCCGTCGTTCGACATCGTCAGCAAGGTCGACCGGCAGGAGATCGACAACGCCCTCCGGCAGGCCGAGAAGGAGCTCACCAGCCGGTTCGACTTCCGGGGCACCGGCGCCGCCATCTCCTGGTCCGGCGGCGACGAGGCGGTCAGCCTCGAGGCCGAGACGGAGGAGCGGGTCAAGGCGGCCCTGGACGTCTTCAAGGAGAAGCTGGTCAAGCGAAACATCTCCCTGAAGGCCCTGGACGCCGGCGAGCCGCGTTCGTCCGGCAAGGCGTACAAGATCGACTGCAGGATCATCCAGGGCATCGAGTCGGACAAGGCCAAGGCGATCAGCAAGAAGATCCGCGAGGAGGGCCCGAAGGGGGTCCAGGCGCAGATCCAGGGCGACCAGCTGCGGGTCACCGGCAAGAAGAAGGACGACCTGCAGGCGGTGATCGCGCTGCTCAAGGGCGAGGACTTCGGCGTGGCGCTGCAGTTCACCAACTACCGGTGACATGACCGCCGGAGCGTGACGAACTGTGCGGGGCGGCCCGGATCCGGGCCGCCCCGCACGTTCTGTCTAGTTCGCCGCCGGCGACTGCCCCGGCTCCCGGGTCTCGGCGATGATCCACCGCAGGTACTCCGGGTTGCCGTCGACGATCGGCACGGCGATCACGCAGGGCACCTCGTACGGGTGCTCCTGGTTCGCCCGAACCACGATCTCCGGCACCAGGGACCGCCGGGTGTGCAGCGCCACCCGGGCCTCGTCCTCGTCGTGGACGTTCCCCTCCCACCGGTAGATCGACCGGATCGCGGCGATGTTGTGCCCGCAGGCGGCGAGCCGGTCCGTCACCAGCCGACGGGTGAACTCGGCCAGCCACTCCGCCTCCGCCGCGGTGACGATCACCTCGCAGGTCTCCTCCATGGCAGGAGGGTACGACCGGGGCTCACCGGCGGTCAGGCCGGGGCGGCGAGCCTGGAGGCGATTCCGGCAGGCGTACGACCCGGCATGGCGTGGTCAGGCCCACAGGTAGAGGCCGTGTCCGGTACGCAGGAACGGTTCGACCCAGTCGAGGAACTCCTCCACCCACTCGTCCCGGACCGGGAGCTCCGCCGGGTCGAACGGCTCTGGTGCCCGGGCGCGTACGCCTCGGGGCACCGCCCGGTTGAACTCCCGGGTCACCTCCCGCACCCGCGCCACCTGCCCGGCGAGCGTCTGGATCGCCCTGTCCCGCTCGTGGTCCGCCCGGTCGTCAGCCGGCGACTCCGGTGGCGGGCCGGGCCGGGTCAGCGGTGCCGGGTCGGGCAGTTCGAACACCCGCTGACGGGCCTGCTGCAGGTTGTCCCGCCCGGCCCAGGCGTTGGTCCGCGACAGGGTCGTGTGGGCCCGTGCGGTCAGGGCGGCCTGTGCCTCGACCAGGTCGAGGTAGGCCTCCCAGGCGCGGAGATGACTGAGATGGTGCGACATCCGCCCGGCGCTGATCTGGCCGTACCACCACCGCCAGCGGCCAACCGCGTCGACGGCGGCAGCCGGCAGGAGGCTGCTGAACGCCTCCCTGCGCCAGGAGAGCGGAAACCGCGGATTGCCGCCGATCACGGTGACCCGGAAGTAGGGCGAGTGGCCGTTCTCGTCCGAACTGGTCACCAACCAGTTGCGCAGCCCGTCGACCACGTCGGCGTACCGCCCGGGGCCGACCACCTCGGCGTCCAGCTCCGGGTCGGGCCGCGACACGGGCGGCGCGACCGGGTCAGGCCGCGACGCACGCGGTACAACCGGGTCAGGCCGCGACGCACGCGGTACAACCGGGTCAGGCCGCGACACGGGCGGCGCGACCGGGTCAGGCCGCGACGCACGCGGTACAACCGGGTCAGGCCGCAGCGGCGCGCGGTGCGGTTCGGGCGCCGCCCAGCCGCCGGGTGGCGCCACCGCCGCCTGCACATGTCGGGCCTGGAGAGCGACCAGTTCCCGCAGCTTGTCGAGGTCCGTCCCGGGACGGGGGCGTGCTGGTACCCAGTCGATCCCCACGCTGCGCAACGGTAACCGGACCGGGCCAAAGGTCAGCACCTGACCCGGTCGGGCCGGTCGGTCAGCTCGGTTCGGTGGCGAGGGCGCGCTCCAGGCGTACCTCGGCCAACGCCTCGGCCCGGGCGATCGAACCGGTCGGCAGCGCGGCGACCACCGCGGCGGCCGCGACGGCGACGCCGGCGAAGACGAACGCCCACGGTACGCCGACCAGGTCGACCAGGATGCCGGCTCCGGCGCCGCCGGCCGCGCTGGCCGCCACCGCCACGGTCACCACCCAGGTGTACGACTCGTTCAGCATGCTCGCCGGGGAGATCCGGCCGACCATGGTGTTCTCCAGGGTCAGCGCGGGGGCGATCGTCGCCCCGCCGACGACCAGCGCCACCCCGAGCGCGAGCGGTCCGGGCATCACCGCGAAGACCACGAAGGTGGCCGCGAGCAGGGCGAGGAGCTGGGCGAACTGTCGGGCTGCGTTGCGGGCCTGCGGCCGGGTGCCGAACCAGAACCCGCCGATCGCGCTGCCGGTCCCCCACATGGCGAGCAGGATGCCGGCCACACTCTCCGCGTTCGGCGCGTCGTGTGCGCTGGCGTACGCGGGTACGGCCACTCCGGCGGCGCCGAATGCGATGCCGAGCCCGGCCACGCAGAACAGCAGGGCGGGGAAGCCGCCGACCCGCAGTGGGCCGAGTCCCTTGGCGTGCGTGTCGTGCGGGTGCGGGCGCCAACCCCGCATCACCTTGCCGAGCGCGATCGTGACGGTGCCGGTCAGGGTCACCACGGCGGCGCCGACCAGCGCGGCAGCCGCGTCGGCGACCAGGACGAAGACCGCGACCAGGGTCGGGCCGACGACAAAAACGATCTCGAAGAGGGAGGTCTCGGCGGCCAGTGCGGTGTTGCGCAGGGCGTACCGGCCGGAGGCGGGGTCGGTGAGGTCGTTCCAGGCTCCCCGGATGGCGGCGGTCAACGGCGGGTACGTCGCCCCGGCGACCGCCGACGCGATGAAGATCAGCACGAGGGCGTCGGCTCCGGCGCGGCTGGCGAGCAGCAGGCCGATCAGCGCCACCGGGTGGGCGATCGCGGTGACCAGCAGTACGGGGCTGGGCCCGACCCGGTCCGCGATCCGGCCGGCGATCGGGCTGAGCGCGGCGCCGGCGAGCGCGTACACGCCACCGGCGACGGCGGCCAGCGAGTACCGGCCGGTGACCTGCTCGACGACCATCAGCAGGGCGAGCGGGGTCATGCCGATGCCGAGTCGCCCGACGATGCCGGCGATCAGCAGCATCGGCGCACCGGGGATCCGCCACACCTGCAGGTATTGACGCAGCGCGGTCACGAGCGGGCACTCCTTGAGGCGACAGAGGTCACGGCGGGACGGCGCCGTAATGAGTGGAAGTCGTATCGACCCTAACGCGGGCAGGTCGGCCAACCGAACCGGATTACGTTGACCATGACGCGACGTCAAGGTTTCTACTGATGTCATGCGGATCGGCGAACTCGCCGCACTGGTCGGGGTCTCCACCCGTGCCGTGCGGCACTACCACCACCTGGGGCTGCTTCCGGAACCGCACCGCCTCGGCAACGGCTATCGGGCGTACCGGCTGCGGGACGCGGTGCTGCTCGCCCGGATCCGCCGGCTCGCCGAACTCGGCCTGGCCCTGGACGAGATCCGCGACATCCTCGGCGACGCCCAGGGCCGGGAACTCCGCGAGGTGCTGGAGGAACTCGACGCCGACCTGGCCCGGCAGCAGGAGGCGCTGGCGACCCGCCGGCAACGGCTCGCGACCCTGCTGGCCGAGGCGGACCTGGACGTCGACTCGACGGTCCCCGCCGAACTGGCCGCGTTGCTGCGTACCCTGCCCACCGGCGACGGCTCGGCGATCGCCCGACTCGACCGCGACCTGCTCACCCTCGTTGGAGACAATCCCGGCGGGGCGGGCCCGCCAGCCGCCCCTCTCGGGTATGCCGAGCTGTTCGGGCCGCTGAACACCCCTACGATGGCGGCCCAGACCGCTGCCCACTACGCCCGGCTGGACGAACTCGGCGACGCCGCACCCACCGACCCCCGGATCGCCGTCCTCGCCGACGAGGTCGCCGAGCAGCTCGCCACCCACCTTCCGGCCGAACTACTCTCGACCCTGCTGACCGGGGTCGACGACGCCGAGGCGGAGCAGTGGCTGGCGGCGATGTCGACCGAACTGTCCGCCGCCCAGGCCGAGGTTGTCCGTCTCCTCATGCTCCGGCTGCGGAGCAGACTGGACGGGCCCGACGGGCGGGTGGTCGGCGCCGGGGACCGGGCGTGACCGCCGGAGGCCGGCCGGCGACGAGGGACCGGGCGTGACCGTGGGCGGGCATCCGGCCGGGCCGACCGACGCCGTACGGGTCGACCGCCTGGTACGCCTGGCCAGGGGCGTGCTGTACTCGCTCGTACCCGCCGAGCTGCTGCTCCTGGTGCTGCTGCTGGCTGGGGTGCCGCTGCCGGGTCCGCTGGTCGTGGTGGCCGAGATCCTCGTCGCGGCGGCCCTCGGCGTGGAGGTGCTGACCGCGTACTGCCTCTTCCGGGCTGCCCGCCAGGCCGGCGCGTCCCGGCGGTTGGCCGTCCGCACGGTCCACGACCGGCTGGTCCCGGAGCCGGTCCGCCGGATCGTGGGTTTCGACGTGCGGAACCTGGTCAGCCTCGCCCTCTGGGTCGCCGGTCGTCGACACGGGGTACCGAGGGGCGGGACCGCCGTCCCGTACACCGGTCCCCAGGCCGGGATGACGGTGGTCCTCCTGGTCGTGATGGTGATCGAGATGGTCGCGGTGGAGATCCTGCTGCGCGGGCTCGGCGCCCCGGTGGCGCTACGCACCCTGCTCCTGGTTCTCGAGGGGTACGGAATCCTGACCGTGCTCTCGGTCGTCGCGGCGATCGTCACCCGCCCGCACGTGATCACCGCCGACGAGGTCCGGATCCGCTACGGCGCCTTCTTCGACCTCCGGGTCCCGCGCCGGCTGATCGCCGAGGTCCGGCAGATCCGCCGGTACGACGAGTCCGGAACCGTCCGGGTCGACGGGGAGCGGCTCGCGGTCGCGGTCGGGGCGCAGACGAACCTGCTGCTGGAGTTGACCGAGCCGGTCACCGCGACACGTCCGCTCGGGCGGCGTGCCGAGGTCCGGACGGTCCGGTTCTTCGCCGACGACCCCGCCCCCGCCCTCGCCGCACTCCACCAGCGCCTCAAACCGGTGTCCCCCGGGCCGGCACCGGCGAGCTGATCCGCGGACGGTTCGGCCCCGGCACTCGTTCGAGTGCCGGGGCCGGGACGAGATTGACCGCCGCAGGTGGGGCCGGAATCAGCGCTGGTACTGCACCGGGCCGGCGCTGTACGCCATCTGCTCCAGGCGGCGTACCCGCTCCTCCATGTTGGGGTGGGTGGAGAAGAGATTCGCCACCCCACCACCCTTGAACGGGTTGTCGATCATCAGGTGGGCGGTGCTGGTCAGCCGGTTGTCGGCCGGCAGTGGCAGCCGCTGGGTACCAGCGTGGATCTTGCGTAGGGCGCTGGCCAGCGCCAGCGGGTCCCGGGTCAGCCGGGCGCCGGAGGCGTCCGCCTGGAACTCCCGGTTACGGCTGATCGCAAGCTGGATCAGGGTCGCCGCGATCGGGCCCAGGATGAGTGTCAGCAGCAGTACGGCCGGGTTCGGCGCGTCCTCGTCGTCCCCGCCGCCCAGCGGGATGAACCAGGCGAGGTTGGCCAGCAGGGTGATGATGCCGGCCAGGCCGGCGGCCACGCTGGAGATCAGGATGTCCCGGTTGTAGACGTGCGACAGCTCGTGTCCGATCACGCCGCGCAGCTCCCGGTAGTCCAGGATCTGCGTGATGCCCTGGGTGACCGCGACCGCCGCGTGCTGCGGGTTACGTCCGGTCGCGAACGCGTTGGGTTGCATGGTCGGGCTGACGTAGAGCCGCGGCATCGGCTGACCGGCCTCGGTCGCCAGCTCCCGGACCATCTGGTAGAGCGCCGGAAACTCGGCCTCGCTGACCGGTTGCGCCCGCATCGCGCGCAGCGCGAGCTTGTCCGACCAGAAGTAGCTGGCCGCGTTCATGGCCAGCGAGATCAGCACGGCGATCACCAGACCGCCGCTGCCGCCGAACCAGTAACCGACGCCGAGGATCAGAGCGGTGAGCAGGCCAAGTAGCGCGGCTGTTTTGAGCCCGTTTCGATGGCTATGCACGATAACTCCTTCGGTGCGCGGGCAGGTGGGCCCGCTGACCGGTTCAACAACCGGATACCCGCTCAACAATCCGGATATGACTGTGAACTAGCTGGGAAAACGGCCCGTTGTCACAGGCCGGCGACGTCCAGCACGAGTTGCGGGGCGACGCCGACGACAACCGCCACCACGGTCGCGCCGGCCAGTACGGCGACAACCGCCCAGCTGGGTCGGACCGCCACCGCACCGGGCACGGCCACACCGTCGGCCGGCACCGCCGGCGCGGCCGGATCGGCCGGCACCGGCGGGGCGGCGGCCGTACCGGCCCGGGAAGCGGCCGGCTGCGGGGCGGGGTCGGACGTCCGGGCGGTGTCGGGTGCCGGGGCGTACAGGGCGGCGGCGACCCGTACGTAGTAGGCGAGCCCGACCACCGCGTTCAGCGCCACCACCACGGCGAGCCAGCCGGCACCGCCGTCCAGCAGCGCCCGGACCACGGTGACCTTGGCGAACAGCCCGGCCAGCCCGGGCGGCAACCCGGCCAGACCGATCAGGGCGAGCACAAACGCCGCCCCGGTCCAGGGCCGGCGGCGAGCCGCGCCCCGGTAGTCGTCGAGCTCGCCGCCGTCGGCGACCGCCGGCCGCAGCGCGACCACCGCGGCGAACGCGGCCAACTCCAGCAGTACAAAAAAGACCGTGTACGCGACCGCGGCGGCGACCGCCGTGTCGAGTGCCTCCGGGGTACGGCCAGCAGAGAGTGCCAGCGCGCCGAGCGGGGCGAGGATGTAGCCCGCCTGGGCCACCGACGACCAGGCGAGCAGGCGTACCATCCGGCGCTGGCGCAGCGCGACCAGGTTGCCGACGGTCATGGTCAGCACCGCGACGATCGCCAGCACCGGGCCGGTCACCTCGGCCGGCAGTGCGGTCGGGGCGCCGGGCGCGGTGGCCGGCGACCCGGTCGGCGCGGACGGGATGACCGCCTGGACCACGCCGCTGCCGACAACCGCGAGCAACGCGACCACCCCGCCGAGTTTCGAGGCGGTGGAGAGGTACGCGGCGACCGGCACCGGTGCCCCGTCGTAGGTGGCCGGGGCCCAGGCGTGGAACGGCACCGCCGCCACCTTGAAGACCAGCCCGAGCACCACCAGCGCCACCGCGACCACCGCCAGCGGCAGGTCCAGCAGGGTCGGCCCGGCCTCGAAGGCGGCGCCGAGCAGGCTCAGGTGCACCACCCCGGTGACCGCGTAGAGCAGTGCCGCGCCGAGCAGGGTCACCGCGGTCGCCACCACGCTGACCACAAAAAACGTCAGCGCCGCCTCGGCGCCGGCGACGCTGCGCTGCCGGAGCCCGACCAGGACGTAGAGCGGCAGGGTCAGCGTCTCCAGCGCCACGACCAGGGTGATCAGGTCACCGGCGGCGCCGAGCACCACGCCGCCGGTCATCGAGCAGGCGAGCAGGAAGCAGTACTCGCCCGGCGGCACCCGCCCGGCGCGCAGCAGCGGCGCCGACAGTGCCAGCACCCCGAGGGTGAGCAGTGCGAACAGGCAACCGACCAGGGCTGCCCTGCCCGTCCACTGGTAGGAGCAGCCGTCGCCGACGCAGAACGTCCGCCGGTCGCCGGCCTGCACCCTGACCACGACCGCGCCGATCCCGGTGGCGACCGCCCCGGCGGCGAAGGCGGCCACCGTCGCGCCCCGCCGGGCGACCAGCAGGTCGGCCAGGAGCACGAGTACGGCGGTGCCGGCGGCCAGGTACGCCGGCAGCAGCGCCACGTTGTCCACGGTCTGGGTCACGGCAGCTCCCACCGTCGGCTCATCGGACCACGCCGGCCCAGGTCACGGCCACCGGCCACGGTCGGCTCACCGGATCTGCCCCCAGCAGGATCCCGGCCCGGGTCACGGCCACCGGCCACGGTCGGCTCACCGGATCTGCCCCCAGCAGGATCCCGGCCCGGGTCACGGCCACCGGCCACGGTCGGCTCACCGGATCGCCTCCAGCAGGATCCCGACCGGGGTCTCGGCCACGCCGAGCACCAGGGTCGGGGCGAGGCCGATGGCGAGCGCGAGCAGCACCAGCGGCGCCCAGGCGGCCAGTTCGGCGCCGCTGAGCCCGGGGGTCAGGGTGAGCACCGCCGGGCTCGCCGGTCCGTGGCTGACCCGGCGCAGCAGCCGGAGCAGGTAGGCGGCGGTGAGCGCCCCGCCGAACGCGGCCAGCACGGCCAGGGTGGTCCAGAGTGGGCCGCCGCGCTGCCAGGCGGCGACCACGGCGAACGCCTCGCCCCAGAAGCCGGCGAGGCCGGGCAGCCCGAGTGAGGCGATCGCGGCGAAGCCGAGCAGCCCGGCCAGCCGGGGTGTCGACTCGCGCAGCCCGCCCAGCTCGGTCAGGGCGCCGGTGTGCGTACGGTCCTTGATCGCCCCGGCGAGGAAGAAGAGCAGTCCGGTGATGACGCCGTGCGCGATGTTGCCGATCAGCGCCGCCTGGATCCCGGTGGCGGTCAGGGTGGCGATGCCGAGCAGCACAAAGCCCATGTGCCCGACGCTGGAGTACGCGATCAGCCGCTTCAGCTCGCTCTGCGCCAGGCAGACCAGCGAACCGACGATGATCGCCGCGACGGCGAGGATACCGAGCACCGGGGCGGCCCACCGGGCGCCCTCCGGGGCGGCCCCGACCGCCACCCGGATCAGCCCGTACGTCCCCATCTTGAGCAGTACGCCGGCGAGGATGACGCTGCCGACGGTCGGCGCCTGGGTGTGCGCGTCCGGCAGCCAGGAGTGCAGCGGCCAGAGTGGGCTCTTCACCGCGAACGCGATCGCCAGCAGGATGAACGCGGCCAGTTGGGTGCCCCGGGACAGTCCGCCGCCGCCGGTCAGCGTCACCAGGTCGGCGGTGCCGGCGGCGGTGGTCACGGTGAGAACGCCGACCAGCAGCAGTACCGAGCCGAAGAGGGTGTAGAGGGCGAACTTGCGGGCCGCGTGCCGGGCCCGGTCGCGCACCGGCGAGCCGTACGGCGGGTAGCGGCGCGGCATCTCCGGCCCCTCGCCGCCCCAGATGGCGATGATCGCGTACATCGGGAGCAGCACGACCTCGAAGAAGAGGAAGAAGAGCACGAGGTCGAGGGCGAGGAAGGTGCCGAGGATGCCGACCTCGACGACTAGCAGCAGGGCGACCAGGGTCCGGCCGCGTCCCGGGGTGGGCACCCGCCACAGGGTGTAGCCGCAGCAGAGCAGCGTCAGCAGTGCGGTGAGCACCACCAGCGGATAGGAGACCCCGTCGACCCCGAGGTGGAACCGCAGGTCGAGGCCGGGTACCCAGGTCAGGTCCAGGTCGTGCCAGGGACGGATCCCGGGCGGGCCGGCGGTCTGTGGCCGGTAGCCGAACCAGCCGCCGCTGCCGCTGTTCGCGCCGACCGCGAGCAGGGCGGCGACCACGAGGGTGGCGGCGGCGAAGGCCGTGCCGGTGATCCGGGCCGCCCGGTCGGCCCGGGCCGGAAACAGGGCGAGCAGCAACGCCCCGAGAGCGGGCAGCCCGACGGTGGCGACCAGCCCGACCCCGCCGAGGGTGACCGTCCCGTCCGGGTTCACGTCGCACCTCCCCAGGCGAGTGCGGCGGCGCCGAGCAGCAGGGCGCCGGCCAGCACCGCCGCCACCGCCCGGGGTACGCCGGCCCGGTGCAGCAGCTCCAGTCCGGTGCCGAGCCCGGTGGTGGCCCGGCCGGTTCCCTCGACCGCCCCGTCCACCACCACCTCGTCGGTACGTCTCGCCAGCCGGCCGAGGGCCCGGACCGGCCGTACGACGAGGGTGTGCTGGACCTCGTCGAGCCAGAAGGCGCCGGCGAAGGCCGGGCGTAGCGGACCCAGCGCGGTCGCCGGGTCGGCGGTCGGGTCGGCCCGCCAGCGCCACCAGGCGAGTCCCGCGCCGACCAGCATCAGCGCCACCGGGATGACCACGAAGCCGTCCAGGTGGGCCTCGTCCAGGTCGAGCGCGGACCGGAACGGGTCGACGAAAACCAGCAGCCCGAGCGCCACGGTCGGGACCGTGAGCAGCAGGATCGGCCAGCGCAGCAGCCCCGGCGGGTCGTGCGGTACGCCGGCCCGGGTCGGTGCGGGGGCGCTGGCCGGCGCGTCGATCGGCGCGGTCCCGACGGTACGGTCGGCTGCCGGGGCGGGGGCGTCCAGCGACACCGCCTCCGGGGTGTCGGTCGGTGCGCCGTCGATCGGGTGCGGCTGGGCCCGGGACGGGCCGAGGAAGGTGCGCAGCAGCAGCCGGGTGGCGTACCAGGCGGTGAGGACGACCCCGACCAGGCCGGCGATCCAGACCAGCCAGCCGACCCAGGCGGCGGTCGGGCCGGTGTGGTGCCGGGCGGCCTGCTCGGCGACGACCAGGATGTTGTCCTTGCTCCAGAAGCCGGCCAGTGGCGGCACCCCGGCCAACGCGCCGAGCCCGACCAGGGTGCACCAGAAGGTGACCGGCATCGGCCGACGCAGCCCACCCATCGCGGACATCAGGTTGCTGCCGACCGCGTGGATCACCGCACCGGCGGCGAGGAACAGCAGCGCCTTGAACGCGGCGTGGCTGAGCAGGTGGAACAGCGCGGCGGGCGGCGAACCGACGGCGAGCGCCCCGGCCATGTAGCCGATCTGCGACACCGTCGACCAGGCCAGCACCCGTTTGATGTCGTCCTGTGCGGTCGCGGCGAGCGCGCCGAGCAGCAGCGTCACCGCGCCCAGCACGCCGAGCACGGCCAGCGCCGCCGGGGCCGCCGCGAAGAGCGGGAAGAGCCGGGTGACGGCGTAGATGCCGGCCGCCACCATGGTCGCGGCGTGGATCAGGGCGGAGATCGGGGTCGGGCCGGCCATCGCGTCCGGCAGCCAGGTGTGCAGCGGGAACTGGGCGCTCTTGCCGGCGACCCCGGCGAGCAGCAGCAGGCAGGCGGCGGTGAGCTGGCCGGTCGAGTAGTCGTGGGCGAGCACGTCGGCGATCCGGAAACTGCCGGCGGCCACGCCGAGCAGCACGATGCCGAGCAGGAAGCCGACGTCGCCGACCCGGGTGACCAGGAACGCCTTGACGGCGGCGGCCGGCGCCTCGGGCAGCCGCCGGTCGTGGCCGATGAGGAGGTAGGAGCAGATGCCCATCACCTCCCAGCCGACCAGCAGCAGGATCAGGTCGCCGGAGACCACCACCAGCAGCATCGCGGCGGTGAAGAGGCTGATCTGGGCGGCGTACGGGGCGTACCGGTCGTCGTCGCGCAGGTAGCCGACGGAGTAGACCTGCACGGCCGTCGCCACCGCGGCGACGGCGACCGCGACCAGGGCGGCGGCCGGGTCGAGCCGGACGCCGAGCGTGACGGAGAAACCGCCGACGTTGATCCACTCGGCGGCGGCGTCGGTGGACCGACCGTTCAGGGTCAGCAGCAGGGCGACCGCGACCGCCAGCGACACCGCCGCGCCGGTGGTGCCGAGCGCCGCCGCGCCGAGCCGGGACCGCTGCGGCAGCAGCAGCCCGGCCAGGGCCAGCCCGAACGGTACGGCGGGCAGCAGCACGCCCAGCGTGTGCGCGGCGGTCACGTCCCCGCTCCCCTCGTCGTCGGCCCGTCGGGAGCCGGTGCGACCGGCGGCGCCGCGACGATCGCCTGCGGTCCGGTGTCCGGGGTGTGTCCGTCGAGGCGTACGTCGTCGACGACCACCGTGCCCCGCAGCCGGAAGAGCTGGAGCACGATGGCCAGCCCGACCCCCACCTCGGCGGCGGCGATCACGATGACGAACAGGGTGAACGCCTGCCCGGTGAACGGCAGCGCGGCGGCGGTCTCGGCGGCCGGGGACGGCTGTGGGGCGACCGGCGCCGGGACGGCCCGGCCGGTCGCGGTCGCCAGCGGAGCGGTGTTGGCGGTGACCAGCAGCAGGTTGACCGCGTTCAGCATCAGCTCGACGGACATCAGCACCAGGACGGCGTTGCGGCGGCGCAGGACGCCGTACACGCCGAGGCCGAAGAGCAACGCGGCGACGACGTACGGGATGACGGGTCTCACCGGTCACGCCCCGGGATCCGTACGCTGATCGCGATCGCCCCGACCAGGGCGGAGAGCAGCAGTACGGAGAGCACCTCGAACGGCAGCACCCAGGAGCTGAACAGTTCGGTGCCGAGCCGCTCCGCCGTCCCCGGCTCCGGCAACTCCACGGTCGACCACCGGTACGCGTCGACCAGCAGGGCGGCGAGGCCGAGCCCGGTCCCGCCGCCGATCAACGCGCCCGGCCAGCCGGGGCGGTCGAGGTCGTCGGCGGCCCCGATCGGCGCCCGGGTCAGCATCACCGCGAAGAGCAGCAGGACGACCACGGCGCCGACGTAGATCAGCAACTGCACCCAGGCGACGAGTTCGGCGGTCAGCACCAGGAAGAGGCCGGCGACGGCGGCCAGGGTGACCACCAGATAGAGGCCGGCCCGGACCAGGTGCCGGGTGGTCACCACCAGCACCCCGGAGCCGACCGCGACCGCACCCAGGGCCAGCATCAGTACGTCGGCGGCGGTCACGAGGGGCCCTCGGCGGCGGCCTTGCGCGCGGCGGTGGCCTCCTCCTTCGACGGTTCACCGTTCGGGTCGTGTGCGGGCGGCGGCGGCACGGTCGCCATCCACTGCCCGAGGTGCTCCTTGTCGTGCAGCAGGTCCCGGATGTCGTACTCGGCGTACTCGAACTCGGGTGACCAGTAGAGGGCGTCGAACGGGCAGACCTCGACGCAGATGCCGCAGTACATGCAGAGCGAGAAGTCGATGTCGAAGCGGTCCAGCACGTTGCGCTGACGCGGCCGGGCCGCGCCGGGCATCGCCACCTCCTCCTTGTGGGAGTCGATGTAGATGCACCAGTCCGGGCACTCCCGGGCGCACAGCATGCAGACCGTGCAGTTCTCCGCCAGCAGCGCGATGACGCCCCGGGAGCGGGGTGGCAGGTCGGGCTGGACGTCCGGGTACTGCTGGGTGTGCGAGCGGCGGGTCATCGTCTTGAGGGTGACGGCCAGCCCCTTCGCCAGTCCTTCGCCGGGTACGTTCATGCCGACTCCCCGCTCCGCTCGTCGTCGTCATGAACGCCGAGACTGAGCTGGCTGGTTCGCTCGCTCCGCTCGCTCATGCGCCATATCCTGCCGTGTCGGCCGTTCCGGCGCGACCACCCCCACCCGACGGAAGCGGTACGGTGGCACTGGGTGATTGCGCCCCGACACCTCGAAGAGGAGCAGCGCCATGACCGCGGCCCTGAGCGACGCGTACCCGCCCACCGGCGGGTGGACCACCGACGATCTCGACGCCATGCCCGACGACGGCCACCGCCGCGAGCTTCTCGACGGAGTTCTGATCATGTCGCCCTCCCCCACCGCGGCTCACCAGACCGTCGCCGGACGCCTGATGGTCGCTCTGGAAGAGGACTGCCCGGACGAGTACGACGTCACCCAGGCGGTGGAGGTACGGATCAGCAATCGACGGTCTTTCATACCGGACGTCCTGGTCACCACCGCCGCCGCCGCGGCCCGACGCACCGCCAAGTACGAGCCACACGAGGTGGTGCTCGCCGTGGAGATCGTCTCGGAGAGTTCGGAGAGTATGGACCGGGTCCTCAAACCGGCGCTGTACGCCAAGGCCGGCATCCCGTTCTACTGGCGGATCGAAATCAGGGACGGGCTGGTCGTGCACACCCACAAGATTGATCCGGTGAACGAGATCTACGTCGAGACCGGCCGCTGGACAAAGTACGTCGACACCGGCGAACCCTGGCCGATCAACCTGCCGATCAGCCGGCTGATCCCGCGTCATTTCTAGCTGCAACTCCAGCCACGAACCACGGACAGTCACCACGGATGTCCCGCCGGATCCTGGTCGGAGTCAGAGATGCGATCCGCCGGTCGCGTCGATGTTCTGGCCGCTGATCCAGCGCGCGTCCGACGAGGCGACGAAGGCCACCACGTCGGCGATGTCGGCGGGTTGACCAACCCGGTTGAAGGTCGAGTACGCCGCCGCGTGCGTCCACGCGTCCGGGTTGTCGCGCAACCAACCGGCGTTGACATCGGTGTCGACGATGCCCGGCGAGACGGAGTTGACGGTGATGTTCCGTGGCCCCAGGGCCTTGGCCAGGGTGAGGCTGAAGGTGTCCAACGCGCCCTTGGACATCGAGTAGGCGATCGTCTCGGGATAGGCGATCCGGGTCACGCCGGAGCCGATGTTGATGATCCGACCGTTGTCACGGATGCGATCCAGACCCTGCTGGACGAGGAAGAGCGGCGCCTTGACGTTGACGGCGAAGAGCGCGTCGAACTCCGCCGGGGTAACCCCGTCGAGCGCCTCCGAGCGGGCGATGGCCGCGTTGTTGACCAGGATGTCGAGGCCGGGCTCGACGTCGAGGGCGTGCAGCCCGGCGTCGAAGCCGGACCACACGGTGGCCACGTCACCGGGTACGCCGAGCTCGGCGCGAACCGGGAACGCCCGGCCGCCGGCGCCTGCGATCAAGTCGATCGTCTCCTTCGCCGCGGCCTCGTTGCTGCCGTAGTGCACGGCCACGAGCGCCCCCTCGGCGGCGAGCCGGAGGGCGATGGCACGGCCGATGCCGCGACTGGCTCCGGTGACGAGCGCCGTCTTGCCGGTCAACGTACCCACGGGGATCCGCCTTTCTGTAGTCATCACTACATAAAGGCTATGGTCGCTTCTGTAGCAAGCGCTATAGAATGGATGTGTGACGACGACTACACCACGACGCGGACGCCCCCGGGCCTTCGACCGGGACCGGGCGCTCGACGTCGCCATGCGGACTTTCTGGGAGTACGGCTTCGAGGCGACGTCGATTGCCGAACTGACCGGCGCCATGGGCATCGGTACGCCCAGCCTCTACGCCGCCTTCGGCGACAAGAAGGCACTGTTCCGTGAGGCCGTCGAGGCGTACGGGCGCAGCCACGGCGCGTTCGCGATGCGGTCCCTGGCCGAGGAGCCCACCGCGCGACGGGGAGTGGCCCGGATGTTGCGGGAGGCCGCCGCCGAGTACACCGATCCCGAGCACCCGCGCGGCTGTCTCGTGATCAGCGCCGCCACCAACTGCGGTCCGGGAAACGCCGATGTCGAGGAGCTGCTCCGTCGGCAGCGGAACACGAACGTACGCGAGCTGGAACAGCGGATCCGGGCCGATGTCGACGCCGGGAACCTACCCTCCGACACCGACCCCGGAACTCTGGCGATGTTCACCGCCACCACCCTGCAGGGCATGTCCCAGCAGGCCCGGGACGGTGCGACCCGGGCTCAGCTCGAGGCCGTCGCGGAGGCCGCCATGCGGGCCTGGCCGCAGTCCTGAACCAACCGAGAGGCGCCCGGCCAGCGGCCGGTGGGCGCTGGCCGCGTAGAGGAGTTGGCGCACCGCCGAATCGGTCTCCCGGTCGGTCCGCCAGACCAGCCGGAGCTGCAGTTCCGGGATGTCGAGGGCGAGTTTGCGGAGACCACCGGCCGCCAACTGGTCGGCGACCGCGAACTCGGGCAGCAGCGCGATGCCGAGCCCCTGCTCCGCCCAGGCCCGCATCACCGGTACGCCGCCGGCACGGACCCGTTCGACCTCACCGCCGAGCAACCGCTCGCCGGCCAGCCAGAACGAACAGGCCGGCAGGTTGACCAGCAGTTTCTGACCACGTAGCGCCGTCCGGGTGAGTGGGGTGGTGGCGTTGGCGAGCGGATGGTCGGGCGCGGCGACCAGCGCCAGCGGCACCGGCTCCAGGTCGACGAAGTCCAGCGGCGCGGGTGGCAGGTCGAAGCCGAGGTCGCCCAGCCGGTCACCGCTGTCCAGCAGCAGCGCGGCGTCCAGATCACCGACCCCGACCGCGTGGAGGAGTTGGTCACGGGCCCCGTCGGCGCGTACCTCGATGCTGAGGTCGGGTCGGCGCTCGGCCAGTCGGGCCAGCACCCCGGGCACGTGGGTGGCGGCGATCGTCTCCAGGGCACCGAGCCGCAGCACCGACGGCGCGGCGGTGACCTCCCGGCGGGCCTGCTCGGCCTGATCGAGGAGGCGCCGGGCCCAGCCCAGCAGGCGTTCACCCGCCGGGGTCAACCGCATGCCCCGGGGCCCGCGGTCGAACACCGGCACCCCGAGCGACCTCTCCAGGGCGCGGATCTGCTCCGACACCGAGGACGGCGCCAGGCCGAGGTCAAGGGCGGCGTCGGTGACGGTACGCCGGAGCGCGACCACCTCGAAGGTGCGCAGCTGACGCAGTTCCACGGGCTCTCCTCCTGTCCGCTGATGGTCAACACCGCCGCCACGTACGGAAATTCCGAACGCGGCGTCCGGCCTCACCGGTGGAACGGGGACCGGCGCCGATCGAGGCTGGCAGCGCCGAAACCGATGGTCCGGGAGAAGTTGATGACCTCTGTTCCCCTTGCCCGCCCCGCCGGGGCCGATACGCCGGCCGAACCCGGGGCGAGAAGATCCGCTCTGCTCGGCATCTCGCTGGGCTATTTCATGGTGTTGCTCGACATGACGGTGCTGTCGGTGGCCGAACCGGACCTGGCGAGATCACTGGATACTTCGGTGGCCGGCCTCCAGTGGGTGGTCACCGCGTACACCGTGGTCTTCGGCGGTCTGCTGCTCTGTGCCGGCGCGGTCGCCGACCGGTACGGCGCTCACCGGTCGTTCCGGGCCGGCATCGCCCTCTTCGGCCTCGGCTCCCTGCTCTGCGCGCTCGCGCCGAACGTCGGGGTCCTCGTGGTGCTGCGCGGGCTGCTCGGAGCCGCCGCCGCCGCGACCGTGCCCGCCTCGATGGCCATGATCGCCAGGCTCTACCCGCAACCGGCCGCCCGGGCGAAGGCGGTTGCCGGTTGGGCCGCGACCAGCGGCGCCGCTCTCGCGGCCGGCCCGATCGTCGGCGGCGCGCTGGTCGACCTCGCCGGCTGGCGGGCGATCTTCCTGGTCAACGTGCCACTGGCCGGCGTCGTACTGGGATTGACCGCCGGGGCCGCGGTCCGCTGCCCCCGTGGTGAGCGCACCATCGACTGGCCCGCGCAGCTCGCCGCGTGCGCGGTGCTCGGACTGTTGACCGACGCGCTCATCGCGTTCGGCTCCGGCGCGGTGCGGCACGGGCTCGCGGCGGCGCTCGCCACCGTCGCCGCCGGCGCGCTCTTCGTGGTACGGGAACGACGCAGCGTCGCTCCGGTACTCGCCCCCGCCGTGATCCGGACCGCAGGTATCCGGTCCGCGCTACTGGCCGGGGCGGCGGTCAACTTCATGATGTCCGCGGTGCTGTTCGTGCTGCCTCTGGTCTTCCAGCAGACGCTGCGGCTGAGTCCGGTCGCGGTCGGCCTGGCGTTCCTGCCGATGACCGTGCCGTTCGCGGTGAACCCGTTGTTGACCGGCCGGATCGTGGCCCGGACCGGCCCGGAGAAGCCGGTGCTCGCCGGGTTGGCGCTGCTGACCGTGGCCGGGTTGGCCCTCGGCGCGGCCGTGGCGGCCTTCGGCGGGGCCCTCGCGGCCGGGACGTCGTACCCCCTGCTGGTCGTCGGGCTGCTGGGCACCGGATTCGGCGTCTCGCTGGCCCTGCCCGCTCTCGCCACCGCCGTGGTCACCACGGCACCGCCCGGTACGGCGGGCGTCGCCGGAGGGCTGCTCAACGCGGTACGTCAGGTCGGCGCGACCGTCGGGGTGGCCGTGGCCGGCGCATTCGTCACCGTCGGGCAGCCCGGAGACAGCGGCGGCGCCGCCGTCTCGCTGATCCTGTGCGCCGTGTGCTGTGCCGCGACGGCGTTCGCCGTCCGGGCCCGGCCACACCGGCCGAATGGCTGAGCGCGCTCGGCGGCCGCTGCCGGTGGACGGTGTCCCGACCCGGAACATGCCTGCGGTGGCGCCCCGGTGGACCAGTCGAGGAGCGACAGCCGACTCCGGGCTCAGGCGATCGCGAGCCGGACCCCGGCGGTCAGCACGAGCTGGCCGAGCGCCACCGGCACCAGAACCAGCCAGCAGAGCCGCTGCAACTGGTCCTCGCGCAGCCGGGGATAACTGACCCGGAACCAGATGATCACGAAGGAGACCAGGAACACCTTGATCAGGGTCCAGAGCCAGCCGAGGTACTCGTCACCGAACGGACCCTGCCAGCCGCCGAGGAAGAGCACGGTGGTCAGCGCGGCGATGACCACGATGCCGACGTACTCGGCGAGCAGGAAGAAGGCGAACCGCAGGCCGGTGTACTCGGTCAGGTAGCCGAAGACCAGTTCCGAGTCGGCGATCGGCATGTCGAACGGCGGGCGCCGGATCTCGGCCAGCCCGGCGACGAAAAAGACCAACATCGCCGGCGCCTGCCAGATCAGCCACCACGGCTGCCACGCCTCGACGATGCCGGGCAGGCTCAACGTACCGGCGGCCATTGCCACGCTCGCCGCCGCCAGCACCAGCGGCAGTTCGTAGCCGAGCAGCTGGGCCGCGCCCCGCAGCCCGCCGAGCAGGCTGTACTTGTTCGCCGACGCCCAGGCCGACATCAGCACCGCGACCACGCCGACGCCGACCACCGCGAGCACGAAGAACAGCCCGATGTCCAACGGCTGCCCGACCAGGTCGTTCGGGCCGAGCGGGATGACCAGCAGGGCGAGCAGGTAGGGCACCAGGGCCACCACCGGGGCCAGCCGGAACACCGCCCGGTCAGCCTCGCGCGGGGTGACGTCCTCCTTCTGCACGAACTTGACCCCGTCGGCGATGAGCTGGGCCCAGCCGTGGAAGCCACCCGCGTACATCGGGCCGAGCCGGCCCTGCATGTGCGCCATCACCTTGTGCTCGGCCTGCCCGACGACCAACGGCAGGACCAGGAACGCGGCGATCACCCCGACCACCCGCACCAGCAGCTCCAGCCAGAGCGGCATCAGGACTCCTCCCCGCCCTCGGCCCCGCCGGACGACGACCCGGACCCGGCCGGTCCGGAGACCGGCGGGCGGGCCGGCGTGCCGGGGGTGCCGGTCGTGGGCCGGCGCCGGGCCGGACGCTGCGGCGGGCTCTCCACCCCGGGTACGGCCGCCGCCGGTCCCCACTCCCCCGGCGCCGGTACGCCCGGCGGCCGCATCGCCTGCCGGCGGCCGGTCCCGGCCTCGGACTCGCCGGGCTCCTTCGCCCCCGGCCACGCCTTCGCGACCCGGGAGGCGAGCACGAACTCCTTGCGCAGCGGATGTCCCTCGAACTCCGGCGGCAGCAGCAGCGGGGCCAGGTCGGGATGTCCGTCGAAGCCGATGCCGAACATCTCGTACGTCTCCCGCTCGTGCCAACCCGCACCGGGGAAGAGGTCCACCACCGACGCCACCGTCGGCTCCTCCCGGGACACCCGGGTACGCAGCAGCAGACCGTGCCGGTGCCGGGTCGACCACAGGTGCACCACCACGTCGAAGCCGGCGGCCAACTCGTCCACCGCGGAGAGCCAGTCGAAGAAGTCGCAGGCGAGTTCGGCGTCGTCCCGGGCCGCCCGCAGCGCCGCCCGCCAACTGCCCGGCGGCACGTCCACGGTCGCCCGGGCGTACGCCTGACCACCCGACCGCCCGACAGTGACCTCCACGTCGGCGAGCAGGCTGGCGAACCGGTTCCCGACCTCTTCCGGCGTCATGCCCGCGATCCTATGGCCATCCGGCGTCCACGTCGCCGGCCAACACCTCAGACCTGGGGTTCGGCTGGACGTAACCGGTGCGACGAGGTCGGCCGGTTCGGGCGTACCGGACGGCTCGGCAGGGAACAATCAACCAGGTGCGTGCGATAACCGTGATCCCGGGCCAACCGGACTCGCTGCGGCTGGACGAGGAGCATCCCGAGCCGGACACCGCCGAGGGCGCGGTGCTGGTGGAGGCGATCGCGGTCGGCGTCTGCGGCACCGACCACGAGATCATCGACGGCGGGCACGGCGAACCGCCACCGGGCACCCGGAACCTGGTGCTCGGGCACGAGTCACTCGGCCGGGTGGTCGAGGACCCGACCGGTTCGCTGGCCCCCGGTGACCTGGTCGCCGGCATCGTCCGGCACCCGGACCCGGTGCCCTGCTCGAACTGCGCCGCCGACGAGTGGGACATGTGCCGCAACGGCCGCTACACCGAGCACGGCATCAAGGGGCTGCCGGGCTTCGCCCGGGACCGTTGGCGGGTGCCGCCGAAGTTCGCGGTACGTCTCGACCCGAAGCTCGGCGGACTCGGCGTGCTGCTGGAGCCGACCAGCATCCTCGCCAAGGCCTGGGACCACATCGAGCGGATCGGCGCCCGGTCGACCTGGGAGCCGCACACCGTACTGGTCACCGGGGCGGGACCGATCGGGCTGCTCGCCGCCCTGCTGGCCAGCCAGCGCGGCTTCGAGGTGCACGTACTGAACCGGACCGCCAGTGGTGCGAAGCCGGCGCTGGTCGAGGCGCTCGGCGGGCGCTTCCACACCGGCAGTGTCACCGACATCGGTCCCGAGTTCGACGTCGTGCTGGAGTGCACCGGCGCGCCCCCGGTGATCCTGGACGCGATGTGCAAGGCGGCACCGAACGGCATCGTCTGCCTGACCGGTGTCTCCACCGGTGGTCGGACGATCGACTTCGACGCGGGCGCGCTCAACCGGGCGCTGGTGCTGGAGAACAACGTCGTCTTCGGCACGGTGAACGCCAACCGCCGGCACTGGGAACTCGCCGCCGAGGCACTGGCCGCCGCCGACCCGGACTGGCTCGGCACGATGATCAGCCGCCGGGTGCCGGTGGCGGCGTACGCCGACGCGTACCGTCGGGAGCCGGACGACATCAAGGTGGTCGTCGACTTCCAGCGGTGACCCGGTCCCCTCTTCGAGTACGGCCCGACCTTTTCTCGACTGTTAGATTTGCATGTATGCGTCCGGAGCATCATCTGACCCTCAAGCCCCGGGCCGCGGACTTCGTGGTCGATCTCTCCAACGTGGTCCGGGACCGGAAGCTGTGCGACGACCGGCCGGCGAACCTCCAGCGTTTCCTGGGGCTGATCGAGGCGCTGGCCGCGTACACCCGGGACGAGACGGTCCAGGTGTACGCGGTCGCGGACCGCTCGCTGCTGAAACAACATGCCCTGACCGCGCAGGAGCGGGCGACCCTGCACCGCTGGTACCAGCAGGGTCTGATCGAGGTACGGCCCCGGGCGGACGACCGGATCCTCGAACTCGCCGACACCACCGGGCTCTACGTGGTCAGCAACGACCGGTACGTGGGCGACTACCGGAAATACCCCTGGATCGCGGGAAACCCCGACCAGTTCTTCCGGCAGGTGCCGGGTCCGGGCGGAATCGGGGTCGGCATCACGCCCAACCCCATGCCCACGCCTGCCGAGCACGAGATCTCCCGCAAGGAGGAGCAGGATCGGCTGGTGGCGGCCCACATGTACGACCGCCGCACCGGCACCGGCGCCCGCCAAGAGCTGTTGACCCGGCTCTGGCTGTGTCCGGTACCGGACTGCCCGATGTTCGGGCCCGACCCGGTCGGCGGACAGCCGGCACCGGTCTTCGACGGTGCCGTCGTCCGCTGCCCCACCCACCGCGAGCGGATGACCGACCTCGGCCCGACCCCGTCCCGGGTGCAGGTGAAGGTCCGGATCGAGGGCGTCGTGCGCTACCGGTTCATGCTGGTGGCCGGCACGGCGGTGGTGGTCGGTCGGGCACCCGCCGAGTCGGGTGTCGCCCTGACCAGCCCGATCCTGCGGGAGCAGGACCTGGACCGGATCAGCCGGGAACACGTCGAGCTGACCTGGGACGGGTCGAGGATCAGCGTCCGCGATCTCAGCCGGAACGGGACGTGGCTGCGCCGTGACGGCGCCGCAGTGCTGGGAGGTCCGGACGCCGGTGGCGACGATCCCGCGCCGGGTCCGCGGAGTCGGATTCCGCGCGGCCGGACCTGGCAACTGCGCAGCGGTCAGGTGGTCGTGCTCTGCGACGATGTCGAGCTGGTCCCTTCCGGCCGGCGGTACGTCTTCGACGCCGATCCGGGAATCCCGGCCCCGGTCGATGCCGTACGCGCGCAGGCCGACCAGAAGACCGGCTTTTACCGGTCGCACCGCCGGTGACCGCCAGCGGCGAGCGGCTGAAGGGGCGCTACTTCCTGTCGCACCAGCTCGGGCAGGGCGGTCAGGGTGAGGTGTACGCCGCCTTCGACCAGAAACTGAAGCGCCGGGTCGCGATCAAACTGCTGCCGTCCACCTTCGACTCGGAGCGGTTCGCCCGCCTGGAGCGGGAGGCCGAGGTACTGGCCAGCATCAGGCACCCGAACGTCGTGGCGATCTTCGACTACGACTGGCACGACGGCCGGGCCTTCGTCGTGATGGAGCACCTGACCGGCCCGGATCTCAACCATCTCCTGCGCGAACACCGGCGGCTGCCGGTCGGACAGGTAATCCGGTACGGCATACCGGTCGCCGACGCGCTGGCTCGCCTGCACGGCGCCGAGACCCCGATCGTCCACCGCGATCTCAAACCGTCGAACCTCGTCCTGGACGAGGACGGGATGATCAAGATCTGCGACTTCGGGCTGGCCGCCCTCCCCGACTCGTCCGTACCCCGGCTCACCGCGGCGGGTGTCGTGATGGGCACACTCCCGTACATGTCGCCGGAGCAGTACCGGGGCGACGAACCCGGTCTCCCCACCGACATACACGCTTTCGGGGCGGTGCTGTACGCGCTGTTGACCGGCGCCCCGCCGTTCGGCGTACAGGGCCTGCCCCAGGAATTCGCCAGACGGGTCCTGTACACCCGGCCGGAACCGGTGACGGCGCGCTGCCCGGAGGCGCCGCCGGAGCTGGCCAGGCTGATTCTCGCCATGCTGGCCAAGGATCCGCCGGCCCGGCCCTCCGCCGGTCAGGTCCGGGACGTCCTCGCCGGGCTCCTCCCGGCACCGGCCGGGATCGTCCCGCCGCCGCTCGCGCCGGCCGCCGCCCAGGTCGACCTGTCCGGACCCCCGGACCCGCCCGACTCGGCAGCCCTCGCGCGGGAACGGGCGATCGTGACCGGCGAACGCCGCCCGACGGTCGAGGTCCCGCACCCCGCACCGGCAGCGGGTCAGCAGGCCGATCCCGGTCAGCCACCGGAGCTGCGTCACGGTGAACTGCTGCTCCGGCAGGGCCGGTACGCCGAGGCCGACCGGCACTTCGCCGAGCTGGCCCACCGGCTGCGCGTCCAGGGCCACGACGGCGATCCACAGCGGTTCGCGGCCGAGTTCGGCCGGGTACGCAGCAAGTTCGGCCTGGGTGTGCAGGCGGTCGCGGCGTTTCGCCTGGTCCGGCTGGCCGCGAGGGCCGAGGCCGCGTTGGGTGCCGACCATCCCCTGGTCCGCGAGATCCGCGCTTTCCGCGACGGCCAGGCGTGACCGGCTCCGACGTCAGGAGCCGGCCGGTGCCCACACCTTCGCCGTCGCGGTGAATCCGGTGTTGAAGTCCTTGGCGATTCCGTCCACGGTCAGCACCGCGACGCGTTCCTCGTCGGTCGCCACGCAGACGACCTCGCCAGCTGTCACCCGTAGCGCCCCCACACCCTGGGTGAGGAGCAGTTCCGTACACTCCGCATGGCTGGGAGCGTTGTCTCCGGGCCAGGTCGCAAGGCCCGTTCCGACACCGGAAATCTGGGAATCGCGATCGCCCACCAGGCCGAGATCGACGTCCGCGTCAAGAAGGTCGTACAGATCGCCCCGCTCTGGCGGGACCGGGTCCAGGTCAACGCCGTACCGGGCGATCCGGACCTTGCCGGTCCACTGCACGGCCGGACCCGGCTCGGCGGTCGGCGACGGGGTGGCGGACGGGCTGGGTGACCGGGACGGCGGGCCGGACGTGCCGGGCGCGTCGCCACCCGGCGTGGCGACCGCCCCGTCCTGGAGCCCGTCTCGCTGACCGGTACCCGAGTCCGGATCGAGGATCGACGCGATCGCCACTCCACCGGCGACCCCGAGCAGCAGCACCAGTACGGTGGCGAACGCGACCAGCGGACCACGGCGGCGCCGCGAGACCGCCGCCGCGCCCGTACCGGTGGCGCCGGTCGACGGTACGCCCGGAAACACCCGTACCGCCTCCGGCGGCTCGGCTGCCAGGGCCGCCACGGCGGCGCTCCGGGCTGCGGCGTCGGCGGCGACCGGCCGCGGCAGCCAACCGGTGGTGAACCGGGGCACTCCGCCGCACGCCTCCACGACATCGGTGGTGCTCGGCCGCTCACCCGGTTCCCGGCGCAGGCACGCCTCGACCAGTCCGCGCAGCTCGGCCGGGCAGTCCGTCAGGTCCGCCTCCGCCTCCGCGACCCGGCGCAGCACGCTCAGGAAGTTGCCGTCGCCGAACGCGGTGCGATTGGTGGCCGCGAAGTAGGCGACCGCGCCCAGACTGAAGACGTCCGCCGCCGGGGTCAGCGGAAGGCCGTTGGCCTGTTCCGGAGCCATGAACGAGGGCGTGCCGATCGGGGTGTGGCTGAGCGTGAGGTGGGTGGCGTCGACCGCGCGGGCGATGCCGAAGTCGATGACCCGGGGACCGTCGGCGGCGAGTACCACGTTGCCCGGGGTGAGATCCCGGTGCACCACGCCCGCCGAGTGGATGGCGTGCAACGACATGGCAACGGCGGCGATCAGCGGACGTACGCTGCCGACCGGCAACGGGCCGTGGTCCTGCACCGCATCTCGCAACGTTGGGCCGGCAACGTACGCGCTGGCCAGCCAGGGGACCTCCGCCTCGGGGGCGGCGGCGTCGACGAGCTGGGCGGTGTAGACGCCGTTCACCCGTTGCGCGGCACGGACCTCCTCGGCGAACCGCCGCCGGAAGTCGCGGTCGTCGGCGTACTCCCGCCGGACGACCTTCAGCGCCAGCGGGCGACCGCCGGGGGTGAAGGAGAGGTAGACCTGGCCCATGCCGCCGAACCCGAGCCGGGCCCGCAGCCGGTAGCCGCCGATCTGTTGCGGGTCGTCGCTGCTCAGACTCGTGAACACGGCCTCACTCCCCTCGTGGGACACCATCGGCACCGGCGTCGTCCGTGACCGACACGGACCGGCCCGCTCGTCGGCGGAGGTCATCGAGGCCCTGGCGAAGGGCGACGCGTACGGCTGCGGAAACCGCACCGCACTCGAAGATTTTGACGGTCATCATAGTGAGGGTATGCGGCGGACGCACCCCTGCTGGACCGTCGGGAGACGCTACAGGCGGGGCAGCTGGCCGTCGCCGGTCGCAGGGTGGCCAGGTACCGCTCGAACGCCTCGATCATGGCGGCCCGCACCGCCGGCGATCGCCCGCAGCTCGGTGAGGTCGGCGGTCGCGAACCGGGTGACCGTCAGCCGCCGATCGAGGGCGGCGGCACCGGTGGGGCGGTCAGCGACTCGACGCTGCGCCCGAGGCCGGCCGGGGCCCGGGTCGCTGCCGGGGCCCGCGTCGACACCGGGGCGTCGGCGGGGGAGGCGAGTTCGTCGGGGCGGGCGACGCCGCCGAACCCGGACCGCTCGCCGGCGATCTTCTCCTGCAGCATCAGGATGCCGTGCAGCAGTGCCTCCGGCCGGGGCGGACAGCCGGGTACGTACACGTCGACCGGGATGATCTGGTCGACTCCCTTGGTCACCGAGTACGAGTCCCAGTACGGCCCCCCGCAGTTGGAGCAGGCGCCGAACGAGATGACGTACTTCGGTTCGGGCATCTGGTCGTAGAGCCGCTTGATCGCCGGGGCCATCTTGTCGGTGACGGTGCCGGAGACCACCATCAGGTCGGCCTGGCGCGGGCCGTGCGCGAACGGGATCACGCCGAGCCGGATGAAGTCGTGCCGTCCCATGCTGGTGGCGATGAACTCGATGGCGCAGCAGGCCAGCCCGAAGTTGAAGACCCAGAGCGAGTAGCGCCGGCCCCAGTTGAGCACGAACCGGATCGGTTCGCCGAGCACCGCCGGTAGCTGCACGATCGCCCCCTCTCCTGGTCTCCTCCCGACAGTGAACCACAGCGCCGGGGGCGTGGGCGCCGGCAGCTACCCGGCCGATCCGTCGCCGGCCGGCGCGGCGGCCAGTTTCAGCATCTGGTCGATCTGCGCGGTCCGGGACAGCTCGATCCGCCGGGCCAACTCGCGGACCTCCGGGTACGTCCCCGACCGCAGTTCCATCCGGGCCATCTCGACGGCGCCGTGCTGGTGGCCGATCAGCAGGTTGAGGAAGTCGGTCTCGAACTCCGTCCCGCTCTTGCGCCCCAGGTCGGCGATCTGCGCCGGCCCGGTCACCGGCAGTCCGCCGTGGTCGGCGTGCGCGTGCGCGTCGGGATCCGCCTCGGTCGGCCGTCCCCAGTCCCGCAGCCAGCCCCGCATCGTCTCCTGTTCGGCCCGTTGGGTCACCTCGATGGCGGCCGCCAGGACGGTCACCTCGGACCGTGCCGCCCGGCCGGGCACGAGTCGTACCAGGTCCAGGCCCTGGCCGTGGTGGGTGACCATCATCTGCAGGAACATCACGTCGGCGGCGTTGAACGCGGCCGACGCACCGGGCGTGACCGCTCCGGACGTGGCCGGCGCTCCGGCCGCGACCGCCGTCGGGACCGGGCTGGGTGGCGCGGCGGCCGGCTGGCCGGTCGGGCCGGTCGGGCCGGCCCCGCAGCCGCCGAGCAGCAGCAGGGCGACGACGAGTGGGGTACGACGCCAGTACGCCATCCTTCTCCTCCGATCCGTTCCCGGCGTCCGTCGCCGGTTGCCGGGCGCCTGCCGGTCTGCGGGCTGCCGCCCCGACCACACCGCTCGACGGCGGTACAGGCCCGCGTCACGTTCGACGCGGGCCCGTGACGGGTGCCGTTCGGCGTGACGTCACCCGCCGGCTCCGGTCGGCTCAGCTCCGGTCCGCTCAGATCCGTTCCCACAGGGCCGGGACGTAGGGGGGTTCCCAGCCCTGGATGGCGGTGTGCGCCTGGCGGCAGCGGTAGCTGAGACCGTTGAAGGTCACCGTGCTGCCGACCTGGTACGTGGTGCCGGCCTGCCAGGTGCCGCTGGACGGCGGCGGGGTGGGCGCGCTGGTCGGCGGAGGCGTGGGCGGGTTGGTCGTACGGGTCGGGGTGGGGGTCGGGTTCGGGTTGCCGCCACCGCCGACCTGGAGGTCGACGCAGCTGTAGAAGGCGTTGGCGGTGTCGGCGATGTTCCAGATGGCCAGCACCTTCTGCCGGCCGGTCCGCCCGCCGAGGTTGACGGTGTGCGAGACGGTGGCGCCGGGCTGCCGTCCGCCGTCGTCGAAGACGGCGATCCGGGAGCCGCCGATGTAGTACTCCCAGGTGCTGGTGGCGTGCCGGGCGGTGAGCACCCAGTTGAAGGTGACCGTGTTGCCGACCGAGGTGGCCGGCCAGCCGCGGCCGTCGTCGTTGAGGACCGCGAAGTGCGCGATGTTGGCGTGGCAGTTGCGCAGGCCCTTCGGCCCCTCCACGCTCTGCGGCTCCCACTGGATCTGGCCGCAGTCCGGCACCGCCCGCTGCGCGCAGAGGGCCTGCCGGCTGGGCGGGGACGAGATGTAGCCGTGCGCCTGGGCGGCCGGCGCGGCCACGAGCACGCTGGCGAGGACGGCGGCGACCGTCGCCAACGTCAGAACCACGGATCTCCGCATCGCGGGCTCCTTAGGTCATCGGGAAGGTCTCCTCAACATAAAAGAAAGATTCTTAACAGTAAATACATGGCGGCAACATTTGTCGATGGATCGATACAAGGCTGTCGCCTCTGGCCGGCACCGGCCCGGCGGGTCAGTACGTCGGCCGCTGCAACAGGCCGAGGAACTCACCCAGCAAGCGCTCCCGCAGCGCCAGCGGTACGGCATCGAGCAGCGTGTTCACCAGTGCCATCCGGGCCGGCAGCGGCCCGGCCGAGGAGTCGGCGGCGGGGCCGGCGCCGAGACCCAGTCCGGCGGCAAGGTTGGCCACCAGTTCCGGGGTGAGCAGCTCCGGGGTCAGCGCCCCGGCCAGGGCCAGCACCTCGGCGGGCAGCCGTACCGGCCCGGCCAGCCGGGCCGCCTCGACCGCGTCCCGCAGATCCGGACCGAACTCCGCCACCCGGGGAGCCACCGCCGCGGCCACCGACAGGTGGATGCTGGCCGGCAGGCCGGCGTACGACAACTGGGGCTGGCAGTGCCAACCACGCACGGCCAACTCGTCGGCGAGGACAAAAAGGTCCGGCCCGGACCCGGTGCTGGTGAAGCAGACCACCGTCGACTCCGGTTCGGCGAGCAGCCGCAGACCGTCCACCTCGGACACCGCGGCGGCGAGTCCGCGTACCCCGGCCAGGACCTGCTCGGCCAGCCGGAGGTATCCGTCGTCGCCGACGTGCCGCAGGGTGGCGTACGCGGCGGCGATCGGGCCACCGGAGCGGGTGGAGGAGATCACCGGGTTCACCATGGTGTAGCCCGGCCAGCCGGCGAACGCGAAGTACTGCGGCCGGCGCAGGTCCGCGTCCCGGTGCAGCAGCACCGAGACACCCTTCGGGGTGTACGCGTACTTGTGCAGGTCGACCGAGATCGAGGTGACCCCGGGGACGGTGAGGTCGAACGGCGGCACCGGTACGCCGAGCCGACGCAGGTACGGCAGGGTCCAGCCGCCGAAACAGGCGTCCACGTGGCACCGTACCCCGGCCGACGCCGCCACCTCGGCGATCTGTGCCACCGGGTCCACCACCCCGTGCGCGTACGACGGAGCGGAGCAGGCGACCAGCACCGTCTCCGGCCCGATCGCGGCCCGGACGTCGTCGACCGACGGCCGCAACGTCTCCGCCGACACCGGCACCTGGTCGAGGGCGACCCCCAGGTAGTGCGCCGCCTTGGCGAACGCGGCGTGCCCGGTGGCCGGCACCACCAGCCGGGGCCGCGTCACCTCGGGCCGGGCGTCCCGGGCCGCCTTCACCGCCAGGATCAGCGACTCGGTGCCGCCGCCGGTGACACTGCCGACCACGTCCGGCGCGGCGGTGCCGGGACCACCGCCGAGCAGTCGGGCCGCCGCCCCGACCAGGGCGTTCTCCATCGTCAGCAGGGACGGGAACGCGGTCGGGTCGAGCCCGTTGACGTGCGCCGACCGGGCGTACGCGGTCGTCGCCAACTCGTCCAGACCGGGTATCGCCGGGTCGTAGACGTAGGCGAAGAGCCGGCCACCGTGCGTCGGCAGATCCGCCGCCCGCAGGTCACCCAACTCGGCCAGGATCTGATCCGCGGGTACGCCCTTCGCCGGCAGCGCCTCGACCATGGCGGCCACCGTAGGCGCCGATCCGGGGCACGGTCAACGTCGCGGCCGGCGCCCCGTCGTCCGTCGTGCCGCCCCGCTGGTCACCGCCCGGCCCCGTCCCGCCCGTCGGCCGGCGCACCGACGGCGGCCAGCCGCTGCGGGGTGAGGTCGTAGCCGCGTACCGTCAGCAGCGCCAGCCCGATCAGCAACGCCGGCAGCACCGTGAACCCGAGCAGCACCCCGAGCCGGGCGCTGTCCGGCTGCGCCGCCGCCGTACCGGTCGACGAGGAGACGTAGCCGGACACCTGCAGGACCAGGCCGTAGATGCCGGGCCCGAGCGCCAACCCGAACGTCTCGCCCGCCGTCCAGAGCCCGGTGAAGACCCCGGCCTGCCGCCGCCCGGTCCGCGCGGTGTCGTACGCGATGCAGTCCGGCAGCATCGCCAGCGCGAACACCTGCTGACCGGCGTAGCCGCCGCCGATCACCGCCACCACCAGGTAGACCAGCCAGGCCGGCAGCACCGGCGCGGCGACCAGCAGCAGCGTGCCCAGCGCCAGCAGCAGCGACGCGAGGCCGAACGCCCGGATCTTGCCCAGCCGGGCGCCGGCCCGACTCCACAGTGGCATCACCAGCAGGGCCGGGCCGACAAAACAGGCGAAGAGCAGCGTCGGGCCGGTCCCCGGATCCCGCAGGATCTGCTCGGCGAAGTAGTTCACCCCGGCCAACACCGTCGCGACGCCGGCCGACTGGACGACAAAACAGCTCAGCAGCAGCCGGAACGGCCGGTTCCCGGCCGCGACCGCGAGCTGCGCCCGCAGGGTCGGTTCACTCGCCGCCACGGCGTCCGCCGGCGCCGAGCGGGTGCCGAGGAACGCCCCGACCGCACCGGCCACGATCAGCACCGCAACGAAGAGTCCCAGCCAACGGTGCCCGGCGACACCGTCACCACCGGCGTCGACCACCAGCGGCGCGGCCGCGCCGGAGACCAGGATCGCCACCGCCAGTACGGCGACCCGCCAGGTCATCAGCCGGGTCCGCTCCTGGTAGTCCGAGGTCAGCTCGGCCGGCATCGCCACGTACGGGACCTGGAAGAAGGCGTACGCGGTCGCGGTGAGCAGGAACGCCACCGCGACGTACCCGGCGGCGGCCGGACCGGGGGTGGCGCCGCCGGCCGGGTCGGCGGAGAACGGGGCGGCGAAGATGGCCGCGAAGAGCACCGCCAGGGCGAGCCCGCCGAACAGCAGGTACGGCCGCCGGGCACCCCACCGGGAACGGGTCCGGTCGGAGATCCGGCCGGCGACCGGGTTCACCAGCACGTCCCACGCCTTCGGCAGCAGCACGAGCAGGGCCGCCACCCCGGCGGCCACCCCCAGGGTGTCGGTCAGGTACGGCAGCAGCACCAGGCCGGGCACCGTACCGAAGGCGCCGGTGGCCAACGAGCCGAGCGCGTAGCCGGCGTGCACCCGCCGGGGCAGACCGGCCAGCGAGGACGGACCGGACCGGGAGACCGGGCGGATGGTCGATCGGCTACCGGTGCGCGGGGCATCCATGCGCCGGAATGTTATCCGCCGCGATCTTGGATCCGGTCTCCCGCGAACGTGCCGACCTGCCGGCCGATCGGCGTACCCGACCCGGGACCACCGTCGCACCGGAATTGAGCCAAAATTGAGGATCGGGCTCCTTACACCCCGGTGCGCCCGGCGTGTCGGATGCGCGATGATCGCAGGGCCGCGACCCGCGGCACGAGGGTACCCACCCGGACGAGGAGCGAGCCGGATGCGCATCCTGTTGGTCGAGGACGACGCCCGGGTCGCCGGTGCGATGGCCTCCGCGCTGTCCCGACGCGGGTACGACGTGGAACGTGCCGGCACCGCCGCCGCCGCGCTCGCCGCCGCCCCGTGTGACCTGGTGCTGCTCGACCTCACCCTGCCCGACGGCGACGGGGTGGAGGTCTGCCGGGCCCTGCGGCAGCGCAGCGCCCAGCTCGGCATCATCGCGGTCACCGCCCGGGGCGAGGAACGGGACCGGGTCCTGGGCCTGCGGATGGGCGCCGACGACTACGTGGTGAAGCCGTTCTCCATGGCCGAACTGGAGGCCCGGATCGTCGCCGTACTCCGCCGGTCCAGTTCCGGCACCCCCCGCGCCGAGATCATCGAGGTCGGCCCGGTCTGGGTCGACGTGGCCGCCCGGCTGGTCACCGTACGCGGCCAGTCCGTCGCGTTGACCCGCAAGGAGTTCGACATCCTGGTGTCGCTGGCCCGGCAGCCGGGTGCGGTGGTGCCGCACGAGCGCATCCTGCTGGACGTCTGGCCGACCACCGGTGCCGCCCGGCACACCGTGGAGGTGCACGTCGGCTCGCTGCGCGCCAAGCTCGGCGACCCCGACCTGGTCCGGACGGTACGCGGCGTCGGGTACCGGCTCTGCGCCGAGTAGACCGGAACCGACATGCGCCGCCGTCTGGTCTTCAGCTACTCCCTGCTGATGATCCTGGTCCTGCTCGCTCTGGAGACCCCGCTCGCGGTCACCCTGGCGAACCGGGAGACCGAGCGGATCCGCGCGGACCGGCTGGCCGACGCGAACCGGTTCGCCTCCCTCTCCGGTCCCGCGCTGCGCAGCGGCGCGGTCGGCGCCGTCGACGACGAGTTCCAGCACTACCACGAGCTGTACGGGATCACCGCCGCCCTGATCGACCGGGAACGCCGGCCGGTGGTGGCGACCGAGGACTTCGTCAGCTCGGAGCCGATCGGGACCGCGGTCTTCGGTGCCCTGGCCGGCCGGCAGATGACCATCCCGGAGGTGATCTGGCCCTGGCAGGCGGCGCCGCTGGTGGTGGCCGTACCGGTCAGCGACGGCGGGGAGGTGATCGGCACCGTCGTCACGGTCTCCACCACCGACCGGGTACGCCGCAGCGTCACCGTCTGGTGGACCGCGCTCGCCGCGATCGGGCTGTTGGCGGTCTCCGCCGGGGTGATGACCGCATTCCGGCTGGCCGGCTGGGTACTGCGGCCGGTGACCGTACTCGACGTGGTGACCCATGACATCGCGGCCGGCGACGGTACCGCCCGGGTGCCGAACCAGCAGGGTCCACCCGAGCTGCGCCGACTCACCACCAGCTTCAACGAGATGGCGGACGCGGTCGCCGACGCCCTGGAACGGCAGCGGGCGTTCGTCGCGCACGCCAGCCACCAACTGCGCAACCCGTTGACCGCGCTGCGGCTGCGGGTCGAGGAACTCGGTCCGAGCCTGACCGACGAGTACGGCCGTGCCGAGCACCGGCTCGCCCTGGAGGAGACCGACCGGCTGGCCCAGGTCCTCGACGGGCTGCTCACCCTGGCCCGGACCGAACGGGCTGAGCACACCATGGTGGTGGTCGACGCGGCCGCGGTCGCCGCCTCCCGGGTCGCCGCCTGGCAGCCACTCGCCACCCACCGGGGCGTCACGCTGCACCTGCGGCCGACCGACGGGCCACATCCGGCCCGGGCGGTACGCACCGCGATCGACCAGGTCCTCGACGCGCTGATCGACAACGCGGTCAAGTTCAACCACCCCGGCGGCCGTGTCGAGGTCTCCGTCTCCCGCCGCGACGACGGGATCGTCGTCCAGGTCACCGACGACGGCCCCGGCATGACCGCACCCCAGCTCGAATCGTCCACCGAGCGCTTCTGGCGGGCGCCGGACACCCAGAACATCGACGGCGCCGGCCTGGGCCTGACCATCGTGGCGGTCCTCGTCGACGCCTCCGGCGGCCGGCTCAGCATGCGCCCCGCCGAACCGACCGGCCTCACCGCCGAAGCCTGGTTCCGGGTGTGAGGCCGGGCCCGCTCAGGGCTTGTGGGACTGGTAGTAGCGGGCCGCTCCCGGGTGCAGGACGAGCGGGGTGGTGGTGATCGCCGACTGGGGGTTCAGCCGGGCGGCCGCCGGATGGGCGGCGCTGAGCTCGTCCCGCCGCTGCATCAGCAGCCGGGTGATGTCGTAGACGAGTTGCTCGGGCAGGTCCGAGGCGACCACCAGGTAGTTCGGCACCGCCACCGTGGTCACCGGTTCCGTTCCGTACGCCGAGGTGGGAATGTCGCGTCCGACGTACACCTCCCGATAGGACTTCCGCAGTGGCTCGACCCACGCGCCGAGGTCGACGAACCGGGCCGGGGTCTCGGCGGCGAAGTCGGCGACGGCCTTGACCGGCAGCCCGCCGGAGAAGAAGAACGCGTCGATCTGGCCGGCCCGCATCGCGGCCACCGCGTCGTCGATGCCGAGCGCCAGCGTCTCCGCCAGTCCACTCCGTACGTTGGCGACGTTGAGCAGCCGGTTCGCGGTGACCGCCGTACCGGAGCCCGGTGCGCCGACCGCCACCCGGCGGCCCCGCAGGTCCTCCAAACGGTGGATCGGTCCCTGTGCCCGGGTGACCAGGTGCAGCAGGTCGTCGTAGACCCGGGCGACGGCACTCAGCCCGGATCCGGCGGGCGGCTGCGTCGGCAGGATGTCGGCCTGGGTGAAGCCGAGTTCGGCCCGCCCGCCGGAGACGAGTTTGACGTTCTCCTCGGACGCGGCGGTGACCAGCACGGTGGCGGCCATGTCGGGCAGTTCCCGGTTGAGGATGGTGGCCAGGGACTGACCGACCGCGTAGTAGACAGCGGTCGCGCTGCCGGTGGCGATCCGGAGCCGACGGGTCTCCGACTTCGGCGACGTGCAGGCGCCGACCGGCATCGACGTGGTGACCAGCAGCAGCACCGTGGCAAGAGTGGTGACCCGTCGCACGGTCGGCCTGCCGCCCGCACGCCGGCCCGCACCTGTCCCGGCCACCCCACCACCACCCCGGCGACGCTCCCGCTCAGCGCAAATTTTGCTCAAGCCTTCAACCGATGTCTACCGTCCGACCGTTTCAAAGGCCACCGTTGAGGTAGCTGTTCGTCGCGAGTACGGGGGGCGACCGAATGATCTGGGGCACCGCGACCTACCCCGCAAGGCGGCCGTCCGTGCGGCCCACCGCCGGTACCAAGCCACTGGACCGGGTTTCGCTGGCGGACGCCTTCGAGGCGGCATGTCTGGTCCGGTGCACCCGCGCGGGGAGCGTGCGGCAGTCGACGAACCTCTTGGCCGAATTCAGTTCGGAGGCTGCCGCCGCCCGCCTGGCGGCACTGCTGACCCGGCTCGGCAGTGCACCCCGGCCGGAGCGGATCACCGCCGGGGTCCGCCGCCGCTACGAACTGCACCGGCTGCACGTCGTCGAGCCGGGCCAGCCGACCCTGCTGGCCACCGGTTGGCAACAGGGCCGGACCGCGCTGCTGGACCCGTCGGTGATCGGTGCCTCGACCCCCCGGCACGCCCGTCGGCAGGCGTTGGCCGCCGCCGCGTGGCGGGCCGCGCTGCTGGCCGCCGGCCGGCACGTCCGGACCACCATCCTCGGGGTACGGATCGCCGACACGGAACTCGCGGCGGTGCTGGTACGCAGCGCCCACCTGCTCGGCTCGACCGCCACCGTGGCCCGCCGCTCGGGCTGTCTGCTGGTGACCGTGCCCGGCGGCGCGGAGAAGGACCGCATCCTGCGCCACAGCGCCCGCCCGATCTCGCTGGCCAGCTGACCCGCCCGGGGCCGACCGACCCGCCCCACACCGTCGCCGAATCAGTCCTCCGGCCACCAGGCGGCCGACCTCAGGTCGACCCCGGCACCCCGCAGCGGTGTCCCCTCGGCGACCAGCCGCTCCCGGGCCGTCCGCTCGTGGCCCGGCGGCAGCCGGCCGGCGGCGTTCACCACCCGGTGCCAGGGCACGCCACCGCCGTGTCGGGCCAGTACCGAGCCGACCAGCCGGGCCGAGGCGCGACCGGACCGGTCGGCCAGGTAGTCGGCGATCGCCCCGTACGACATCACCCGTCCCGGCGGGATCCGCTCGACCACCGACAGCACCTCTTCGACGTACTCCTCCGGGGTCACAAGCTGCCACGATATGGGAGTACGGGGAGACCGGTCCGGCCGGCCCGGAGCAGCACCGGGAGAATGGGCGGGTGCGGGAAGCAGTTACCTCAGCACGCCGGATCGTGGTGAAGGTCGGCTCGTCGTCGCTGACCACCGCCGCCGGCGGGTTGGACGCGGATCGGGTCGACGCCCTCGCCGACGTACTCGCCGGTTGGCTGGCCAACGGCGGGCCCGGCCCGGACGGCCGACCGACTGGGCCGGCCGCCGACGGGCGCCGCCGCTCCGCCGACCGTCGGGAGCTGGTCCTGGTCTCCTCCGGGGCGATCGCCGCCGGCCTGGCCCCGCTCGGCCTGTCCCGCCGTCCCCGCGACCTGGCCACCCAGCAGGCTGCGGCGAGCGTCGGCCAGGGACTGCTGATCGCCCACTACACCAGCGGTTTCGCCCGGCACGGCCGGACCGTCGGGCAGGTGCTGCTCACCGTCGACGACGTGACCCGGCGGGCCCACTACCGCAACGCCTACCGCACCCTGCGCAAGCTACTCGACCTCGGTGCGGTGCCGATCGTCAACGAGAACGACACGGTCGCCACCGACGAGATCCGGTTCGGTGACAACGACCGGCTGGCCGCGCTGGTGGCCGCGCTGGTCGACGCCGACCTGCTGGTCCTGCTCTCCGACGTCGACGCCCTCTACACCGGCGACCCGGCCCGTCCCGGCACGGTCCGGATCGCCGAGGTCCGTGACGAGCGGGACCTGGCCGAGGTGGTGGTCGGCCGGGCCGGCCGGGCCGGGGTCGGCACCGGCGGCATGGTCACCAAGGTCGAGGCGGCCCGGATCGCCACCGGCTTCGGTATCCCGGTGGTGCTGACCGCCACCGGACTGGCCACCGGCGCACTCGCCGGCGAGTCGGTGGGCACGCTCTTCCACCGGGTACGCCAGCGGCCGGCGGCCCGGCTCTTCTGGCTGGCCCACGCCACCTCGCCCCGGGGGCGGCTGCACCTGGACCCGGGTGCGGTGCAGGCCGTGGTGGCCCGCCGCAAGTCGCTGCTGCCGGCCGGGATCACCGCGGTGGACGGCACGTTCACCGCCGGCGACCCGGTCGACCTGGTCGACGACGCGGGGGCGGCGGTCGCCCGGGGGCTGGTCAACTACGACGCGGTGGAGTTGCCCGGCCTGCTCGGCCGCTCCACCTCCGAACTCGCCGCCGCGCTCGGCCCGGGCTACGAGCGCGAGGTCGTGCACCGCGACGATCTGGTGCTGCTCTGATCTGACCGGACGGGCCGGTCCAAGGCCGCTGCGGCGGCCGGCCGTCTCGCTGGGCGAACAGCACACCGGGCGACGCCTCCCGGGTGGTTACAGTGTGCAGATGTCGACCCAGAACTCCCCTGCCACCGGGACCGTGGAGGCGGCGAAGCGTGCCCGCGTCGCAGCGGCCACCCTGGCCACCGTCAACCGGGCGACCAAGGACGCGGCCCTGCACGCGATGGCGGACGCGCTGGTCGCCCGTACGCCGGAGATCCTGGCCGCGAACGAGGCCGACCTGACCGCCGGGCGCGACAACGGTCTCTCGGCGGCGATCCTGGACCGGCTCGCCCTCACCAGCGAGCGGGTCGCGGCGATCGCCGACGCGTTGCGCCAGATGGCCGCGCTCGCCGACCCGGTCGGCGAGGTCGTCCGCGGCGGCACCCTGCCGAACGGGCTGGAGTTGCGGCAGATCCGGGTCCCGTTCGGGGTGGTCGGGATCATCTACGAGGGCCGCCCGAACGTCACCGTGGACGCGGCCGGCATCTGCCTCAAGTCCGGCAACGCCGCGCTGCTGCGCGGCTCGTCGTCGGCGATCCACTCGAACACCGCTCTGGTCGCGGTGCTGCGGGACGCGGTGGCCGGTGCCGGGCTGCCGGCGGACGCGCTCCAACTGCTGGACGCCTCCTCCCGCGACTCGGTCAAGGAGCTGATGCGGGCCCGTGGCCTGGTCGACGTGTTGATCCCGCGCGGCGGGGCGTCACTGATCCGGGCGGTGGTCGAGGAGTCGACCGTACCGGTGATCGAGACCGGGGTGGGCAACTGCCACGTCTACGTCGACGCCGCCGCCGACCTCGACAAGGCGCTGGCGATCGTGCTCAACTCCAAGACCCAGCGGCTGTCGACCTGCAACACCGCCGAGTCGCTGCTGGTGCACGCCGACGTCGCGGAGGCGTTCCTGCCGCGGGTGCTGGCCGCGTTGCACGAGGCCGGGGTCACCGTGCACGGCTCGCCGGAGGTGGCGGCGTACTCGGCGGAGGTGGTGCCGGCCACCGACGAGGACTTCGGCACCGAATACCTCTCCGCGGACATCTCGGCCGCCGTCGTCGACTCGCTCGACGCCGCGGTCGCGCACATCACCCGGTACGGCACCCAGCACACCGAGGCGATCGTCACCGAGTCGGTGGCGGCGGCCCGGGAGTTCGTGGCCCGGGTCGACTCGGCGGCGGTGATGGTGAACGCCTCCACCCGGTTCACCGACGGCGGCGAGTTCGGTTTCGGGGCCGAGATCGGCATCTCGACCCAGAAGCTGCACGCCCGGGGCCCGATGGGCCTGCCCGAGCTGACCTCCACCAAGTACGTCGTCACCGGTGACGGCCACCTGCGCGGCTGACTCCCCGGCGGTCTCCGGAGGGCTGGGCCGCCCGAACCCTGGTCACTTCCGGCGTCGGCGTCGTGACCGCCGCGCGCGTGGGCGGGACCGGGCCGGGCGGTGGGACTCGCGCTCGCCGCGCGACCGGCGCCGGCCCCGGCGACCGCCGTGCGGGGGCAGCGCACCCTCGGCCCAGTAGAACAGGGCCAGGATGCCGATGCTGGCCACGAGGATCAGCGCGCCCTGCACCAGGCTGTTCTCCAGCCACCACAGGTCCCAGCGGTGCCAGGCGGCGATCCCGCCGCCACCGAGCCCGACGAACAGGGCGGTGCCCACCAGTCCCTGGTGCCGTCCGATGAAGGCGCGGACCGGCTGGCGGCGCGGCTCCGGTGGCTCAGCGGCAGGCACGGATCGCCGCCAGGGTCGTGTGCACCTCGAACATCGCACCGTCGTCGCTGGGCCAGCCGCCGTCGCTGCGTTGGGTCTCGGCGAGCCGACGCCGGGCGGCGGCCAGCAGCCAGCCGGCGGCCGCGACCCCGACCCGGCGCAGCGCCGACGCCATCCAGGCCACGTCGGCCGGGGACATCTCCGGCAGTCGGACGGCGAGTACGGACTGGATCCGGGCGGATTCGCCGAACAACCCCCGCCCGTGCAGCACCGCCGCCGCCAACCAACCGGTGGCCAGGTACGACGGCCAGGTCCCGTCGGGTCGCAGTTGGCCCGCCAGCGCCTGCGCGGCGGCCTGCACCACACCCGCGTACGCCCCGCCGACCCGGGTGTCCAGCGGGCCGGCGGGGCGGGCGTCCAGGCCGGCGACGGTGAGCCAGTAGCCGGCGTTGGCGGTGAGGTAGAGGGTCGCCTCCGGGTCACCGGGGCGGGCCCACGGCGGTGCCTCGGCGGCGAGCGACGGATCCTCCTCCCAGGTGCCGTCCGCCCGTTGCCGGCTGACCAGCCAGTCCAGCGCTCTGCGGGCGGCGTCCCGGCCGAGCGCCCCCAGGTCGTCGAGTTCGGCGAGTCGGAAGCAGGTGGCGTCGACCGAGCCGACCTCGGCCGCCCAGCTCGCCGGCCAGCCGCCGTCCGGAGCCGGTCCGACCTCCGCCTCGGCGAGCAGTTCCGGCGCCGGTGCCGTCCCGGTCCGTAGTCGCTGCAGCCGGGCGCGGTCCACCGCGTCCCCGTGCGCGACCACGAACCCGATCGCGGCGTCCATGTCGACCACGGCGCAGAACGCTACCGGTGGGAACGTGGTTCCACCTCGGTAGGTCGGCCGGGGTCGGGCCACCGGTCGATCGATGGCGGACCGGCGCGGATGGCGCTGCGCTCCGGGGGACGGGGTCGGTCAGAGGTTCTGGCCGCCGGAGACCTCGATGTTCTGTGCGGTGATCCAGCGGCCCTCCTCGCCGAGCAGGGCGCTGATCACCAGGCCGACGTCGTCGGGCTCACCGATCCGGCCGAGCGCGATCGTCGCGGCGGCGGCCGGGATCGCCTCCGGGAACCGTTCGAAGGCGTTGTCGGCGATCCGGGTACGGGTGGTGCCGGGCGCGACGGAGTTGACCCGGATGCCGCGGATGCTGAACTCCTTGGCCATGTACCGGGTCAGGACGGTGAGTCCGCCCTTCATCGTGCCGTAGGCGGAGTAGCCGGGGGTCAGCCCGGACGCCTGCGCCGAGTTGCTGGTCACGTTGACGATGGCGCCGCCGTCGACGATCAGCGGCAGCAGGGACTGGGTCAGGAAGTACGGCCCCTTGAGCAGGACCCGCATCAGCCGGTCGAAGAACTCCTCGGAGGTTTCCTCGAACCTGGTCGCCTCGTGCCCGAACCCGGCGTTGTTGACCAGGTGGTCGAAGGTGTCCCGCTGCCAGGTGTCGCGCAGCGCCGCGACGACGGAGTCGCGGAAGGCCGGGAAGGTCTCGCTCCGGCCGACGTCGAGCGGCAGCGCGACCGCCGTGCCGCCCTCCCGCTCGATGCCCGCGACCGTCTCCAGTGCGCCGGCATGGTTGCGGCCGTAGGTGAGGATCACTCCCGCGCCGCGCCGGGCGAGCTGGACGGCTGTGCTCTGCCCGATGCCGGAGCTGGCACCGGTGACGATAGCGACCCGCATGGTCGGTCCACCTGTTCAATCATGGAGGCTGTCTGCGCTCCCCGCGAATCTGATCCTCCTATCGAAGCATCGGAACCTGCTCAAACTTTAGAACGGATCTCCTGAATGCTTGCCTGATCCTCTCGTTGTACGGAGCATCGGCCAGGTGGTTCAATCGCCACATGCACCGCCTGGAGGAACTGCGCGACCTGGTGGCCCGGCACGCCCGGCCGGACACGACCACCGCCATCGACGACGTCCTGGTCTCCCGGGTGGACCACACCGAGCCGCCCTCGACCTCGATGTCCGGTACGGTCTTCGCGCTCATCGCCCAGGGGGCGAAACGGCTGGCGCTCGGCGACCGCGTCTACGAGTACCGCGCCGGGCAGTATCTCGTCGCCTCGGTCGACCTGCCGGTCACCGGGCATTTCACCGAGGCCGAGCCGGAGCGGCCGGCACTGGGACTCGGCCTGGTCCTGCGCCCGGCCGAGGTCGCGGAACTGCTGCTGCACGCCGCCCCCGGTGACATCCCGCCCAGCACCGGCGGTACACCCTCCGGACTGGCGGTCAGCGACGCACCCGAGGAACTGCTCGACGCGGCGATCCGGCTGTTGCGTCTGCTCGACCGGCCGCGTGACGTCACCGTGCTGGCGCCACTGGTCAAACGGGAGATCCTCTGGCGGATCATCACCGGCGACCAGGGCGCCGTCGTACGCCAACTCGGCCTCGCGGACAGCAGCCTGACCCACATCGCCCGCGCCGTCCGCTGGATCCGCGACAACTACGCCCAGGCCTTCCGGGTGGAGGACGTGGCCCGGCTGTCCGGGATGAGTGTCTCCGCCTTCTACCGCAACTTCCAGGCGGTCACCGCGATGAGCCCGATCCAGTTCCAGAAGCAGATCCGGCTCCAGGAGGCCCGGCTGCTGCTCGCCACCCACCCCGGCGACGTCACCGGCGTCGGGCACCGGGTCGGCTACGACAGCCCGTCACAGTTCAGCCGCGAGTACCGCCGCCAGTTCGGCGCGCCGCCGAGCCAGGACGCCGCCCGGCTCCGCGCCCCGGTGGGCGACGTCGCCCCGGCCCTGCCGTGACCGGAGACTGGACCGGTGCGGCCCGCACCGACCGGGTTCAGGCAACCACCCGGTCGGGGGCGCCGATCCGGGGGAAGGGCTCGGTGGAGAAGACCACCTCCACCGGCACCTCGAAGAACCGGGCGATCCGCAGCGCCAGGTGCAGGCTCGGGTTGTACTCCCCCCGTTCCAGGTAGCCGACCGTCTGGTAGTGCACCCCGAGCGCGTCGGCGAGGTCCCGGCGCGAGATCCCCCGCTCCGCCCGCAGGACCGCGATGCGGTTGTAGATGGACTCGCTACTCATCAGGTGGTCCTCTGCATCGCCTTCACCCTGCGGGCAGCCACGCTGGAGCCCGACTCCCGCCGGGCCATCCGGCGCAACACCACCGGCGCGACCAGCAGCCCGACCACGGCCCAGGCACCGAGCATCCCGAACGTCTCCAGGTGCCGCCAGGAGCCGCCGAGTTCCGCCGCCGCCAACTCGTCCGGCAGCAGTGCCGAGCGGGTGCCCAGCCCGAGCCAGTAGATCGGGAACGCCTGGCCGATCCACTGCAGGAAGACCGGGTAGTTGTTGATCGGGTAGAAGATGCTGGAGGTGCCGACCAGCCCCATGATAGGCAGCATGATCACCCCGGCGTTACGCGGATTGTCGAACAGCGATCCGAAGATCGCGCCGAGCGGCAGACAGGCGACCAGGCCGAGCAGCACCACGCCGGCCAGCATCAGCCAGCGGCCGGGCCCCCCGGGCGCGAGCCCGTCCACCAGCAGCAGTCCCGGGACCACCAGGATGAGCGCGCTGACCGCACTCATCCCGGCCACCTGCACCACCTTGCCGACCAGGTAACCGAGCATGCCGTGCGGGATCGCCTTGGCCCGCAGCAGGGTGCCGTCCTCCCGCTCGATGATGAGCGTCATCATCATCGTCACCATGGCGCCGAAGGCCAGCCCGCCGCCGATCATGCTCGGCAGGTTGCGGGCGCCGAGCGAGAAATCCGTGCCGGGCACCGTCGAGTTCCGCATGAAGAACAGGACCACCGTGAAGACGACGTTGGGGAATATGTAGTTCCACAGGTCCTGACCGTTGGTCAGGGTGTGCCGGACCTCGATCCCGCCCCGCACCAGCCCGGCCCGCGCCGCCATCAGCATCGGACTCACCGATCCACCTCCTGGAAGTTGCGCAGGGCGGCGCCGCTGCGCCCGGACTCGAACTCACGGACCAGTGCCATGTAGGTGTCCTCCAGGCTGGCCCGGCGGATCTCCAGATCGGTGACGCTGTCGCCGTACTGCCCGAACAGTTCGCGGACGAACCGGGTGGCGTCGGCGGCGACGTGGACGAACCGCTCGCCGTCCCGGCTCCACTTCACCTCCGCGTCCGACGGCATCCGCCGGGCGAGCTGCTCCGCCGAGCCGTTCGCGATGATCGAACCACCGGCCAGGATCAGGATCCGGTCGGCGAGTTTCTCCGCCTCGTCCAGGTCGTGGGTGGTCAGCAGGATGGTGGTCTGCTCCAGGTCGGCCAGCCGGTGTACCAGGTCGTGGAACTCCCGCCGGGCCTCCGGGTCGAACCCGGCCGTCGGCTCGTCGAGGAAGAGCAGCTCGGGACGGCCGACGATGCCGATCGCGACGTCCAGTCGGCGCCGCTGCCCGCCGGAGAGCTGGCTGACCCGCTTGTGGGCGTGCGGGTTGAGCCCGACCGCGTCCACCAGCTCGTCGATGTCCCACGGTCGCCGTACCTGGTCGGTGGCGTACGACGTGTAGTACGACCCGAGGTGCTGGAGCAGCTCACGTACCCGCCACTTGGCGTGGTCGCGCCAGGACTGGAGCACCACGCCCAGCCGGGCCCGCCACCGCTCGTCGCCGTGCGCCGGGTCCACGCCGAGCACCGAAACGTCGCCGGCCGACCGCATCCGGAACCCCTCGAGGATCTCGATGGTCGTGGTCTTGCCCGCGCCGTTCGGGCCGAGCAGCGCCACCACCTCGCCGGGCTGGGCGGTGAAGGTGACCCCGGTGAGCACGTCGGTCCGGCCGTAGCGCATCCGCAGGTCACGTACGTCGATCACGGGCGGCGGGCCCGGCTCGCCGACCGGCTTCGGCGGCCGGCCCGCCTCCTCGACCAGGCCCGATCCCTCAACCAGGCCCGATCCCTCGGTCATAGTCATAGACCTGCCCCCTATCATCCAAGGTCTACGAGCGACGATAGTACATGTACTACATGTCGGCGGGGGACTCCTCGGACAGAAAACCGACGGGGCGGCTCCGGAAACCGGAGCCGCCCCGTCGTGGCGAACTGGGTGGATCAGCCGTGGCGGACTGGGTGGACCAGCCTTGGCGGACTGGCGGATCAGTAGCTGGGCAGCGAGGGGTCGACCGTCTTGACCCAGGAGAGCACCCCACCCTGGACGTGCACCGCGTCCCGGAACCCGGCGGCCTTCACCGCGGCGAGCGCCTCGGCGGACCGTACGCCGGACTTGCAGTGCAGCACGATCTGCCGGTCCTGCGGCAGCTGGGCGAGTGCCGCGCCGGAGAGAATGTCGCCCTTCGGGATCAGCGTGGCGCCGGGGATCCGGACGATCTCGTACTCGGCCGGCTCCCGGACGTCGACCAGGAAGACGTCCTTGCCGGCGTCCTGCCACTCCTTCAGCTCCCGGGCGGTGATGGTCGAGTCGACCACCGCCTCCTCCGCCTCCGCCGACACCGCGCCGCAGAAGTCCTCGTAGTCCTCCAGCAGCGCGGTGACGGTCGGGTTCTCGCCGCAGAGCGCGCAGTTCGGGTCCTTGCGGACCTTGATCTTCCGGTACGACATCTCCAGCGCGTCGTAGACCATCAGCCGGCCGACCAGCGGCTCGCCGATCCCGGTCAACAGCTTGATCGCCTCGGTCACCTGGATCGAGCCGATCGACGCGCAGAGCACACCGAGCACCCCGCCCTCGGCGCAGGACGGCACCATTCCGGGCGGCGGCGGCTCCGGGTAGAGGCAGCGGTAGCAGGGGCCGTGCTCGGCCCAGAAGACCGACGCCTGGCCGTCGAACCGGTAGATCGACCCCCAGACGTACGGCTTGCCGAGCAGCACCGCCGCGTCGTTGACCATGTACCGGGTGGCGAAGTTGTCGGTCCCGTCGACGATCAGGTCGTACTGGCCGAAGATCTCCAGCACGTTGTCCCGGTCCAGGGCGGTGTTGTGGATCACCACGTTGACCAGCGGGTTGATCTCCCGGATGCTGGCCGCGGCGGACTCCGCCTTCGGCCGGCCGACGTCGGAGACGCCGTGGATGACCTGCCGCTGCAGGTTGGACTCGTCGACGACGTCGAAGTCGATGATCCCGAGCGTGCCGACCCCGGCGGCGGCCAGGTACAGCAGCGCGGGCGAGCCGAGACCGCCGGCCCCGACACAGAGCACCCGGGCGTTCTTCAGCCGCTTCTGCCCCTCGACCCCGACGTCCGGGATGATCAGGTGGCGCGAGTAGCGACGGATCTCGTCAACGGTCAGCTCGGCGGCGGGTTCGACGAGCGGGGGCAGTGACACGATGGACTCCCCGGTTCCGATCCTCGCTCAGCGGACGGCTGAGCGCATCGACAGTGGCATGTCGGGCCATTGTCGCTCGCCGGGGCCGATATCGGCCATGAGGTGGAACACCTGCCCGGAATCCGGGAGCGGGAATAACCGGGCACCGGGTGACCACCGGCACGCTACGGCAGCACCGGGCCGACGTGGCGGCGCCCGTCGACGTACGGCCAGCCGTTCGGCGCGCAGCCGCGCAGCCCGTACGTCTGCAGCTGCATGACCGGAGCCGGGGCGCCCGTCCGGGGACACGCCTGGTGCCGCTCCCCCAACTCGTGCCCGACCTCGTGGTTGAGCGCGTACGCCTGGTAGACGTCGAGCGGGGCGCCGTAGTCCGGTACCGCGGTCAGCCAGCGGGCGATGTTCAGGACCACCTCGCCGGGGACGTGGCACGAGCCGTACCGCTCGGTGTGCAGGCCAGCCTCGGCACACATCCGTTCCGACGTTCCCGGAGTGGCGAGGAAGACGGTGAACTGGGCCTTCGCCGTCCGGCCGACCCGTTGGAAGCGGACCTTCCCCGAGGCCGTCCAGCCGCGTGGATCGCCGAGGACCGTGTCGACGGCGCGGGCGAAGCCGTTGGTGTCCTGCCCCATCCCCTGCTCCACCGCGACCCGGAAACGACGCAGGTCACCGGTGGTGCCGACGACGTCACCGCCGCCGGCGTACCCGAAGGTGCCGGGACCGGTGGTCGGATAGTCGGCGGGCTGCCCGTCGGACCGCCCGGAGGCCGTGCCGTCCGGCGCTCCGGCGGCGTCTCCGGACGGGCCGGCACCGCGCGCCGGGCCACCGGCGACCACTCCGTCGGCACTCCCGGCCGCCACCGGCGCACCGTCCGGCGGGCCACCGTGCACCAGCCCGACCAGCACCAGGCCGGCGGTGGTCGACAGCAGCGCGAGCGCGACGGCACGTCGGCGACGGCGGCGGGCCCGGGCCATCGCCAGCCGGTGCCGGCCGCGCCGGCCGCCCGGCGGTGCCGCGTCGACCGGGTCGTCGGTACGGGCATCGTCAGGTCGAGCATCGCCAGGTCGGACTCGGTCGGCCCGGTCGTCGGTACGGTCCTCCGGCCACATCTCGCCCGCCGGGTCGCCGGTACGGTCGCCCGGAGTCGACAGCTCCGGGAGACGGACGGGATCGGTGTGCGCGGCCGGCCCTTGCATGGCGGGCCCACTGTGCCACGCGGCGGCCGGCCCGCACCAGCCGCCGCACCGACGCCCGGCCGGACCGGCGGACCGTCAGCGCGGCGGACCGTCAGCCGCCGGTCAGAGCGGCGGTCCGGTGTACCGCTCCCCGTCCAGGTACGGCCACGGGTTCGCCTTGCAGCCGTTGAGGAAGAGCGTCTGCTGCATCATCACCGGGGCGGGCCGCCCGTCGCGGGGACAGCGCTCGTGCCGGTGGCCCAGCTCGTGCCCCACCTCGTGGTTGACCACGTAACTGCGGTACGTCTCCAACGGCACCTTGGCCCGGACGAAGTGCGGCACCGAGAGCCGCCAGCGGTCCAGGTTGAGGATGACCCGCCCGGCGCCCCGGCACGAGGTGTACGGCCTGCCGTCGACCCGGATGTCCACACCGGACTCGGCGCACATCCGCCGGGCGGTACCGGCGGTGACCAGGTAGACGGTGAAGTCGTGGCCGGCGTTGTCCGGCACCCGTTGCAACCGCAGCCGTCCGCTGCCGATCCAGCTGCGGCGGTCGGCCAGCGCGGCGTCCACCTTCGCGGCGAACTCGTCGAGGTCCTCGTCGGTGCCGCGTTCCAGCGCCACCCGGTACTTCCGCAGCGTCCCCGCCCGGCCGAGCACCTCGCCGCGTCCCTTGGCGTAGCTGAACGTCCCCGGCCCGGTGGACGGCCCCGGACCGTCGAGCTTCAACACCGGCGGTGGTGGTGGCGCCGACGGCGTGGCACTCGCGGTCGGGCTCGGTGTCGCGGGCCCGGTCGGTCCGGCCGCCCCGGTCGGGGCGCCGGCCGGGCCGTCGTCGGCCACCAGCCGGTCCGCCGGCGGCACCAGGATCCCGACCACGGCGACCGCACCCGCCACCGCCAGCAGGCCCACCGCCAGCCAGCCGGACCGGCGGACCGGCGGACGACGTGCCCGTCCCCGGTAGGCGCCCCGGCCGTCCGGGCGCGGCCGGGCGGTGTCCCGGCCCTCCCGAGGCGGCCGACCGGACGACAGGGCCGGCCCGGGTTCGACACGCTCGGACGGGGGCTGGGGGCGCCGACTTTTCCGCACGCCTACATCAGACGTCAGCGGAGCGAATTCTGCTGCCCCGTGAGATCAACTCCGACCGGCCGGCCGGTGCCGGACTCCGCCAGCCGGCCAGAACCGATACCGGACTCCGCCAGCCGGCCAGAACCGATACCGGACTCCGCCAGCCGGCCAGAACCGGTACCGGGCTCGGACAGCCGGCCAGAACCGGTACCGGGCTCGGACAGCAGGGCGAGGGCGGCCCGGGCGACCGTACGCGGCACCTCCAGCTGCGGCACGTGTCCCACCCCGTCCAGCATCAGCAGCCGGCTGTCCGGGATCAGCCGGGCCACCTGGGCCGGCACCCGTACGTCGACCAGCCGGTCCTGCCAGCCGCCGATGACCAGGGTCGGCGCGGTGATCGTGGCGGCGAGCCGCCACAGCGACCCGGCACCGGGCAGGTACGCCCGCAGGAAACTCCCCACCAGGCCACGCAGCGTACGAAGATAGGCGCTCGCGTAGTGCTCCGCCGTGTAGCGGATCCTGATCTCCTCGATCGCCTCCTGCCGCCGCTGGTCGCAGATCCGGCTGGTGTCGGCGACGCAGGCCTCCATCACCTGGCGGGCCATCTCCTCCGGCGGCAGCTGGGTCAGCAGGCGGGCGGCTAGCCGCTCCGCGCCGGGTACCGCCAGCAGCGGCACCATCCTGCCCTGCAGCGAGCGCCGTGGGTCGAGGAACGGCATCGCCGGCGAGACCAGCGTCAGGGTGCGGACCAGGTCGGGGCGGAGCCCGGCGACCCGTACCGAGATCGCCCCGCCGAGCGAGTTGCCGAACAGGTGCACCGGACCCCGGCCGGAGTGTTCGAGGTAGCGGATCACCCGGTCGGCCAGGGCCGGGACGGTGTACCGCGGGGCCGGGCCGCTCAGCCCGAAGCCGGGCAGGTCGATCGCCTGCCCGTCGAGCCGGTGCGCGAGCAGGCCGGCAAGGTCCGTCCAGTTCTGCGCGGATCCGCCCAGTCCGTGCACATAGAGCGCCGGTTCGGCGTCCGGGGAGGTGGCCGGGGTGTCCCGGACGTGGGTGAGCAGACCGTCGATCCGTACCGTCCGGCCGGGCCACGGCGGCGGCACCTCGTCGCGGACGACCAGCTCGTCCGCCTCCAGCAACGCGCGCTTCATCAGTCAAGTGTGTCGCTGTCCGTCGGCTCGCGCCCACGCTCCGTGCAGGACGGCCGCCGGCGGCCCGACCGGGGCGGGGACGTCTGCCCCGTCCCCTCCCCGGTCGTCACGCTCTGCCGGATTCCGGTGGCCGGGTCAGGTGAGCAACGCCTCAAGCCGCCGGTTGACCGCGGACAGGGTGGCCCGGACAACGGCCTGGCGTGGATCACCGGCGACCAGTGCCGAGCCGGCGAGCTGCTCCACCCAGCCGTCGCAGACCAGCAGGACCACCACGGTCGCCACCTCACAGCTGCCGAACGGCACCACGGCGGCGTGTTCGACAAAACACCGGCCGCGCTCGGTGACCCGGGTGGAGGAGCTGAGCAGCTCGTCGATCGCGGCGGCCGCCGCGACGGCGCAGAGCCGCAGCACGTACCCGTCGACCGCCGGCCCGGTGGCCAGCCCGGCCGCCGGCTGGTCGCCGGCGGCCAGCCGGACCTCGACCGTGGCGTCCAGCCCGAAGGTGCTCACCTGCACGTGGTCGATGATCACCCGTGGTCCCGGCGGTGAGCCCGGGTTGAGCGGCCGGGACGGCGCGCTCTCCGTGGTGGTGACCGGGCTGCCGGAGTACGAGGTGCCGACGGTCGTGGCGCCGAGCCCGCCACTCCGGCCGGTCTCCGTCGGGGTGGCCCCCTCCGGCTGTTCCGCGCTGGCCCGTCCCCGGGCCGGGGCCGGGCGGCGCCGACGGGCCCCCTCCGTCGCGGTGCCGTACGTGCCCGGGCCGGTCGGCCCGCCGAACGCCCCGGGTGCGGGTGTGGGCGCGGGCGCGCCGTACGTGCCCGGCTGCCGGGGCGCGGCGGTCGGCACCTGCCGGGGCGGTGCCCCCGGGGCGGACGCCCCGGAGCCGGGCCACCCCGGACGGGTCGGGTCGACCGGTGCGGTGTCGGGCAGGTTCTGCGGGGCCGCCGCGAGCCCCATCCGTTCCTGGAGCAGCCGGGCCACCTGCCGGCTGACCTCGGCCGGGTCGGCACCGTCGGCGAGGTCCAGCCGCAGGCTGTGGGCTCCGGCCGGGGTGGTCCGGACGGAGGCGTCCCGAACCCCGGGTACACCCTGTACCGCCGCCACGATCGCCTCGACGTCGAACCCGTCCGGCCGCTCGCGTGGCTGCACCGGTCCGTCCTCCCGACGCAGGTGGGTCGCGATTCGGGCGAGTTCCGGCGTCTCGGCGGGGGGCTCCACGGCTGGCGGCTCCGGCACGGTGGGCACGTCTGGCTCAGCGGGAATGCGTTGGGGTAGCGCGTCCAAACCCTGCTCGGCGGGGCGGGGCACGGATCCGGGTTCGGCCGCCGACAGCGACGGAGGCTGGTGCGGGTACGCCGGACCGGCGACGCTGGACGAGGTCGGCAGGGCGAGCGCCTCGCGGTGCGGTGGATGACCGGTCGGCTCGCCGGCCCGGGCGGAGCGCAGGCCACCCGGCCCGGGCAGGTAACCCGGCGCCTCGGGATGCTGGGCCGGCACCGGTCCGACCGGACCGTGCTGCCCGGGATCTTCCGGCCCCACGCGGTGGCTGCCCGGATCGGCGCCCGAGGGCCCCGCCGGGCCGACCGGGTGTCCCACCCGCTGGGCGTGCTCGTCGTACGCCGTCCGGAAACGCTGGCCGTGCTCGTCGTAGCCGCGCGGCTCGCCGCGGTCGTCGTACCCGGAACGCTGGCCCTGGTCGTCGTATCCGCCGGACTGGCCGCGGTCGTCGTAGCCCGCCGGCTGGGGTTGGTCGTCCCGGTGGCCGACCTCGCGGACGGCGGTCAGCGGGGACTCGGCGGGCGGCCGCTGCACGGGCAGCCGCTGCACCCGCTGGTTCGCCCAGCCCGGCGGGGACCAGCCCTGGTCCGGGGCGGGCTCGACGTCGCGGCGGTGTCCGCCGTCCCGGAACTCGCCCGCCGGCTCGGCCTGGTCGCCCCCGTGGCCAAGGCCGGCGGCGTGCGGCGCGGCGGCGGGACCGCCGACGCCGGGCCCGGCCGGGGCGGAGGTGGCGGGCGGACCGACCGGCCCGGGTCCTTCCGGATGCGGGTCGAGGGACGCGGGACCGGCGGTGTGCGGGCCGACCGGTCCATGACCGGCGGGCTGGGGGTCGAGCACGCCGTGACCGGCGGGCTGCGGGTCGACCGGATTCGCGCTGGTCGGCGTGGGGCTCGGCGCCGCCCACGGCGGTGCCCACCCGGACGACCAGGCACCGTCCGGCTCACCGGCACCGCCCTGCGGCGTACCGGGCTCACCGGGTGGATATCCCGGGCCGGCCGGCGCGGCGCCCGGGCCGGCCGGCGCGGCGCCCGGGCCGCTCGGCAGCGCGCCACGGTCGACCGGATGTGCCGCCGGCCAGGCGCCCGACGGCGTTCCGGTCTGACCGTGCCCCGACGGGCCGCCCTGGCCCGGGACACGGTCGGCCGGTCGGGGTACGGCGGGCATCAACGCGGTCCGCTCCCGCACCATCCGGTCGGGGTTGGCCGGCGGTACGGAGATCTGGGCCGGCGGCCCGGAGACCTGCATCGGCGGCGCCGAGGCCGGCACCGGCGGCCCGGAGACGGCGGCGGCCGGCGGCCCGGAGATCGGTCCGGGGTGGCCGGGATAGCCGGACTCCCCCCACCGTGGCGGTTGCCCCGCCGGCAGGGTGCCACCCGGTTCCCGTTCGGAGTACGCGTGCCGGGCCGGTTCAGCCGGTGCCGCCCCGTCGGGCGACTGCGCGGTCAGCGGGCCGGTCGGGTACTCCTCCGGCGGCCCCGCCGGCAGTTCCGGTACCGGCGACCGTCGCACGTACGGGTCGGTCGGCTCCGGCCCGTACGGGTAGCCCGGCTCGCCACGTCCACCGGCCCAGCCCCGCTCCGCCTCGGCCGCCTCGCCCAGGTGTACGCCGTTGACCGGCTGCCGGTGCTCCGCCGCAGTGCCCGGGAACGGCTGCGTCGGGTACGACGTCGACCGGTCTCCCCAGCCCTGGCTCAGCACCGGCTCCGCCGGCTGCCGCCACTGCCGCCCGGACGCGTCGCCGCCGTTCTCGGCGCCGGGCCAGCCCGCGTCGGCCGCCCAGCCGTTGATCGGGCGGGCCTGGTCGCCCTGCGGACCTGCCCCGTTACCGTTGTCTCCCGGTGTGGGGGCTCCGGGTTGCCCTGTTTCGTCCACCGTGCGCTCCTTGGTCGCCCCCGCTGAGGCTACCGTGTGGTGGCAGTGCCGATAAGTTACAGCGGCAGGCTAATTGTGCGGTCGGGCGAGGAGGATGGACCCGACCCGGGACGAGGATCGGATCGAGGATCGGTGACGTGCGAGGCGAAGCGGAGGTGACCGTGTCCCAGCTGGGCAACGGCGCGCAGACTGCCGGCCGACCAACGCGGCTACCGCGCTCGGCCCGGCGCAAACAGCTGCTGGCGGCGGCCCAGGAGGTTTTTGTCGCGCAGGGCTACCACGCCGCGGCGATGGACGACATCGCCGAGCGGGCAGGAGTCTCCAAGCCGGTCCTGTACCAGCACTTCCCCGGCAAACTGGAGCTGTACCTGGCACTGCTGGACACCCACTGCGACGCGATCGTGGCGAAGGTCCGGGAGGCGATGGCGGCGACCACCGACAACCGGGAACGGGTCAGCGGCGCGGTCCGGGCGTACTTCGACTTCGTCGACCACGAGAGTGGCGCGTTCCGGTTGGTCTTCGAGTCTGACCTGCGTAACGAGCCGGCCGTCCGGGACCGGGTGGAGCGGGTCGAGCAGGGCTGCATCGCCGCCCTCACCGACACCATCATCTCGGATACCGGGGTGAGCCGGGCCCGCGCCGAACTGCTCGCCTCCGGGCTGGTCGGCGCGGCCGAGACGGCGGCGCAGTTCTGGCTGGCCAACGGACGCCAGGTGCCGAAGGAGGAGGCCGAGGCGCTGCTGACCAATCTCACCTGGCGGGGGATCGCAAGCTTCCCGCTCCAGGGCGAGTCGGCCTGACTCTCGCCCGCGGCAATCGGATAGCCTTTCCGACGGCGGATCTTTCGCCCTGAACGAGGAGGTCCTGTGGAGGTCAAGATCGGCGTGCAGTACGCGCCCCGCGAGCTGGTCCTGGAGAGCGCGCAGACGCCGGCCGAGATCGAGCAGATCGTGACGGACGCCCTCGGCAGCAACGGCGGCGGCACCCTGTCACTGACTGACGAGAAGGGCCGGCGGGTCATCGTCCCCACCGACAAGGTGGCGTACGTCGAGATCGCCGAGGCGTCGCCGCGCGCCGTCGGATTCGTCGCCCGCTGACCCTGTCCCGCCGTACCCGGCGACGGCCGAACGTGCCGTCGACGGGTGGCCGGACAACGTCCGGGAAGTCCCGTACCGACCGCCGGCTCAGTTGTTCAGACCGACCGCGGTCATCCGGGCGCTGTGCGTCACGGTCAGCCGTTTGAACAGCGCCGGGACACCGGTCTGCTCGTCCGGGTCGGTGCCGATCAGCGCGGCCAGCGCACTGCGCTCGCCGGCCACCCGGACGGCCTGCGAGACGCCCTCCCCGACCAGCCGCCGGGCCCACATCGAGAGCCGGCTCGCCAGCTTCGGTTCCGCCGCGATCGCCAGCCGGATCTCCCGGCCGGCGAACTCGTCGTAACGGGAGTCGTGCAGCACGTCGAGGACCAGCCGTCGGTCCGGCTCGTCGAGAAAGGCCGCCATCTCGCGGAAGAAGTCGTCCGCGATGCCGTCTCCGACGTACGCCTTGGTCAGCGCCTCCCACCAGTCCTTCGGCTCGGTCGAGTCGTGGTACGACTGCAGCGCGGGCACGAACGGCGCCATCGCCTCGCCGGGGGTGGCACCGAGTGCGGTCAGCCGGTCGGCGAGCCGCCGGTAGTTCTGGATCTCCACCGCCGCCATCTCACAGAGCACGGCCCGCCGGGTCAGGTCGGGCGCCAGTCGGGCGTCCGCGGCCATCCGGTCGAAGGCGAGCAGTTCCCCGTACGCGACCAGGCCGAGCAGGTCCACCAACGCGGCCCGGGGTACGGGACCGGGCCGGGCACCGGGGCTCGGACCGTCCCCGACACCGGCCGGAACCGGGGCGGGAGAGGCGGCGGACGGGCCGGCGGGAACGGGCTCTGCGGGGGCGGACACGCCCGCAGGTTACCGCCCGGGGACCGGCGGGCGGGTGGGATGACGACAACCCGCTCCTTCGGCGATCCACGGCGGAAACCGGGCGTTCCGACCGGTCGCGCCCCTTCCGGTCTCCAACTTCGGAGTTAGCAAGCTCACATCTGGCCACCCCGCGCGTCGGCGTTCCGGGCGGAGTGGAGACGCCGTATGCCGGGCTCAGGTAGCATGGATCAGTTGCCGCAGCCGGCAGAGTTCCGCTGGTCGGCAGAGTTCCACGGGTACCGACGGTTTACCCGCCGGCCCACGGGGGCCCGACGTCCCGGAAACGGGCGCTGACGTTCCTCGGAAATTCTGCCTCGCGGCGCGCGTGCGGCCCGGTCTCTTCCTCGGCGATTCGCCGTCGACCGTGTGGCCCGCGCCATTTACCGACATCGCGCCCTTTGGACAGACGGGGCGCACCACGAGAGGGCACCCCCACAACCACATGAGCGATCACACCGAGAACATCCCGGCCGGCGAAGCGCTGGCCGCCGACGCGCCGGTACGTCCCGAGGCTCCCACCTTCGCGGAGCTGGGCGCGCGCGAGGAGACCGTGGCCGCACTCGCCGCGGTCGGCATCACCCGGGCCTTCGCGATCCAGGAGTACGCCCTGCCGATCGCACTGCGCGGTTCCGACCTCATCGGCCAGGCGCCGACCGGCACCGGCAAGACCCTCGGCTTCGGCGTACCACTGCTGGAGCGGGTCTTCGCCCCGGCCGAGGGCGGCGACGGGCTGCCGCAGGCGCTTGTTGTCGTACCGACCCGGGAGCTGGGTCTGCAGGTCGCGAAGGATCTCGCGGCGGCCGGTAGCACCCGGGGCGTACGCGTCCTGCCGATCTACGGCGGCGTGGCGTACGAGCCGCAGGTCGACGCGTTGCGCAAGGGCGTCGAGATCCTGGTCGGTACGCCCGGCCGGCTGCTCGACCTGGCAAAGCAGAAGCAGCTGCGGCTGGACCGGGTCCGGGCGCTCGTCCTGGACGAGGCGGACCGGATGCTCGACCTGGGCTTCCTCGACGACGTCGAGCGGATCCTGGCGATGCTGCCGGAGGACCGGCAGACGATGCTCTTCTCGGCCACCATGCCGGATCCGATCGTGGCCCTGTCCCGACGGTTCCTCCGGCAGCCGGTGACCATCCACGCCGGGCACACCGCCGAGACCGGGCCGTCGCCGCTGACCCGGCAACTGGTCTACCGGACCCACTCGATGAACAAGATCGAGATCGTCGCCCGGATCATGCAGGCCGAGGGCCGGGGCCTCACGATGATCTTCACCCGGACCAAGCGTGCCGCCGACCGGGTGGCCGAGGACCTCGACTTCCGCGGGTTCGCGGTGGCCGCCGTCCACGGCGACCTGGGCCAGGGCGCCCGGGAGCGGGCGCTGCGGGCGTTCCGGGCCGGCAAAATCGACATTCTGGTCGCCACCGACGTGGCGGCGCGCGGACTCGACGTCACCGGCGTCACCCACGTGATCAACTACGACTGCCCGGAGGACCAGGACACCTACACGCACCGGATCGGCCGGACCGGCCGGGCCGGCGCCACCGGTGTCGCGGTGACCTTCGTCGACTGGGACGACATGCCCCGCTGGCGGATCATCGACAAGACCCTCGGGCTGGACATGCCGGAGCCGCCGGAGACGTACCACACCTCCGCGCACCTCTACACCGACCTGGAGATCCCGGCCGGCACGCCGGGCACCCTGCCGTCCGCGGAGCGGACCCGGGCCGGGCTGGCGGCCGAGGTCGAGGAGGACCTCGGTGGCCGGTCCCGGAGCGCCGGTGGCCGGCGCGGCCCCGGCCGCACCGAGGGCGGCGGCGCGGGCCGGTCCCGCGGCCGACGGCGCGGTGGCCGGGACTCCGCGACAGCCGACCAGACCGGGCCGACCGGGCCCGAGACCGAGGCCACCGGCCAGGAGGAGCCCCGTCGCCGGCAGCGCCGGCGGCGCCGGGCGGGCGAGATCGTCACCGGGACCCCGGAGAACACCGCGCCGGGAGGCGCCGCATCGACGGACACCGCGTCGGACGCTCCCGGCCGGGAGACCGGCGCGGGCGGCACCTCCACGATGGTCGAGACGACCGACGGGGCGGCCAAGCCGAGGCGGCGGCGTCGCCGCCGGGCCGGCTCCGGCGGTGCCGGCCAGACCGGCGACGTGACCCCGGGCGGCGAGCCGTCCACCGAGGACTGACCGGACGGATTCGTACCCCGTCAACACCCGCCGCCGGCACCCGCCGGCGGCGGTTCTGTCGAACCGGCCGGCGGACCGGTCCGGGTCCGCCCGGACCCCGCCGGAGGTCGACCGGCGGCCCGGACGCCGCCGGCGGGACTGGTCGGGCCGGCGTGACAACGCCGCCGGCGGAAAGTGGAGAGAGATGCCACAGGATCTCGGCGGCGCGCTCGCCGAAGTACGGGCGCTGCTGCTCGACCCCGGGCTGGCCCGCGCGGTCGCCGCCGGGCGGCGCCGTGGGACGGCCCCGGCGGTGGTACGCGCCGAACTGCGCCCGGTGGCGCTCAAGGCGGGTCCCCGGCTGCAGATCGTCACCGACGACGGCGCCCGCCCCCACACCCGGAACGTCTCCTTCGGACCGGAGGCGGACGCGGCGGTGGACGCCCTGCTGGCCGAGCCGTTCGGCAACTGGCACGTCGAGACGGCCACCACCACCCTGCAGGTACGGGTCACCAAGCGCGGCGAGGCGCAACTGCACCGCGCCCCGGCCCCGCACCCCGGGGTCCGGCCGCAGCCCGACCACCGCACGACGGCCGGAGACGGTGCGACAGCAGGCGCCGATTCGGCCCCGGTCGCGCCGGTCAACGGGCACGACCGGGTCAGGGAACACCTGCTCGACCCGGACGACCCGTTCTTCGCCGCGATCGGCGCCAGCGCGGCGAAGCGGCGTCAGGTCGACGCGTTCCTGCGGGCGTTGGCGGCCACCCTGCCCGCCGACCTGACCGGTCCACTGCGGGTCGTCGACCTGGGCTGCGGAAACGCGTACCTGACCTTCGCCGCCCACCGGTACCTGACCGGCCGGGGCGTCGCCGTCGAGGTGGTCGGTGTCGACGTCCGCGAGGACCAACGGCGCCGCAACACCGCGCTGGCCGAGCAGCTCGGCTGCGCCGACCAGGTCCGGTTCGTCGCCGGCACCATCCTGGACGCGACGGTCGACCCGGCCCCCGATCTGGTGCTCGCGCTGCACGCCTGCGACACCGCCACCGACGAGGCGCTGGCCCGGGCGGTCCGGTGGGAGGCCCGCTGGGTGCTCGCCGCCCCCTGCTGCCACCACGACCTGGCCGCGCAACTGCGGGCCAACCCGGCTCCGACGCCGTACGAGCCACTGGTCCGGCACGGCATCCTGCGGGAACGCTTCGCCGACGTACTCACCGACGCGCTGCGGGCGGCCCTGCTCCGGCTGCACGGCTACCGGGTCGAGGTGGTGGAGTTCGTCGACTCCCGGCACACCCCGCGCAATCTGCTGCTGCGGGCCCGACGCACCGGGGCCGCGCCAACCGCCGAGCAACGGGCCGAGTACGCCGGACTGGTCGAACAGTGGCAGGTCACACCCTGTCTGAAAACCCTGCTCGACCGGCCTGCCGGCGGGTCCGACGCCACCCGGTAGCCGGAGGCGGGAGGGCAGTTCTGGCCGAGGGTACCGGCGGGATGGGGTCAATCAGGCGGCGCTGTCGACCTTCACGTCGCACTACTCTCAGCAGAGTCACCCGCTCCGGGCGAAAGGGATTCCGCTGAGTATTGGTGCCACTCAGGACTCGCCGCAGGCGGCCTTCGCCCGCTTCGTGCGCCGAGCCATCGACGACGCCAAACGCGACCGCGGCTGGACCGTCAGCGAGCTGGCCGCCCACACCGGTGTCGGCCGGTCCACCGTCTTCCGGTGGCTCGCCGGCGACTGGCAGGACTATCCGGAGCTGGCCAAGGTCCGTGGCTTCTGCGCCGCACTGGGCGTACCGGTCGGTGCCGCGTTCCGGGCCCTCGGACTGCCCGACGCCGAACCGGGCCCGCCGGCTGCCCGCCGGCTCGTGGTCGAGTCGCCGGTCGACGCCGACCTACGGATGATCATGTCCCGGCTCGCCGATCCCGCCGTACCGGCCGAGGAGAAGAAGCTGATCCGGGACACCCTGCGCCAGCTCGCCCACCGGCCGATCCGCCGGGCCGGCTGAGGGCCGGCCGGGCAGCCGTCAGGCGACGGTGACGGTGAACTCGGCGGTCCGGACCACGCCCCCGACCTGGAAGTCGAGGTAGAGGCGGTAGCGTCCCGGGCTCGGCACGGTCAGCCAGAACTTCACCGCCCCGCCGACCAGCTCGGGCTCCGGGTGTACGTGCAGGTAGCCCAGGTCACCCTCGCGCAACGCCACCAGGTGCCCGTACGCGCCGAGGTAGGGCTGCAGGTCGGTGACCGGGTTTCCGTCGGCGAAGACCCGGAACAGCAGTGGTGTGCTCGCCCCGACCTGCCCGGTCCCCTCGTACGTCACGGTGAACCCGTCGACGGTCGCCTCCCGGGCTGGCCCCGGCAGCGGGTGTGGCGTGTACGCCCCGGCGACGACCAGGTCGACGCCGAGCGTCACTGGCACCTCGGCGCCGGCACCGTCCCGCGCGGTGAAGTCGGCGTACGCCCGCCAGATCCCCGGCTCGGCCAGGGTGAGCGGCACCCGCCAGGTGCCGTCCGGCCCCCTCGTCGGGTGCAGGTGCTGGTAGCCGGTGAGATCCCGACGGACCACGATCAGGTGCAGCGGCTTCTCGTGCACCACCGCGAAGTCGGTCACCACCCGCCGGTCCGCACCCCGGACCTGGAAGGTGAAATCGGTACGGCGACCGGCGGTGAACGACGTACCCGTCGGCACCAGGGTGAAGCCGGCGGCGCTGACCGCCAGACCCGCCGCCTCGGCGGCACCGGCCGGGCCGGCGCCGGTCGGGTGCTCGTGCGGGCCGGTACCCGGCGGGTGGGTGTGGTCGGCGGACGTCGTACCGGCGGCCGGGCCGCCGACCGGTGTCGCCCCCGGGGCCGGGTTCAGCCGACCGAGGGTGAAGCCGCCGAGCAGGGCGAGGACCAGACCGGCGATGGTGAGCGCGAGGCGGACCGTGCCCCGGTCGGGTACCGCCGACCCGACCGCCTCGTCGGCGTCGGCACGCGACCCGACCACCTTGTCGGCGTCGGCGCGCGGCGGGGAACCGACGGACCGGGTCCGTCGATCGACCGACCGCTGCTGGCTCATACCGGGCAGGTTACCCGCTGGTCAGCTCCCCTGGACCGCCGGTCACCCCGGGCTCCCCGGGCGACGCCGACCGGCACCACGTCGCCTCGGCCGGGCATCGATCGTTGAAGAGATCGTGCCGACCACCGCATGGCCACGTCGCGCCGCCGCGCTCGCCGCCGGGATGACCGTGGCGCTGGCGCTCGCCCCGCTCCCCGGCCGGGCCGACCCGACCGCCGAGCCGGGCCCCGGCACCGCGGCGGAGCAGTTGGAAATCGTCGTCGAGCAGTACAACAACCTGCGGGAGGAACTGCGGGAGACCCAGGCCCGGGCTGCGGCGATCCACGCCGAGATGGTGCAGTTGCAGCGTGCGATCGACACGCACCGGGCCGAGATCAGTCAGCTGGCGGCGCGGGCGTACCGGGTCGGCGACGTCCGCTCGCTGAGCTTCCTGGGCGCCCTGATCAGCATGCGGAACCGGGACGACCTGGTCGATCCGCTGATCATCCTGGACCGGCTCACCCGGGAGCGGCAGCGGGTCGTCACGGGGCTCACCGAGACGTACGCCCGGCTGGCCGCCGCCCGCGACACGGTGCGGACACTCGCCGCCCGGCAGCGGAGTCAGGAGCGTCAACTCGCCGCCCGCCGGCTCGCGATCGAGAGCGAACTGACCCGGCTGGGCCGGTCACCGCGGGGCGACGACCGCCCCGCCGAGACCGCACCACCGCCCGCCGCCTCCGCCCCGGGCGCCGCCAACCAGGCCGTACGGTTCGCGTACGCACAGCTCGGCACGTGGTACCGGTGGGGCGGCGAGGGCCCCGACGGGTACGACTGCTCGGGTCTGACCATGGCCGCCTGGGCGACCGCCGGGATACGCCTGCCGCACAACGCGGCCCGGCAGTGGCGGGCGGTGAGTCGGGTCAGCCCGGCCGCCCGGATCCCCGGCGACCTGGTCTTCTACTACCGTGACCTGCACCACGTGGCGATCTACGTCGGGCACGGGAAGATCATCCACGCGCCCGGGACCGGCCGCCGCGTCCGGATCGACCGGGTCGACTACCAGCCCGTCCACAGCTACGGCCGACCCGGCTGAGCGGACCCGGTCCGGAGCCTCAGCCGGCGACCGCGAGGGCGAACGGCAGCACGGCCGGCACGCCGGCCTGACGCAGCAGCCGGGCGGCCATCGTCATCGTCCAGCCCGAGTCGACCAGGTCGTCGACCAGCAGGACCGGGCCGGTCAGGCCGGCGAGTTCCGCCGCCATCGGCCCGGGCAGGGTGAAGGCGTCGTGCAGGGCTCGTACCCGCTGGGCGCTGTTGCCGCGCGGCCCGGCACCGTCCGGATCGCCGGACCGGGCCGGGACCTCGCCGAGCAGCGGCAGTCGCCCCACCGTGGCGATCCGTTCGGCCAGGGTACGGACCAGCCGTGGCCGACGCCGCGACCCGACCGCCACCACCCCGACCGGGCGGGCCGGCCACCGGTCGTCACCGTGCGCCCACACCTTGAGCACGTCGACCACCGCGCCCGCCAGGTCCTCCGGAAGGTCGGTGTCGACCCCCTCCGGGCCGACCAGGGACCGCAGCCGAGCACCCCAGCCGAGGTCGGAGAGGCGTCCGACAGCCCGCCCGGGCAGCGCCTGCTCGGCCGGACCGAGCCGCCCCCGCAGCGGTACGTCGACCGCCTCCAGACCGGTCGGCCAGAGCTTCTTCGGCGGTATCTCCACCCCGGGGCGGCCCAGGAACGCCTGCGCCGCCGCGAGCCCGGGCGCCGACACCTCGGCCGGATGCCGGGGGCCGACGCACCTGTCGCAGCGTCCACAGGCGGTCGCCCCCGGGTCGTCGAGGCAACGGCGGAGGAACTCCATCCGGCAACCGCTGGTGGCCGCGTACTCCAGCATCGAGCGCTGCTCGACGGCGCGGGCCTCGGCGACCCGACGCAACCGGCCGGCGTCGTAGTGCCACGGCTCGCCGGTGGCCAGCCAGCCGCCCCGGACCCGGCGGACCGCGCCGTCGACGTCGAGGACCTTGAGCATCAGCTCCAGCCGGGCCCGACGCAGGTCCACCATCGGCTCCAGCGCCGGGGTCGAGAGCGGACGGTCCGGCCGCAGCACCCCGAGCACCGCCCTGACCTGCTCCTCCGGCGGAAACGCCAACGAGGCGAAGTACCGCCAGATCGCGGTGTCCTCGGCGCCCGGCAGCAGCAGCACCTCGGCCTCGCCGACCGCCCGGCCGGCCCGCCCGACCTGCTGGTAGTAGGCGATCGGCGACGGCGGGGCGCCCAGGTGCACGACAAAACCCAGGTCCGGCTTGTCGAACCCCATCCCGAGCGCGGAGGTGGCGACCAGCGCCTTCAGCTTGTTGTCCAGCAGGTCCCGTTCGGCCGCGCGCCGCTGCGCGTCGTCGGACTGCCCGGTGTACGCGGCGACGGTGTAACCACGGGTACGGAGGAACTCGGCGGTCTCGCCGGCCGCCGCCACGGTGAGGGTGTAGATGATCCCCGAACCGGGCAGCCGGTCGAGGTGGTCGGCGAGCCAGCCGAGCCGGTACGCCGGGTTCGGCAACTCCAGTACGGCCAGCCGCAGCGACTCCCGGTCGAGTGGCCCCCGCAGCACCAGGGCGTCGCCGAGCTGCTCCGCCACGTCCTCGGTGACCCGGGCGTTCGCGGTGGCGGTGGTGGCCAGCACCGGCGTACCGGCGGGCAGCCCGGCCAGGAAGGTCCGCAGCCGGCGGTAGTCGGGCCGGAAGTCGTGCCCCCAGTCGGAGACGCAGTGTGCCTCGTCGACCACCAGCAGTCCGGTCGTGGCGGCGAGCCGGGGCAGCACCCCGTCCCGGAAGTCCGGATTGTTGAGCCGTTCCGGGCTGATCAGCAGGACGTCGACCGTACCGGCGGTGATCTCGGCGGCGATCTCGTCCCATTCGTCCAGGTTCGCCGAGTTGATCGTGCGGGCCCGGATCCCGGCCCGGGCCGCCGCCTCGACCTGGTTGCGCATCAGCGCCAGCAGCGGCGAGACGATCACCGTCGGCCCGGTCTCCCGGGCCGCGCCCGCTCCGGGCTCGCCCGCTCCAGGCTCGCCCGACACCTGCCGGAGCAGGGCGGTGGCCACGAAGTAGACCGCCGACTTGCCCCATCCGGTGCGCTGTACGCAGAGCACCCGCCGCTTGTCGACCACCAGCGCCTCAATCGCCCGCCACTGGTCGTCCCGCAGCCGCGCCCGCTCGCCGGCCAGCCGGCGCAGCACCGCCTCGGCCCGCTCGCGTACCTCTGCCCGATCGTCACCCATCCGGCATTTCTACCAGCGGATGCCGACGGACGACTCACCGCGCGTGCGGCGGTGCGTCCACTGCCGGCCGGGCGTACGGCGACGGCTCGGGCAACGGGACGGCGGCCGACCATCCGGACACCGGCCCGGCCGACTGCCCGGGAACCGGCACGTTCGGCAGGTCGAACGGCGTCCCGGCCGCCGGTACGGGAGGTAGGAAGAGCAGGATCTCCCGGAGCGGTTCCGTGGCGGTCAGCGGAAGCGCACAGCGGGAGACGAGTTCCTCCATCGACCCGTACGGGCCGCGGAGGCCGCGGTCCGCGACAACCCGCCGCCACTGCGCCTCGGCGAGCCCGGGCAGCCGGAGCACGATCTGCTCGGAAACCGCGTTCAGGTCGACCAGCCCGCCGTCGTCGAAGCGGCGGGGCAGGTCCGGGCGGCCGATCCGCAGCTCGGTCCGGGCCGCCGGGTAGTGGTAGAGCAGATACCTGGCCTGCTCCCGCCGCAGCCGTCGCTCCCCGTCGTGGCGTTTCCCGGCCCATCCGCCGCCCATCGCCGCCCGGAGGCCCCGGTTGAGCAGAACCACGTGGATCACGCCACCGACCCAGCCGGCGGCCATGATGACGATCATCACGAAGTCGAACGGCTTCGGCTCGTCCGGATCGCCGCTGCCCATGGTGACGCTGAAGACCAGGCTGACCAGCAGGTAGCCGACCGCCGACAGGGCGAGTGGCCAACTGCGTCGCCGGATCGCGAAGACGGCCATCACCAGCCAGGCCAGGACGCCGAACGAGACGAGCACGATCAGGGCGCCCAACCCGGTGCCGACGTGGCTGACCCAGAGCGGGGACCGGTGATCGCGGTCCCGCCGCCAGACACCGCCCAGGTCGGGGCCCAGTTCCACCGGCAACCCGCCCGGCGTCACCGCGCCGGTCGGGAACGGCGGCTGCTCGGGTACGTACACCGGCCGGGCCTCGGCCACGGTCGGCCCGGCGCCCTCCGAACCACCGGCACCCTCCGAACCACCGGCGACGGCCGCACCCTCGGCAACCGGACGCCCGGCCGCCTCACCCCCGGCCGTCACGTGCCCGGCCGTCACATGCCCGGCCGCCACAGCCCCGAGCCCGGGATCCGGTTCCGGGGCTGTGGCGGCCGGGGCCGGGGTGGGAAGTGTGAGACCCGGATCGGACCGCAGGATCCGCCGGTGCAGTTCCTGGAGCTGCTCACCCGGCTCCACGCCGTACTCGTCGCGCAGCAGTGACCGGGTCTCCCGGAACGCGGCCAGCGCCTCGGCCTGCCGCCCGTCCCGGTAGAGCGCCAGCATCTGCAGGTAGCGCAGCCGTTCCCGGACCGGGAACCGCACCACCAGCCGGCTCAGCTCGGCGACCAGCTCCTGGTGGCGCCCCAGCTCCAGCCCCCACTCCGACCAGGTCTCCAGGGCGGACGTACGCAACTCCACCAACCGGTTGCGGGCGGCCTCGAAGAACGGCGTATCGAGGCCCGGGAACGGCTCGCCCCGCCAGAGTTCGAGCGCGGTCCGCAGCAGCTCCACCGCCTCGGCGACCCGGCCGTCCGCCCGGGCCGCCTGGGCCTGCCGGATCAACCGTTCGAAGCGTGCCGCGTCGACCGCGTCCAACGGCACCCGCAGCAGGTAACCGGCGTCGGTGAGAGTGAGCACCTGGGCCGGGGTACGCGGCGAACGCTCCGGCTCCAGAATCCGGCGCAGCCCGGCGATGTACTTCTGCACCACGTTGGGGCCGTTCGCGGGCGGATCCCCGGCCCAGACCGCGTCCACGATCCGCGCCGTCGACACCGGCCGTCCGACGTGCAGCAGCAACACGGCCAGAACCGCCCGCTGCTTGCCGGGACCCAGATCGAGCTCCTGGTCGCCGTACCAGGCCCGCTGCGGGCCGAGGATCTCAAATCCCACCATCGGCGACCAGACGACCTTTCCGGACCCTGCGTCAGGACTCAACTCCGCCGCTCACGGCCGCACCGCGGCGGACAGCAGTGCCACGGCATTCCGACGGCAGTGCCACGGCATTCCGACCGCAGCATAACGGCAGTACGACGACAGTAGGTCCAGGCAGCATCTCCCTGCGGAAGCACAGACGTTCGAAGGGAAGACAATGAACAGAACCATCGGGGCGACCCGTGCCGTACGCCTGACCGGCGGTCTGTTCGCCGTGGCACTCGCGGCGGCGGCGCTCGTCGGGTGCGGCTCCGAGCTGAACCCGCTGGCCGAACCGACCGCCAAGGAGAAGCTGCTGGCCACGGTGCCGGACGGCGCGGAGGGCCCGTTCCGCTTCACCCACAAGGACAGCACCGGCGAACTGACCGGCTCGGTGGACGGGGCGGCGAAAGCGGCCGAGCTGGCGATCTCGACCAAGGACCCGGAGCACGGTTTCACCACCAAGGTGGCATTCCTGGTCATCGGCGACGACGTGTGGTCCAAAATCACCTTCTCCGACACGGAGGGCCTGACCGGGCTGCCGAAACTGCCGAAGACGTGGATGGCGATCGACCGCGCCAAGCTCGACGACGGCGAGAGCGTGCCGCGCTACGAGGGCGTGGACATCGGCAACACCGGCCCGCTGATCCAGGCCGCGACGTCGGTCGAGGACCAGGGGTCCGGAAAGTACTCCGGCAGCATCGACCTCACCTCGGGTGAGGCGGCCGAAGTCCTGGAGGCGGACCAGATGACTGCGCTCGGCGAGGCGGCGAAGCAGGTTCCGTTCACCGCGACCGTCGACGGCGACGGCAACCTGACCTCGCTCACCCTCGAGGTGCCCGCCGCCGGCGACGCGAAGGCGTACACGTACGTCGTGACGTACGAGGACTACGGCAACGCGCCGAAACTGACCGCGCCGGAAGGCGACGAGGCCCAGCCGGCGCCGGCGGCCGCGTACGAGATGTTCAACGCATAGTCGGAACGTGGGGGGCGGCGGCTGCACGGGGAGCCGCCGCCCGATCCGGTCAGTTGCCGGCGCGGATGCCCCGGCCAGGCGATGTCAGCGGCCGAAGACCGAGCCGCCGTTGACCCCGAGCACCTGTCCGGTGACGTAGCCGGCGGACGGGCCGGCCAGGTAGCGGACCGCCGCCGCGATCTCGGCCGGCTCACCGGCCCGGCCGACCAGGGTGGCGTCGACCCGCCGCTGGTGCCCCTCCGGGGTCATCCGGTCGCCGAAGAACTCGGTGTCGACGACATAGCCGGGAGCCACCACGTTGACCGTGATCTGCTCCGGTCCGAGCTGCTGCGCCAGGTCGTACGCCCAGCCGTGCAGTGCCGCCTTCGCCGCCGAGTACGGCCCACCGCCGCCTCGCAGCGCGGCGATCGAGCTGAGCAGGATCACCCGTCCGCCCGGTCGACGCAGCGCCGGCCGCAGCGCCTCGGTCAGGAGTACGGCGGTGAGCACGTTGCTGTCGAGGTTCGCCCGCCACTGCGCGGCGACACCCTCCAGGGTGGATCCGTCCCCGCCGAGGTAGCCACCGGCGTTGTTCACCACCACGTCGACCTGCCGGTCCCCGACCGCCGCCACGACCGGCGCCAACTGCGCCGGATCCGTCAGGTCCGCCGGCACCGCCTGAACCGCGTCCGGTCGGCCGCAGCCGGCCCCGATCCGGTCCGCCGCTCCCCTGAGCAGGTCGGCACGGCGTCCGACGACGATGATGTCGTACCCGTCCTCGGCCAGACCCGCCGCGATCGCCGCGCCGATCCCGGTCGCGCCGCCGCTGACCACCGCCAGACGTTCCGTCATCAGTTCCCCCATGTGCTGGTCGTTTCCGGACATCCTGCCCAGCCGCGGGCGCGATGATCAAATTCGGGGACGGGCGGTGGGACGGCGCTCAGCAGCCGTGGTCGCCCGACTTGGCGCCGGGGCGGTCGAAGGTGTCAAGAAGTTCGGCCGCCCAGGTGTCCGGGGTGACCGCGTCGGGGCCGGTGACCCGCATCGCACCGAGTACGGTGAGCAGCATTCCGGCGGCCAGGAAGTCCCGGGTCTGCCGGGGGTCCGCGCCGGTCAGTTCGCGGACCAGGGTGTAGATCCGGCCGAAACGGTCGCGGACCCGGGCCCCGATCTCCGGATCGGCGCTGGCCGCGAAGCCGTGCATCAGGATGGCGAGCAGGTCGGGTTCGGCGAGTAGCCGGTCGTAGCCGTCGCCCAGGGCTTCCAGGTCGGCCCGTTCCGACGCCGCGTCCCGGAAGATTTGCTCGATCCGGCCGGTTGCGTGCTCGACGGCGGCGATGAAGAGCCGCTGTTTCGACCCGAAGAGCCGGATGACGTACGGCTGGGAGACGCCGGCCAACCGGGCCACGTCGTCGGTGCTGGTGCCGGCGTACCCGGCCCGGGCGAATGCCCGTACCGCGGCCTCCACGAGTTGCTCGCCTCGTTCGGCGGCGGTCAACCGGGTCCTGGTCATCGTGCCTCCTTCAGCCCGTCGGTTGACATGTTATCAGTTGATAGCTACTTTCGCTCCCGTGAAGTTATCAGTCGATAACAACTAAGGAGCTGTCCCGATGAGCCGATCCGTGGTCACCACCGAACCGGCTGACACCGCCGGACCCCGTCCGGCCCCACCGTCGGCACCGGCCGGACCCACCGGCCGGTCCGGCAGCGGACCACTGGCCGCCGTGCTCGCCGCGGTCGGCGTACCGATGTTCATGGTCACCCTCGACAACCTGGTGGTGACCACGGCGCTGCCGGTGATCAGGACCGAACTCGGCGCGTCCCTCACCGACCTGCAGTGGTTCGTCAACGGCTACACGCTGCCGTTCGCGGCGCTGCTGCTCACCGCCGCCGCACTCGGCGACCGGATCGGGCGACGCCGGCTGTTCCTGGCCGGCATCACCCTGTTCACGATCGCCTCCGCCGCCTGCGCGCTGGCCACCGAACCCTGGATACTCACCGCGGCCCGGGCCGTCCAGGGCGCGGCCGGAGCCGCCGTCATGCCGCTCTCCCTCACCCTGCTCGCCGCCGCCGTGCCGGACCGACTGCGCAACGCCGCCGTGGGCATCTGGGGCGGAATCAGCGGTCTCGGGGTCGCGGTCGGGCCGCTGGTCGGCGGCGCGGTGACCGAGGGACTGGACTGGAGCTGGATCTTCTGGCTGAATGTCCCGGTCGGGCTGGTGGCTGTCCTGCTGGTAACCACCGTGCTGCGCGAATCCCGGGGGCCGGCCGGCCGGCTGGACCCGTTGGGACTGGTCCTCTCCGCCGCCGGCATGCTCGCGCTGATCTGGGGCGTCGCGAACGGCGAGGACCGCGGTTGGACGTCCACGGCCGTGACCGGCACGATCCTCGGTGGGCTTGTCCTGCTGGCCGCCTTCGTGCTCTGGGAGCACCGCACCCCGACCCCGATGTTGCCGCCACACCTGTTCCGCTCGCGCGGATTCAGCCTGGTCAACGCGGTGGCGTTCACCTTCTCGCTCGGCGTGTTCGGCTCGGTCTTCCTGCTCGCGCAGTACTTCCAGGTGGCACAGGGGCTGAGTCCCATCGCCGCCGGCATCCGGACGATGCCCTGGACCATGGCGCCGATGCTGGTCGCACCCCTGGCCGGCCTGGTGGTCGGCAGACTCGGCCCACGCGTCCTGATCGTCACCGGGCAGATGCTGCTCGCGATCGCCCTCGGTTGGCTCGCCCTGGTCAGCACCGTCGAAGCCGGATACGGCGCCCTCGCGGTACCGCTGGCCCTGGCCGGCGTCGGCATGGGCCTGACCTTCGCCCCGATGAGCACCGCCACGCTCGCCAGCGTGCCGTCCGAGGCCCAGGGCATCGCCTCCGGCACGTACAACACCATCCGGGAGCTCGGCGTCGCGGTCGGGGTGGCGGTGCTCGCCTCGGTCTTCGCCGGCCAGGGCGACTACATCACCCCGGCGTCGTTCGTGGACGGCCTGCGACCGGCGGTGGCCGTCGGCGCGCTCGTGGTGGCCGTCGGGGCTGTCCTGGCCCTGCTGCTACCCGGTCCCCATCGCACCCGGTGAGGATCGGCTGACGTCAAAACTCCCCTTGTCCGCGCTCGCGACACTGTGGTCATCTTTAAACGACCCAGGGTCACAGTCGGAGGTGCGGGATGCGAGGGCTGACGGAGCAGAAGCAGTCCGCCTCCGGACGGGAACGACTCCCGTCGGGCGGCTCGGAATTCCTCGGCCTGCTCGCCGACCTGCTCCGGCGACCCCGGCGAGGCGAACGCAAACTGCCGCTGATCTGGCTGGTCCGGGCCGACGGCGCGCCCGACCTGATCAGCCTGCTCCGCCGGATCCTGGGCCGGGGACAACGACGCCGGATCCCGCACGCCGTCCTCGAGGCGTCCGCCCGCTCGGCCCGGCAGCCCGACCCCGTGCCGCTGCGGTCCAGCCCCACCGCCCGGCAGCCCGCGCACACCACCCGGGACGGCGGCCCGACACCGTCGGCCGACAGCCCGCCGACCGCCGGCGGGCCGACCGCCGGAACCGACCTCGCGATCGCACTGCGTCAGGTGTACCGGCAACTGTCCCTGGAGGCGTTCGGCGGTGAGCGCCTCCGGTTCCGGCACTACCCGCTCGCCGACTGGCTGCTGCACCAGACGCCGACCGACGAATCCGACACCGGCGAGCACCGCCGCGACCTGGTCCGGCGGCTGCGCGACCGACGTGGACGGCGGCCCGCCGACGAGACGACCGACGGCGGACCCGCCGGCGGCGACGACGCCGGCGCCACCGTCTACCAGTTCGTCTTCTGGCTGGTCCGTCGCGCGATCCCGAGCATCGTCTTCCGGGTCGCGATCTCCGGACGGGTCCCGCTGCTCGGTTCGCACTACCGGTGGTTCATGCGCCAGCAGTATCTCGCGCCCCGGCAGTCGGTGAGCTTCCTCGGTTTCGCCGAGCGGCTCACCGCCGGCTGGCGGGACGCCGAACAACCCGACCAGGTACACAAGCTGCTGGTACACGCCTTCCTGGAGGACCTGCGGCAGGCGTACCGGCGGCGGTTCTGGCGACCGGGAAGCTGGCGGCGTACCGCGTACCCGATCCTGCTGGTCGACGGGGTGCGCCCCGGCGACCCCGGGCACACCCTGGTCCGCCTGGTCAACGACGTCCGCAACGAGACGGGACGCAACGACCCGCTGCTGGTCCTCGTCACGGCCACCGCCGCACCACCCGAACTGCCCGAGGCGTATCCGCTGGTCGACGCGGAGGAGGCGTACGACGAGTGGGCAGACGTGCTGCCCGAGACGCGTCGGCTGCGCCGGGCCGGGGCCTGGCTCATCGTGCTGGCGCTGGGCGACCCGAGCGACGGATCCGAGCCACGGGGCGGTACGCACCACTTCAGCCCGCCGCCCCCGCCGTGGTGGTCCCGTCGCTTCCTGCCCGCCGCGATCAGCCTGCTGCTCCTCGCCGGCGCCGTGACCTGGGTCGACAGCCGGTGGTCGGTGGACTGCCACCCGGCGGCCGTACCCGGGGTCGCGGTGTCCGTCGAGATGGTCGACGGCGAGTGTGTCGGCTACAGCGACTCGGCCCGACACGTCTTCAACCGGGACCCGGGACAGGACCGGCTCCGGGCGATCCAGCGACGGATCTTCGCCCAGAACACCGCCGCCGAACAGGTCTGGGAACGCAGCGACCGGCGGCGGCCCTTCCTCACTCTGGTCTACCTCGGCACCCTCACCGGCAACCGGACCCGGGCCGACGAGGAGTCGTACGTCTCGGAGCGGGAGGAACTGGAGGGGATGGCGACCGCCCAGTACGCGCTGCTGCAGGAGTCGGCCGGTGCCGACGGGGCGGCGCTGCTCCGGGTCGTGGTCGCCAACGGCGGCCACCAGATGCGGCACGCCGGACGTGCGGTGGCGATGCTGGCCGACCTCGCCCGGGACGACCCGACGGTGCTCGGCGTGGTCGGCCTGGTGGACAGCCGGACCAGCACCGCCCTCGCGCTGCGCGAACTCAACCGGATCGGCCTGCCGGCGATCGCGCCGACCCTCTCGGCCGACGGTATGGACGCCAACTCCGACCTCTACCTGCAGATCTCCGCGCCCAACCGGGACCAGGTGGCGATGATCGACGAGTACGCCCGGCAGGTGCTCCGGGTCGACGAGGCACGGGTGTACTACACCACGGGTGAGTACAGCTCCCTGACCGAGGACCTGTACGTCGGCACCATGCTGACCGGGCTCCGGCAGCGCTTCGGTGACCGGCTCGCCCGGGCCGAGGAGTGGCGCACCGGACAGCGGTTGACCGACAACTGTGGATATTCCGGCCTGCTGCTCTTCACCGGCCGCTGGTCCGAGTTCGACGGGTTCCTCCGGGCGTTGAAGGAGTGTGGCGCCAACCCGCCCCGTCACCTGGTCGCCAACGACTCGGCCAACCGGTACATGGCCAATCCCGGCCTCCGGGCCAGCGCCCCCGGCAACCTTCCGGTCACGTACGTCTCCAAGGCCGGTCTGGCCAGCTGTGCGAGTCTGCACGCCGCCCGGGATCGTCGGGACGACGTGCGTGGCGGCTTCCTGACCTGGATCCAGGCCGACGGTCTGCTCGACGTGCCACGCTGCCGGGACGGCGTCAACGCCCCGGTCGGCGAGCGGGTCAGTCTGGCGTACGACGCGGCGACCATGATGGTCCGCGCGGTGGAGGGCCTGGCGGCGCGGCTGCGGCACGCCGACCCCCGGCAGCGCTGGAACCCCCGGGCGGTCAATCCGATCGGGGTGCACACCGAGGTGCTGCGGCAGAACGCGGCACAGGGTTTCCCGGGGGTGGCCGGGCCGATCCGGTTCGCCCCCGACTCCGGCGAGCCGGTGGCGAAACGGATCTCGTTGCTGCGGGTGGCCCGGGTGCCCGACGTGGCCACCGCACCGGTCGAGGTGTTCCACTGCGGGCTCGACGGCGTCTCCCCGGACCAGCGCTGCCGTCCGGTCTGACAGGCCCCGCCGTTCAACCAGCGAAGCAGTGATCACGTAATCGCCGGCCTACCCCAGCCGGCCGGCGATTACGTGATCACGGGATGGACGCCGCCGTACAGGCGGGACCGCACGGGCGCGGTGGGCCGGCCCAGCCGTTGCGGCGGAGCACCGCCCCGACCTGGGCCGCCACGCCGCACGGAGCCTCGACCACGTCGGCCCAGCCGTATCGCAGCGTGGTGTCGCCCAGTACCGCCGCCGCGTTGTCCCGGTGGGCGTCCCGCCACCGGCGATCGGCGGGGTGCGCAACCCGGCCGTCGAGTTCGACCCGGGTCCGGTAGCCCAGGTAGTACACGTCGTCGTACCAGTGGCCGCCCTGACGGGCCCGAGCCGCCTGCCGATGTCCGGTCGGCAGATGATGGGCCCGTTCGACGTCCCGGAGGTAGTGAAGTTCCAGTGGTGAGTGGCAGCCGTCCGCCACGTCAGCCAGAGCCGCCCCCAGTTCGGCCCGCCAGCGCAGCTTCGCCCGCCGGTCCATCGCCGCGCCGATCCGCTCCGCCGTGCTGAGCCGGCGGCCGACCGCCCGGGTCAGCCAGCCGATCGCCTCGTCCAGTGTGCCGGCCTGCTGGGTCAGGTCGAGCACCGTCTCCTCGACCCGGGTCTGCGGCGGCAGCCGGCTCGGGTGCCGGGCCGCCCCGATCCCCGTACGCAGGTGTAGGACAACCCCGGGCAGGCGGTGTACCCGGCGGTTTCCGGGCACGGTGACGTGGACGTCCGGCCAAGGATCGTCGACGAGTCCCTGCAACTCGGCGGCGGTGTGGTGACTGAGTACGGCACCTCGGCCGGCACGCAGCAGACTCGCCCAGAGCAGCGCCGGACGCGTCGGCGGTCCGGTGAATACGGCGAAGACCCGTCCGGCGGGCAGCCGCCGCCACCGCCCGGTCTGCACCCGGTGTTCGAGCTGCGCCTTGGTCAGTCCGGCCGCGTACGCCTGCTGGCGGGTGAGCACTCCGTGCTGCCGCCGGAGCAGTTCGGGCAGGGTGGGATGGCCGGCCGGATCGCCGCGACCCGGGCGGTGCGATGCGGGCTGCTCGGACATGCGGCCGAGGGTGCCGAACGGCGGTGGGCACCGCCACCCCAAGCCGCGGGCCTGTGGACAACCGGTCGGGTTGTGCACAGGCCCGACCCGTCCCCTGGTTACACCGACCCGTCCCCTGGTTACATCAGCGGTTCAGTGATCACGTAATCGCCGGCCTACCCCAGCCGGCCGACGATTACGTGATCACCGAGGCGGCCGGGTCAGTCGGGACGGCGGCGGCCGACGCCGAGGGCCGCGCGCAGCGGGCCGAGTCGACCGGCGAGGCCGGCGAGCCCACCCGGGAAGAAGTACACCGCCAGGATGAAGACGGTGCCGAGGACAAAAAGCGGCTGGGAGAGCGGCCCGCTCAGGAAGCCGGGCAGCGAGTCCACCGCGGAGGAGGAGCCGAAGGCGGTGAGCCGGTGGTCCAGGTACATGTAGAGCACTCCGCCGAGCACCGGACCCCAGCGGGTCCCCGGTCCACCCAGCACCACCATGACCAGCAGGGACAGGGTCAGTTCGGAGGAGGTGACGTGTGGTGAGGCACCGCCGACCAGCAGGCAGTAGATCACCCCGCCACCGACCGCCAGCCCGCCGGAGAGGGTGAACGCGACCAGCTTGAACCGGTACGGGTCGAGCCCGAGCACCCCGATCCGCCGTTCGTCGTCGCGGAGGCCGGCGAGGACCCGACCGGCCGGCGAACCGGCGACCCGGTGCACCACCAGTACCACGACCGCCAGGTACGCCAGCGCCAGCCAGTACAGGTTGACCGTGTTGGCGACGCCGACCAGCATCGTCGGCAGTCCGGAGACGTCCAGCGGCAGACCTTCCTCGCCACCGGTCAGCCCGCCGAAGTCCCGGGCCACCAGGATCGCGCCCACCTGGGCGAACGCCAGGGTCACCATGGCGAACGCGATGCCGGCGGTACGCAGCGCGACCGCGCCGAGCAGTGCGGCGAGGATGGTGCCGCCGGTGAGGGTCAGCAGGGCCGCCTGCCACAGCGGCAGTCCGCCCTTCGTGATCAGGATGTCGGTGCCGTAGACCCCGGCCGCGAAGTACAGGGCGTGGCCGAAGGAGAGCATCCCGGTGCGGCCGAAGAGCAGGTCGTAGCCGGCGGCGAGGCCGCCGAAGACAAGGCAGATGGCGAGCAGTTGCAGGGTGCCGGGGGCGTTGAGCGGTCCGTCGAAGATGCCCGGCACGGAGACCGTCGAGTACGGCAGCACCGCGAAGACCAGCAGCACCAGCAGGGGCGACCAGGTCCGCAGGAGGGGCCGCCAGCCCCGACCGGCCGTCGGGGCCGCCCCAGCGGCCGGAGCTGACGCCGAAGCCGAGGTCGGGCCCGAAGCCTGCGCCGAAGCCGGAGCCGGGCCCGAAGCCTGCGCCGGAGCCGGGGCCGGGGCCTGCGCCGAAGCCTGCGCGGGAGCCGGTCCGGCGGACGAGGTGCCTGTCTCCGTCATGCCGCCGCCGCCCTTCCCGCGATGCCCTGCGGGCGGAGCAGCAGCACGATCGCGAGCAACGCGACCACACAGATGTCCCCCGCACCCGAGGTGCCGTAGTAGTTGACGAACTGCTGCAGCAGCCCGACCGCGACCGCCGCGTACGCCGATCCGACGACCGAACCCATGCCGCCGATCACCACCACGATGAAGGCGAAGATCAGCAGTGACCCGCCCTGGCTCGGCGAGACCGATCCGAAGTAGACGCCGCCGAGTGCCCCGGCCAGCGCCGCTGCGGCCCCGCCGATGGCGAAGACCAGGGTGAACGCCTTGCGTACGTCGATGCCGAGCGCGGTCACCATCTCCCGGTTCTCCACTCCGGCCCGGATGATCAGGCCGTACCGGGTGTAGCGGAGGAAGCCGAGCAGCGCGGCCAGCACCAGCAGCGCCGCGAGGATGAGCAGGATGCCCGAATTCGGCACCTTGGCGCCGAGCACCGGGGTCACCTGCTGGGTCCACGCCGGGCGGGGGAACGGGCGCGGATCGGCACCCCAGGTGGCCTGGAGCAGCGCGACACCGGCCAGCGAGAGGCCGACGGTGACCAGCACCTGTTCGATGGTGCGGGAGTAGAGCGGCCGGATCATGACCAGTTCGACGGCCATCCCGACCACCGCCCCGGCGACCACCCCGAAGGCGACCGCGAGCACAAAACCGAGGCCGGACGGGCCGGCACCCGGCAGGTTCCCCGCCGCCCACCAGGTGGCGTACGCCCCGACGGAGAGGAACAGCCCGTGCGCGAAGTTGAGGACGTCGGCGAGCCCGAACACCAGGGAGAGTCCGGAGGCGACCAGGAAGTACAGTGCCGCCAACCCGAGCCCGGTCAGCGTCAACAACACGATGGTGCTCACAACGAATCCGCCTTCCCGATGGCACCGGCAGCGTGCTCGCCGGCGACGCCGACGCCGAGCAGCGACCTGGTCAGCTCCGGCTCCCGCAGCAGGTCGTCGGCGGCACCGCTCCAGGCGACCCGGCCGGCGGCCAGCACCACCGCGTCGCGGGCGAGCCGGCGTACCACGGCCAGGTTCTGTTCGACAAGCAGCACCGGTACCGCGACCGCGACCCGTTCCAGCACCTCGGCGACCTCGGTGACGACCTTCGGGGCGAGTCCCTTGGTCGGTTCGTCGACCAGCAGCAGCCGGTTGGTGTTGAGCAGCACCCGGCCGATCGCCAGCATCTGCTGCTGGCCGCCGGAGAGCGAGCCGGCCCGCTGCCGGCCACGCCGCTTCAGCTCCGGGAACAGTTCGTAGACCCGGTCGTACGCGGGGGTGCCGGAACGCTGCTCGGCGAGCCGGAGGTTCTCCGCGACGGTGAGGCCGGCGAAGACACAGCGGTCCTCCGGCACATAGCCGAGACCGCCACGGACCAGCCGGTGCGTCGGTTCGCCGCCGAGGTCCCGGTCGCCGGTCCGGACGGTGCCGCGTACCTCACCGCCGCGTGGGGTGAGGCCGAGGATCGCCCGCAGGGTGGTGGTCTTGCCGACCCCGTTGCGGCCGAGCAGCACGGTCACCCCGCTGCGCGCCACGTCGAACGAGACCCCCTGCAGGATGTGCAGGCCGGCGATCCGTACCGACAGGTCGGTGACGGTGAGGACGGGCCCGGTCACAGCTCCTCCCCCAGGTACGCCTCCTGCACGACCGGGTTCGCCATCACCGTCTCCGGTACGTCGCAGGCGAGCAGCGCGCCGTGGTGCATCACCGCGATCCGGTCGGCCAGGCCGAGGATGACGTCCATGTGGTGTTCCACCATCAGTACCGCCCGTCCGCTGTCGCCGGTCAGCGACCGGATCACCGCGACCAGCTCCGGCACGTCCTCGGCGCTGACCCCGGCCATCGGTTCGTCGAGCAGCATCACCGTCGGCTCGCCGGCCAGCAGCAGCGCGATCTCCAGTTTCCGTTTCTCGCCGTGGGCGAGCGTGCCGGCCAGGGCCTCCGCCCGGTGGGCCAGCCCGACCCGGTCCAGTGCCGCGTCGGCGGCGGCGACCACCTCCCGGTCGGCCGCCGCCCGCCGCCACAGCCTCATCGAGCCACCCCGGTGCGCCTGTACGGCCAGCCGCACGTTCTCCCGCACGCTGAGCGAGCCGAAGACCGACGAGGACTGGAAGGTCCGGCCGAGGCCGAGCCGGGCCCGCCGGTACGGCGGCAGGGCGCTGATGTCCGTACCGTTGAGCAGCACCTGGCCGGCGGTGGGCCGGCGCAGGCCGGAGACCAGGTTGAACAGTGAGGTCTTGCCGGCGCCGTTGGGCCCGATCACGCCGAGGAACTCCCCGGGTGCCAGGTCGAGGTCGACGCCGTCGACGATGGCGACCTCACCGATCCGCCAGGTCAGGGCACGGGTGGCGAGCACCTGCTCAGCCCTTCATCGCCACGGCCGGCGGCGCGGTCTCCTCCGGCGTCAGCACCTTCTGCGCCGTCGCCGTGATCGCGTCACCGCTGCCGGCGAGCTTCGCCTGGAACATCGGCTGGAGCAGGGCGTGATCCTCGGCGCGTACGGTGAGCTTGCCCTTGACCCCGTCGAAGCTCCAGCCTTCGAGCGCGGTGACCATCTTGTCGACGTCGTCGCCGCCCTCCTGGGCCGCCCGGACCACCATCTGGGCGGCGGTGAAACCGTCCGGGTGGAACAGGTCCAGCACGCCGCCGGGGACCGCCTTCTTCGCCGCCTGCGCGGCCGGGTTGTCGGCGGCGCCGTCGAAGAAGTGCGACAGGAACGAGATCTTGGTGCCGGCCGCGCCGAAGGTCGGCCAGGAGGCGCGGATGTCCAGCCCGGTGACCACGGTGGTGGAGCCGAGCACGCCCTGCTGGTCCAGGGTCTGCCACATCGCCGGGGCAGTGGTGCCGGCCCAGGCGACGAAGAGCAGGTCCGGCTTGGCGGCGGTGAGCTGGCTGGCGAACGGGGTGAAGTCGGTGGCGCTGGCCGGGGCGAGCACGCTGGTCACGGTGGCACCGGCGCCGCCGATCACCGCCTTGACCGCGTCCTCGTTGCTCTTGCCGAACGCGCTGTCCTGGGCGAAGACCACGACCTTCTTGCCGGTGGCGTCGCCGATGAACGACTTCGCGGTCAGCACGTCCTGGTACGACTGCCGCCCGGACCGGAAGGTGTACCTGTTGACCCCGGTCGCGGCGTCGGTGGCGGCCGGTCCGGAGATGAAGAGCACCTTGTTCTGGGCGGCGATCGGGGCGACCTGCAGCGCCACCCCGGAGGCGGTCGAGCCGGCCAGGATCTTGTATCCCTTGCCGATCAGGTCCTTGGCGGCGGAGACCGCCTTGGCCGGGTCACCCGCGTCGTCGACCTCGGTCACCTCGACGGTACGGTCACCGATCTTGTTGGTGCCACCCGTCGCGTACGCCAGACCGGCACGGAAGCCTTCGATGTACTGCTTGCCGTAGCTGGCCAACGCCCCCGACTGGGAGTAGACCAGGCCTACCTTGACCGGGGCGGTGCCGTCGCCGCCTCCGGTCGCGGTCTCCTGCGGGCTGCCGCAGGCCGTCGCGGCGAGCGCCGCGGCCAGCAGCGTGGTGGCGGTGACAAACACCCGCCGCGTCGTCCGGACCGTCATCTTCGCTCCACATGAGGGGGAGTTGGGAGAAGCATCGTCGGCTCACGGTAGGAGTGACGTCACGCACGGGCTATGTGGCTGAAACCCACAAGTAACACCGAGGAGATGGCCGGCACAGACAAGGGCCGACCGCGACGGCGTCCCGGTGACCACCGTCCGGCGTACCCCTTCCCGGCCGACCGACCGGGCACGGTTCTGGACGACCGGCTCAGGCGGTGGCGAGCAGCTGGTCGACCGGCGCGTACTCGTCGGTCAGCACCATCGCGTCGTCGACGAAGTCGTCCAACTCGGCACCGGAGAGCAGGGCCACCGGCGAGTCGGCGCTGGTGGTGAGCCGTTCGCGCAGCACCTCCACCGGCAGCGCCGCGTCCGAGGCGACGATGACGAAGTTCGCGCCCTGCTCACCGGCGATCGCGGCCGGCGGGGCGATCAGTGCCACGTGCGGGAACTCCGCCGCGACGGTGGCCACCTCGGCCCGGATGAACCGCAGCGGCGGATGGTCGATGACGTTCTGCGCGTAGATGCCGCCGGGGCGGACGATCCGGCGTACCTCGGCCGCCATCTCCCGGGTGGCCAGGTGCCACGGCACCACCAGGTGACCGAAGGCGTCCCCGACCACCAGGTCGGCGCTGCGGTCCGGCCGTTCGCCGATCAGCATCCGGGCGTCGCCGACCCGGGCCCGCAGTTCCGGCCCGAGTCGTACGTCGAGTTCCCGGCGGCCGAGTTCGACCAGCTCACCGTCGATCTCGTAGACCTCGTTACGGGTGCCGGGCCGGGTCGCGGTCAGATAGCGCGGCATGGTGAAGCCACCACCACCGAGGTGTACGGCGTCCAGTGCCTGCCCGGCCGGCGCCGCCACGTCCGCCACCGCCCCGATCCACTGGGTGTACGCGAACTCGAGGTGCGCCGGGTCGTTCAGGTCCACGTAGGAGTGCCAGGCCGAGTTCAGCACCAGCAGCCGGCCGGTCGAGTTCACCGGATCCGGCTCCACCGACGCGCAGTGGTAGGCGGTCTCCACGTCGCACGGGGTCGGGGCGACCGCGGAGAACGAGGCACCGGCCAGCCCCAGCACCGCCAGCGCGGCGGTGGCCCGGGACGGCCGGGGCAGGGTGGTCCGGGTCCGCCGGTGCAGCCACCGGCCGAGCCCGAGACCGGTCAGCCCGAGCAGCACCGCGAGGCTGATGATGATGGCGGAGCTCGGCAGGGCGGCGACCAGCACGAACCCGGTGCCCAGGGTGGCGGTGATCGCGCCGAGGGTGCCGATGCTGGACAGCCGTCCCACCACCTGGCCGGTCCGGCGCAGGTCGGCGAGCTGCAGTTTGACCACCAGCGGGGTGATCGACGAGAGCAGCGCCGCCGGCAGGAAGATGGCCAGCGCGGTGAGCAGCAGGATGCCGACGGCGGCTCCGCCGCGCAGCACCTCGCCGGCGTACCGGACGATCGGCAGGGTCAGTGCGGTGGTGATGCCGGCCAGCACCAACGCCGGCGCCAGCAGGGTACGCGGGTCGCGGCGGTCGGCGAGCCAGCCACCGATCCAGGCCCCGTACGCGATCGCGGCCAGCGCCACCCCGATCACCGAGCTGGTGACCTGGAGGGTCACTCCGACGTACGGGCCGACCAGGCGCAGCGACGCGGTCTCCAGGACCAGGACCGCGCCGCTGGAGAGGAAGACCAGGGTGGCGGCGAGTCCCGGCGGCAGGGCACGCCGTTCCGGTTCCGGCGCCGGCTGCCCGGGCCGGTTACCGGCGTCGGTGTCAGTGCCGGCGTCAGCGTCGGCGACCTCAGGTGGTGAAGAGTCCATCGCTGCGATGCTATGCGGTGGTCGGGGAGATTCGGGCTACAACATGGACAGATGAACGTGGTTCGTGTGCTCGGAGGCGGGATCGCCACCACCGTTGTACGCCCGCCACCCGGTGCCGGGCATCCAGATCTGCCGGTACCAGATCACGTACATCACGCCGAGCCGGCTGGCGTTCTTGACGTAGAACGCCGCGACGGTGTCGCCGTAACTCCGGTCGCCGCCGGTCGCGTGCACGTTCTCGAAGCCGCCGGCCGCGGCGGAGAAGTCGCAGGCCCGTCCCTTCGGATGTTCACCGCCGCCACCGCTGCGGAAACACGAGACGTGCCGGCGGTAGCCGTTCGCCTTCGCCTGGTTCAGCGCGTGCAGGGTGCGCGGGGTGATGCAGCCGGAGGTGGTCGGGTCGTCCACGTTGCAGGACTCCCTGGGCCAGGAGCCGTCGGAGTTCTTCGGCGCCGGCTTGGCCAGCGGCGAGTTGGCGCTGACCAGGCCGCCGGCCGCGCCGCCGCCGACGGCGGCGAGGGCGCGTTCGGCGTCCCGCTTCTTCTTGGCGATGATCTCGACCTGGCGCTTCTGTTCCGTGACCTCGGCGTCGATCGCCTGCTTGGCCCGGCCCGCCTCGTCCAGCGCCTCGGTGAGCTGGCGGAGCTGCTTGTCGTTGCGCTGCGCGATCATGTCGAGCCGGTTGGCCCGCTCCAGGAAGGCCTCCGGCGAGGCGCTGCTGAGCAACGCCGAGACCGGGCTGAGCCGGCCCTGCCGGTACGACTGGGCGGCGATCACCCCCACCTCCTCGGTGAGGGTGGCAATGTCGGTCTCCAGCTGCTTCAACCGCTCACCGAGCTGCTTCTGCCGCTTCTTCGAGTTCTCCAGCTTGTTGGTCGCCTCGACGTGCCCCTTGGCGGCGTCCTCCAGGGCGTCCCGCAGCTTCTTGGTGCCCCCCTCGTTGCCGGGCCCGCTCGGCGCGGCGAGGGCCGGGGCGTCGGGACTGATCAGGAGAGTGGGTGTCACGGCGAGGAGTACGGCGGCGACCAGCAACGCCGTGATCCGGCGCGGCCCGTGTAGCCGCGCGATGGCCGTTATACGCACGAAAGCCAATCCTTCCGCGTCGGCCGCCGACCCCGCAGGATCCACCGTCACCGCAATCCACCGGCACCGTTCGGCGGCGGCCACCGCCGGCGCCCAAGGCGGCGCCACTCGGCGGAGACCGCCGGTCAGCCTACCGGAATCCGCAACCGCTGTCGGCCCGCGTCGGCGCGGTGTCCCGAGCCCGGTCGCCGGGTTGTCCGTGGCCGCCGCCCCGTGGCGCGAGCGCGCTGGTCGAGGCCGGGATCAGGAGGCGAACAGTGCGGCGTGGACGGTGTCCCAGATCTGCTCGGTGGCGGCGGCCAGCAACCCGGGCCGGCTGTCCGTCGGGTCGTACGCGCTGCCGTCGAGCCGGCGGACAACCCCGCCCGCCTCCTCGACCAGGAGCGTGCCCGGTACGTGGTCCCAGGGTAGGGTCCGCCAGAAGAGGGCGAAGTGCTGCCGCCCGGCGACGATGTCGGCGTACTCCTGACCCGCGCAGTGCAGACCGGGCAGCAGCTCGCCGAGCTGGCGTCCACCGGCCAGGATGCGTTCCCGCAGGTCGGGTGGGAGGAACCGGGTCGGCGCGGCGCCGCGCAGCGCGGCCGGCTCCAGCTCCCCGGGCGCCAACCGCACCGCGACGCCGTCCCGGTACGCCCCCTCGCCGGCCCGCCCCACCAGCAGGGTGTCGCCGACCGGGTCGAGGATCCAGCTGCTCCGGGTGACCCCGGCCTCCCGCAGTGCCACCATCACCGCGAACGGCTGCCGTCCGGCGGCGAAGTTGGCCGTCCCGTCCACCGGGTCGACCAGCCACACCGGTCCGGGACCCTTGAGCCGGTCGAGTACGTCGGGGTCGGCCGCGACCCCCTCCTCGCCGACCACCTCGGAGTCGGGCAGGATCCGGCGCAGCCCGGCGTCCAGGATCTCCTCGGCCCGACGGTCGGCGACGGTGACCAGTTCGCCGGGGGCCTTCTCGGTCACGTCGGCGGCGTCGAGCCGACGGAACATCGGCAGGATGGCGGTGGCCGCGGCCTCGCGCAGCAACGCGCCGACCCGGTCGACGATCGGGTCAGCCACGCGGCGGCAGCTTCACGACGCTGACGAAGAACTCGTCGATCTGCCGGACCACCGAGATGAATCTGTCGAAATCGACCGGTTTGGTGACGTACGCGTTCGCGTGCAGCTGGTAGCTGCGCAGAATGTCCTCGTCGGCCTGGGAGGTGGTCAGCACCACGACCGGGATCCGGCAGAGCTGCTCGTCCCGCTTGATCTCGGCCAGCACCTCCCGGCCGTCGCGACGGGGCAGGTTCAAATCGAGCAGGATCAGGTCCGGTGCGACGGCGTCCGCGTACTCGCCCTCCCGGCGCAGGTACGCCAGGGCGGCCGCGCCGTCGGAGACGACGGTCAGCCGGTTCCGCAGCTTGTGCTCCTCGAACGCCTCCTGCGTCATGAGCACGTCGCCCGGGTCGTCCTCGACCAGCAGCACCTCGATCGGGCTCTTACCGTCGGCGGGTGCCGTCATCGGCCCTCCTCGTCGATCAGTTCGGCCGTCACACAGTCTCCTTCATCCCGTCGGCCGGACGCGCCGACTCACCGGTGGCGAGATCCGGGTCACGCCGCGACCCGCCGGCCCCGGCGGGCGTGGCCTCGTCGGCCCCGGACGCCTCGGATGACCCGGACGCCCCGGTCCCCGTCGTCTCGGCCGGGGTGGCGGCGTCGTCCCCGGACCCGTCGACCTCGTCAGCTCCGTCGGCGCCGACCGCGGTCGGTTCGGCCGGCTCGGCGGCATCCGGCAGCTCCGGCGGCACCGGCAGGGTGAACCGGATCAGGGCACCCTCGCGGTTCTCGACGTCGACCCAGACCCGGCCGCCGTGGTACTCGACGATCTTCTTCACGATCGCCAGGCCGATGCCGGTGCCCGGGTAGGCGTCCTTCGCGTGCAGCCGCTGGAAGATCACGAAGATCTTGTCGGCGAACTCGGGCTCGATGCCGATCCCGTTGTCCTGGCAGCTGATCTCCCACTCGTCGCCGACCCGACGGGCCGAGACGTGCACCTTCGGCGGCAGGTCCGGCCGGCGGAACTTGAGCGAGTTGCTGACCAGGTTGGCCAGCAGGTTGGTCAGCAGGGTCTCCTCGCCCCGGATCACCGGCAGGTCCGACCAGGTGAGTTCGCCGTCGACGTACCGGCGGCTGTTCTCGGTCTGGGCCGCCACCTCGGTCATCACCTGGTTCAGGTCGACCTCGGTGAAACCGGTGGTCAACCGCCCGATCCGGGAGAACGCGAGCAGGTCGTTGATCAGGCGCTGCATCCGCTGCGCGCCGTCCACCGCGAACGCGATGTACTGGTCGGCCCGCTCGTCGAGCTGGCCCGCGTACCGGCGCTGCAGCAGCTGGCAGAAGCTCGCCACCTTCCGCAGCGGCTCCTGCAGGTCGTGCGAGGCGACGTAGGCGAACTGCTCCAGGTCCCGGTTGGAGCGCACCAGCTCCTCGGCCTGCTTCTCCAGCTGGCTGTTGACCCACTCGATCCGCTCCCGGGCCTGGCGTACCTCGCTCAGGTCGGCGGCGATCCGCCGACGCATCGCGTCGACGTCCGTGGCGAGCTGGGCCAGCTCCGGCGGCCCGGACGGCTCGATGTGGCGCTGGTAGTCACCGTCGGCGATTCTCCGCACCTGGCCCGCCAGGCTGGTCACCGGTCCGATCACCAGCCGGTTCAGCGAGGTCACCAGCGCCACCCCGGCGAGCACCACCACGATCGCGGCCAGGATCAAAAGCAGCACCAGGGCGCTTCCGGTCCGCCGCGCCTTGTCCGCGACGTCGTTGCGCAGCGCGAGGACGGACTCCTGCAGCGTCGCCACCTCGGCGCGGAGGTTGTCGAACCGGTCGCCGGCCTGCGCGGCGAGCAGCGTCTGGGCCGCCGCCGTGCCGTCGGTCCGGACCGCCTCGATGACCGGCTCGGCGACCGCCTCCCGCCACTGCCGGGCGTGGTCCCGCACGGTGTGCAGGTCCCGCCGGATCTCCGGCTGGTCACCGAGCAGGGCGTCCATCTCGGCGATAAGCTTCGTCTCCTGCTCCAGACCGGCGCGGTACGGCGCCAGGTCCGCGTCCCGCCCGGTGACCGCGTAGCCGCGTACCCCGGTCTGCTGGTCGACCAGCGCGCTGAGCAGCGCCTCCCCGTTGGTCCGCAGCGGCCCGGTCTTGGTGAGCAGGGTGTCCAGGTGCTGACGGTTGTTCGCGGCGACCACCGCCGCGCCGGCGGCGAGCAGCGCCAGCAGCGCGCCGACCACCACGCAGAGCGTGGTGACCCGGCGCCGCAGGGTCCAGTTCGGCGCGGCAGCCCGGGTCCTCATCGGCCCGCACCCCGGCTGAGCAGCAGCATCGCCACGTCGTCGGCGAGTGGCCCGCCGTTGCCCTCCTCGGCCCGTTCGACCAGCCAGCCGGGCAGCCGCGGCAATGGCACGTCCCGGGTGCGGGGCTGCGCCACCAGGTCGGTGAGCCCCGGTACCTCAAGCCTGTCGTCGCCCTCGCCGACCCGTCCCTCGATCAGTCCGTCGGTGTACATCAGCAGCGACCAGTCCTCGGTCTCGAATTGCAGTTCGTAGGCGACCGGCGGCCGGGGGCGTACCCCGAGCAGCAGCCCGTACGGCGCCGGTACCGGCTCGACCCGCCCGCCGGCGAGCAGCAGCGGCGGCGGATGGCCGGCGAGCCGGACCAGGGCCCGGTTGTTGGCGAGGTCGAGCCGGACGGCGGCGACCGTGGCGAAGGTCTCCCGCAGCGGCCGTTCGCTTATCAGCACCTGCTCCATCGCGGGCAGCACCTGGTCGTCCGGCACCCCGGCGAGCACCAGGGCCCGCCAGGCGACCCGCAGCTCGACGCCGAGCGCCGCCTCGTCCGCCCCGTGTCCGCAGACGTCGCCGATGATCAGGTCGATCCGGTCGGGTCGGGTCTGCACCACGTCGTAGAAGTCGCCGCCGATCAGCGCGGCGTGCCGGCCGGGTCGGTAGAAGGTGTGCACCCGTACCTGGTCGGTGTCCATCAGCGGCTGCGGCAGCAGTCCCCGCTCCAGTCGGGCCGACTCGGCCTGACGCAGTTCCACCTCGCGCAGCCGGCGGGCGTTCTCGTCGGCCCGCTTGCGCTCCACCGCGTAGCGCAGCGCCCGGGCCAGCAGAACCCCGTCGACCTGGCCCTTGACCAGGTAGTCCTGGGCGCCCTCGGCCACCGCACCGATGCCCAGGTGCTCGTCGGAGCGGCCGGTGAGCACACAGACCGCCGCCCCGCTGACGGCGTCCAACACCTGACGCAACCCCTCGAGTCCCTGGGCGTCGGGCAGCCCGAGGTCGAGCAGCACGCAGTCGACGCCGGCCATCCGGGCGCGGGCCTCGTTCAGGCTACGGGCGACCAGCAGGTCGACCGCCGCGTCGCTCTCCGCGAGCAGTTCCGAGACCAGGAAGGCGTCTGCCTCGTCGTCCTCGACGAGCAGCACCCGCAGCCGCTCCCGGGGCGGCAGCTTCGCGTGCCGGCCGAGCCCGCCGTGCGGGTACGCCGGCGCCGGCACCAGGGATGACCCGGTCACCGCCCCGCTCCCGCACGCGGGGACCGTCCGCTGGCGACGCAACGACGCGTCACTGGTCCCTCCTCGCTCCGATCAGTCGCCAGCCGTGACCGTCGGCACCCGCCCCGGGCCGCCCGATCGAGGCCGATCCTTTACCACCCCACGCTGCCACACAACACCGCCGGCGCCGAAATCGCCGGCGCCGCGCCGCCGCTCACGGCACGGTGCCCGGCCGGCCCTCGGCGGCCTGTTCCCGTACCCGGGCCACCTGTCGTGAAATCACCTCACCAAGGATGCCGTGCAACCGACCGCAGTCGACGCAGTGCAGATTGTCGTCAAGCCGGCGGCCACCGCAACCCGCGCAGCTACCCCGATCGGCCGGATCCCGGTAGGCGGACAGCGCCTGCGCCAGAGCCCGGGCCAGATGCGGGGTGATCGGCACCGTTTCCGTGTCCGATCCGGCGGAAACCGTGACGGAGGCAACCGGCACCGCACCCGGATCCGGGTCGTACGGGGTGACCCGCGCGACAAATTCCCGCAGTACGGCGATCGGGTCAACAGACACAGACATATGGAGCACGCTATGCGACGGGCGGCGGTTCAGCCGCCCCGGGAGGCCGGCGGCGGATCGAGGCGCGATGATGACACCCCCTCTGCCGTTTTCCCTGGAGGCACCCGTGCCCACCCCCGAGGGGCCGTCCCCGGCCATCCCCGACAAGTCCGCTTCCCCGGCACCCGCCGCCGCTGCCGCTTCCGGGCCTGCCTCCACCCCCGATGCCGGCGCGGCCGGTGGACCGGCGGCCGGACCGACCGGTGGACCGGCGCGGCTGCTGCCGGCCGCTGACCGGGCGCTGGCCCGGCCCCGTCGGCGCGTACCGGCGGCGCTGGCCTCGCTCGCCGCGCTGCTGGTGGTGGGCGTGATCACCCTGGCCGGGTTGCGCACGCCCGCCCCACTCGGCACCGGGGCGCCGGCGGACCAGTTCAGCGCGGAACGGGCGTACGGGCATCTTCGGACGATCGCGGCGGAAACCCACGTCGCCGGTAGCCCGGCCGCCGAACGGGTCCGGGTCCACCTGGAGACGACCCTGCGCGGCCTCGGCCTGGAAACCGAGACCCAGGACACCGTCGGCCCGGAGGCCGGGCAGCTCAGCGGCGGGGCCGGTGGGGTCACCCTGGCCCGGGTACGCAACGTGGTGGCCCGGATCCCCGGTACCGACCCCACCGGACGGGTCTTCCTGGTCGCCCACTACGACTCGGTGCAGTCCGGGCCGGGTGGCAACGACGACGGCGCCGGGACCTCGGCGTTGCTGGAGGTGGCCCGGGCGCTGACCACCGGCCCCCGCCCCCGCAACGACGTCGTCCTGGTCTTCACCGACGCCGAGGAGGCGTGCCTCTGCGGGGCGGCGGCGTTCGCGTCCAGCCATCCGCTGGCCGCCGACGGCGGGGTGGTGCTCAACCTGGAGGCCCGGGGCAGCACCGGACCGGTGATCATGTTCGAGACCTCGGTCCGGAACGCCGGGCTGGTCGAGGTCTTCGGCCGGGCCGCGCCGTACCCGGTCGGCACCTCGTTCGCGGTCGAGGTCTACCGGCTGCTGCCGAACGACACCGACTTCACGGCCTTCCTCGACCAGGGCTTCGTCGGTCTGAACGCCGCCTACATCGACGGTGCGGCGGTCTACCACACCCCGCTGGACACCCCGGACCGGGTGGACCGGGGCACCCTGCAGCAACACGGCGCGAACGCGCTGGCGCTGGCCCGGGAGTTCGGCGCGATCGACCTGGCCGGGGTGACCGCCGACGGGGACGCCAGCTACTTCCCGCTGCCCGGCGGGCTGGCCCGGTACCCGGGCTGGCTCACCCTGCCGCTCGCCCTGCTCGCCCTGGCGGGGGTCGGTCTACTCGGTTGGCTGGCCCGGCGACGTGGCCGGACCTCGTGGCCGCGGCTCGCCGCCGGGTTCGGCCTGGCCCTGGTGCCGATCGTGGTCGCGCCGGTCGGGGCCCAGTTGCTCTGGGCGGGGATCACCGCAATCCGACCCGGTTACGCGACGCTGCTCGACCCGTACCGTCCACTGTGGTATCGCCTGGCGGTGCTGGCGCTCGCCGGCACGGCCCTCTGCGCCTGGTACGCGCTCACCCGACGCCGGGTCGGGCCGGCCGCCCTGGCCGTCGGCGGCTTCGGCTGGCTGGCCGTACTCGGGGTGGCGCTCGCCTTCCTGGCGCCCGGCGGGTCGTACCTGACGACGCTACCCGCGTTGGCCGGCACCCTCGGCGGGCTGCTGGCGCTGGTCGGCCGCCGCGACGGTGTCTGGCCGGTGGTCGCGGTGACCGCCGGCGCGACCGTCGGGGTACTGATCCTGCTGCCGACCGTGGTCCTGCTCTTCCCCGCGCTCGGCCTGGCGATGGGCGGCGTCGCGGCGCTCTTCGCGGTGCTGCTCGGCCTCGCCGCACTCCCGGTCGTCGACCTGCTGCACCCGGCCGCCGGCGGACAGCGGGCGATGGCCGCGCTCCGGGCCCGCCGCGCCGGTGGGGTACCCGCGCTGGCCACGGCGCTGACCACCGTCGTCCTCGCCGGAGTCGGGCTGGCGGTGGACCGGTTCGACCCCACCCATCCGGTGCCGACCCAGCTGATGTACGCCCTGGACGCCGAGACCAGTACGGCCCGCTGGCTGAGCACCGAGACGGACCCGCAGCCGTGGACGGCGCGGTACGTCACCGGCACCGACCGGGCCGGGGACGCCTTCCCGGCCCTCGGCGACGAGGAGTTCCGGGTCGGTCCGGCACAGCCGGCGGCCCTGCCCGCGCCCCGGCTCGACGTGCTCGCCGACCAGACCGACGCCGGGGTACGCACCCTGCGGCTGCGGCTGGTCCCCCAACGGCCGGTACGACTCGTCTCGCTGCACGTCGACCCGGCGACCGCCACCGTCGTCGGGGCCCGGGTCGCCGGCCACCCGGTCGAGGCCGAGCCGGTTTCCGGGGCGGCCGAACCGTTCGGGGTGGTGTTCCACGCGCCGCCGCCGGAGGGCATCGAGGTCGAACTGCGGCTGCGTACCACCGGTGGGCCGGTGTCGCTGCGGGTCATGGACGGCAGTGACGGTCTGGCCGGGTTGCCCGGGTTCCGGCCCCGTCCGCCCGGGGTGGGAGTCGTCGGATCGCACGAGTCGGAACTCGTCGCCGTCGCCCGCCGCTATTCCCTCCCGTGAGCCGCCGTCCGGGACGGGTCCGGTGAGCCGCCGTCCGGGACGGGTCCGGTGAGCCGCCGTCCGGGACGGGTCCGGTTCTGAGGTAACACCCGCGGCAGGCACGGCGCTCTAGTGCCTGAGATGAACAATCAGCACCTCAGCCGGCTCGACACCCGCGTCGCCGACCGGCTGCTCGATCAGGACGGTCGGCCCCCGCCCGGGCTGGACGGGCTCGTCCGGCTGCTCGTCGCCGCCTCGGCACCGGCCCGGCCCGGTGAACTCGTGGGCGAGCCGGACGCGGCGGCGGCGTACCGGGCTGTCCGACTCGGCCGGCCGGACCCGCTGCCGGACCGACGGCGGCCCCTGCGTACCCGGATCTCGGCACCCCGGTGGCTGCGGACCGGCGGGCCGGTCCGGGCCGGTGTGCTGGCCGCCGTGGTGGTCGCGGTCGGCGGTGGGGCCACCCTGGCGGCCACGTCCGGGGCGCTCCGGGAGCCGTCGACCACCACGGCCCGGCCCCGGCCCGACGTCGCCGTGCCCGCCGCCCCGGTGACCCCGTCCGGTACCGCACCGGGCACCGCCGCCCCGCCGGCCGCCCACCTCGACTTCTGCCGGGCGTACGCCGGCGTTCCCCGACCGGATGCGCCGCCGTCCGGTACGGGCCCGACCAGCGGGTCCGGCGGCGACCGGGGCGGCGGACCCGCTGGCGGCCGGCCATCCGGCACCGGACAGACCGACAACCGCGACGCCAGACGGACCGACGACGACCGCGACACCGGACCAGCCGACGACGACGGGGACACCGGTGGGCGCCGGGCCGGTGTCACCGGCACGACCGCGCCGGCGCCGGCCGCCGACCTGGTCGCGGCGGCCGGTGGGGTGGACCGGGTCGCGGCCTACTGCGCCGCCGTCCTGGCCGCCGCCGACTCCGCCACCTCGCGGGTCGTCCCGCCGCCAGCCGCCCGAACACCCGTCGACCGGCCATCCGGAACCCCGGCACACCCGACCCGGCGACCGGAACAGCCACCGGGCCCGGACCGGGCCCCCGGCACGACGCCGGCCGGCCGGCCCTCCATGCCACCCCGGTCCACCAACCAGCCCGGCAGCCGGCCGGGTGACCAACCCGGTGTCGGCGATCCCGGCACCGGATCCAGGAGAGAGCGATAGATGCTGGACAGCCGCCATCCCGCCACGCGAACGCGCCATCGCCCGGCACGGCCCCAGCCGGTGTTCGTCGACCGGACCGGTCGACGCCGCCGGCTCGCCGTCCTGGCCGGTTCCGGCCTCGGCGCCGGCCTGCTGGTCAGCCTCGGTGCCATCGCACTCGGGCTGTTCGCGGGCGGTTCCGTTCCGGTACCGGGCTGGCCGGACCCGCAGGACGGAACCGGACGGGAGAGGGCGGGCGTCGGCCAACTGGTCGACGCCCCTGGGCCGGGCACCATCCCGACGGGCCAGGGCGGGCCGGCGGAGGGGCCGGCCCGCCCACCCGCCGAGACGCCCCGTACGACGCCCGCACCGTCAGCATCGACCACCCGCGCCAACCCTGGTGACCCGCACCGGAACCCGTCGCCGGGCAAACCCGGCGGGCCGGACCGGACGGGCCGGCCGGACCGGTCGGCCGGGACGCCGGGGTGACGCGGATGGCTCTGCACGTCGCGCGGAAGGACCCCCGCGCCCACTGGTTCCTGCTCTTCCTCGCCCTGACCGTGCTGCTCGCCGCGTTGTTCCTGCACGGGTACGCGACCGTCGGATCGGGCGGCTCGAGCCACGCCGCGGACCGGGCGGGCACCGCCGACGGTGACCCGACTCCGCCCGGCGGGCCGTCGACGGACGACGACCTGAGCCGGGGCGGGCCGGTGATCCGACTCGACGGCCCGAAGCCGGTGACCCGGTCGATGCCCGCCCGGACCATCGCGCTGACCTTCGACGACGGTCCCGATCCGCGCTGGACCCCGGCGATCCTCGACGTCCTGCGTCGGCACCACGCCAAGGCCACGTTCTTCGTGGTCGGCGCCCGGGTCAACGAGCACCCGGAACTGACCCGCCGGATCCTCGCCGAGGGCCACGAGATCGGCTCGCACACCTTCACCCACGCCGAGCTGGCTGCCGTGCCCGACTGGCGCCGGGAGCTGGAGCTCAGCCTCACCCGTACCGCGGTCGCCGGGGCCACCGGCCGCTACCCCACCCTCTTCCGACCACCGTTCTCATCCTCGCCGGGCGCGCTGACCACCGACGACCAGTCGGTGCTGCGGGCGGCGGCCCGGAGTGGGCACATCGCGGTGCTGGCCGACCGGGACACCCGGGACTGGCAGCGGCCCGGCGTCGACGCCGTCGTCGCCGCCACCCTCGGTGTGGACGACGGCACCGGCGACCAGGACACCGGGGACAGCGACCGGGGTGCGGTGGTGCTGATGCACGACGGCGGCGGCGACCGGTCCCAGACCGTCGCCGCGCTCGACCGGCTGCTGCCGGCGCTGACCGGGCAGGGCTACCGGTTCACCACCGTCTCCGGGGGACTCGCCGCGGCGTCGTCGAACCCGCCGGCCTCCCGGACCGACCGGCTGGGTGGTGACACCCTGCGGTACGCCCAGACCGCCGCCGGCTGGCTCGCCGCCGCGATGACCTGGTTGCTCGGCCTGGCGCTGCTGCTCGGCCTTGCCCGGCTCGCCGTCCAGGTGGTCTGCGCCGAACGGCACCGCCGGCGGGTGGGTGCCCGGTCCGGCACCGGGCCCCGGTTCCTCGAACCGGTCACCGTCGTCGTGCCGGCGTACAACGAGTCGGCGAACATCGCGGCGACCGTACGGTCCCTGGTGGCCAGCGACTATCCCGCCCTCGACGTCATCGTCGTCGACGACGGCTCCACCGACGGCACCGCCGACATCGTGGAACGGATGCGGCTGCCCGGGGTACGGGTGGTCCGGCAGGCGAACGCCGGCAAGCCGGCCGCGCTCAACACCGGCATCCGGTACGCCCGTACCGAGTTCCTGGTCCTGGTGGACGGGGACACCGTCTTCCAGCCCGACACCGTGTACCGGCTCGTCCAGGGCTTCGTCGACCCGTCGGTCGGGGCGATCTCCGGCAACACCAAGGTGGCGAACCGACGCCGGCTGCTCGGCCGGTGGCAGCACCTCGAGTACGTCATCGGCTTCAACCTCGACCGCCGGATGTACGACGTCCTGCGGTGCATGCCGACCATCCCCGGAGCCATCGGCGCCTTCCGCCGGGAGGCGCTACGGGACGCGGGCGGGGTACCGGCGGACACCCTCGCCGAGGACACCGACCTGACCATGGCGGTGCTGCGGGCCGGTTGGCGGGTGCCGTACGAGGGACGGGCGATCGCCTGGACCGAGGCGCCGGCGACGCTGCGCCAGCTGTGGCGACAGCGGTACCGCTGGTGCTACGGCACCCTGCAGGCGATGTGGAAGCACCGCCGGTCGGTACGGGAACAGGGTGCCGGCGGACGACTGGGCCGACGGGCGCTGCCGTACCTCACCGTCTTCCAGGTGCTGCTGCCGCTCACCGCGCCGGCGGTCGACGTCTTCGCCGTCTACGGGCTGTTCTTCCTGCCCTGGAGTCAGCTCGTGCTGGCCTGGCTGGGGTTGCTCGCCCTGCAGACGCTGACCGCCGGGTACGCGCTGCGACTCGACGGGGAACGACTCGGACCGCTCTGGGCACTGCCGCTGCAGCAGCTCGTCCACCGCCAGTTGATGTACCTGGTGGTGGTGCAGTCGGTGGTCACCGCCCTGCTCGGCGGCCGGCTGCGCTGGCACCGGATGGTCCGGACCGGCGAGGCGGCGGCCCTGGTCGATCCGCCCGTCGGTCAACGTCCGCCGACCGGTGTCCAGGGCGCCGGAACCCGCTGGCCGACGAACCGCACGGACTATCCGGACCGGCCCCGGGTACGGATCCACCGCGACGCCTGAGGTGTGCGGGAGGGGCCCTCCTTTGCGGAGGGGCCCCTCCCGGCTGAGCGCGGGTCAGTGCCGGTGACCCCGGGCGTCACCGTTGTCCTGGTCGGCGACGAAGGCCGCGATCCAGGCCAGCGGGGCGTTCCAGTTGATGGTCAGTTCGTTCGTCGACCACGACTCGATGTCGTCGATGTAGCAGAACTGCGGCGCGCAGCCCCGCAGCTTCTGCTGCGCCACCGGGTCCTGGATCGCCGAGTTCGGGCCGCCGGAGAGGGTGCCCCGGGGCGGGTTCGGCAGGTCGGGGTTGAGCTGGCGGGCGTACCAGCGGCTGTGCTGGTTACGGGACGCCACCTCGCCGTAACCGGTGACGTACGACTGGTTCAGGGCGTTACGGCCGAGGATGTAGTCCATCGTCTGCAGCACCCCGTCGCGGTACCGGTCCTTGCCGCTGATGTCGTACGCGACCGCCATCACGATCGCGTTGTTGACGATCAGGTTGTTGGAACCCCAGTCGAAGAGGTTGTCCGACGGGTTGTACGGGATGCCGTACGGGTGGGCCTCGAGCGTGGCCAGGTAGCGGTCGGCGCCGGCCAGCACCGAGGCACGTACCCGGTTGCGGTCCGGCAGTTTGCTGGGCAGCGTCGCCAGCTGGAGCCGGCCGAGCGCGGCGGTGTTGCCCCAGTCCATGCCCCGCTCCCGCCACACGTCGCCGGTGTGGTGCGGCGAGGCGAGCAGGAAGTCCCGGTACGTCTTCGCCCCGGTGGTCAGGTACAGCTCGGCGGCGGCCCAGTAGAACTCGTCGCTGACGTCGGGGTCGCTGTAGGCGCCGCCGCCGTTGCCGTCGTTCGGGTCGGCGTAGATCGCCGGGTTGGCCCTGGCCGCCGCCCAGGCCCGCTCGGCCGCGACCAGGTTGCGCTGCGCGAACGTCCGGTCGTACGGGGTGAAGACCCGGGCCGCCTGCGCGGCGGTGGCGGCCAGGTTGAGGGTGGCGGCGGTGGACGGCGGGTGCAGTTCGCGGCGCTTGTCGTCGAGGTGCGGCAGCAGCGGCAGGCCGGTCCACGAGTCGTCGTGGATCTTGTGGTGGGCCATCCCGGCGAGCGGCTGACCGGCCGGGACCTGCATCTTGAGCAGGAACTCCTGCTCCCAGCGGGCCTCGTCGAGGATGTCCGGCACCCGGTTGCCGCTCTCGGGCAGGGTCAGGGTCCGGTCGCCGATCCGCCACGGTTCACCGGTGTCGGCCCGTACCGCGCGCTCGTACTCGCTCATCAGCTGGTGCACCGAGATGCCGCCGTTGACCACGTACTTGCCGTGGTCGCCGGCGTCGTACCAGCCGCCGGAGACGTCCAGGGTGTAGTCGCAGACGCCGGGCTGGCAGGGCACCACGGTGTCGCCCTGGTTCGGCGCCACCCCGGCGTGTCCGGCCGGCCGGCCGTAGCCGGGGCGCAGCGTCTCGGAGATCTCGGTCCCGCTGCGCTGGGTGTAGTAGAACTTCAGCGCGTCGGTACGGAGTTGCTCGTAGAAGCCGGAGTCGATGTCGAACGGCCGGCTGGTCTCACCGTCGGCGGTCAGCGTGTATCCGGTGCCGGCGCGGGTGAACCGTCCGAAGTCGACGGTGTGCACGCGCTGCCCGGAGGAGCGGTCGAGGCCGCGCGGGGTGGTGTGGCCGTGCGCCACGACCCGGCCGGCGCGGTCCCGCAGCTGCCACGGCAGCGAGGCGGTGGCGTCGGTGACCACGGTCGCGTTCTTCGGCCCCTTCGGCAGGTAGCCGACCATGTTGACCCGGACCCGGGGGCCGGTGTCCGGGACGTACACCTCGGGTTCGGCGCCGCCGGTCAGCGAGATGTCGTCGAGGCAGATGGTCCACGGTTCGGCGCTGCCGCCGATCTGGAACGCGACCTGGGCGTTCGGCAGGTCGACCGGGGAGGTGAAGGTGTACCGGTAGTTGTTGCCGGAGACGCTCAGCTCGGGGTTGGCCGCCAGGTACTGGGTGTACGGGTCGACCGGGAGCTGGACCAGGGCCTTGCCGACCCGGGCCGGGGTCGCCTGGCCGAAGAACCGGAACTCGTACGTCTCACCGGCGACCAGGTTGATGTTGTCCTGGCCGATGATCACGTCCCACGGGTTGACCGTGCCGCCGGGGACGTTGGCGCAGAGCTGGCCGGTGCTGGAGTCGAGGGTCAGGTTGGCGGTGCCCCACCAGGGGGCGTGGCCGTTGTCGAAGCTGCCGTTGACGATCTGTTCCGGCGCGTCGGCGGCGACCGTAGTGGTCCCGTCGGTCGGGGCGTACGCGACGGCGGGCGCGCTCAGTGCGGTGGCGGCCAGCGCCGTGGCGGTCACGGCGGCGAGGGGGACGGCTCGCTGCCAGCGGGGTCTGGGCACGGGAGTCCTTCCGGTGGGCACGCGGTGACCGGGGGGCCGGCACCGCCGGTTGGGTGTCAGGTGCGGACGGACCAGTCTGGTGGACGCGGACCAGGATCGATGGAAGCGCTCCCAGACCGATGGATACCGGGAGATTGACATCGAGTTTCATGCGTGTCAACAGCCCGTTCGGAGGACCGCAACCCGTTGATCGCGATAAATCCGACTAAGGTCGGCAAGATCTTGGACTGACATCCCGCGCCTGGTCAGACAGCATCGTGCTGTCCGCCCGCGTTCAGCCCAGCCGGCGCCACCTGGGAGGTCCTCCCGGCGCCGCCGGATCCGAGGGGAGCCCACCGATGATCCGCAAGTACGGCAAGGCCCTCGCCGCGATCGCCGGAGCCGCGCTCACCGTCGCCTACGGCGCGCTCTCCGGTGACCAACGCATCGAGGCCGACGAGGCGGTGCAGATCGCCATCGCCGCCGCGACCGCGATCGGCGTCTACCTCGTACCGCTGACCCCGCAGTACCGGTGGGCCAAGACCGCCGTCGCCGTGGTCCTCAGTGTCCTCCAGGTCCTCGCCACGGTGATCCTCGGCGGCCTGGACTCCAACGAGTGGATCGCACTGCTGCTGGCCGCGCTGACCGTGGCCGGCGTCGGCGCCGCCCCGGCGGTCTCCAGCAACGGCGTCAGCAACCAGACCCCACGCGCCGCAGCCGGTACCGGCCAGCCCACCGAACACACCCCGGCCTGACCGGCGGCCACGTCGGCGGCCCGCCGACGTGGCCGCTACTTCCAGCGAAAGTGCACGAACAGGCGACCGAAGTTCTTGGAGTCCTTCTCCACCCGGTGGTAGAGCTGCTTGATCTCCTTCTGGTCGAGAAACCGCAGCACCCGCTTCTTGAGCTGGCCGGAACCCTTGCCGGGGATGATCTCGACCAGGGTCGCCTTCTTCGCCACCGCCTCGTCCATGATCCCGCGCAGCGCCCGGTCGATGTCCTGCCCACGGTTGAAGATGTCGTGCAGGTCGAGCTTGAGCTTCATCGGGCGGCCACCGTCGGCGCAGGGTCCATGGCACCCCATCCTAGGCACGCCGACGGCGGCCGGGCCGACCTCGCCAGCGCCTGCCGGGTCGACCTCACCGCCACCCGTCGGCCCGGACTCACCGACGCCCGCCGACCCGGGTCTGTACCCGCTCCATGGCGATCCGGTAGTCGTCGTTGCCGGCGTACATCGCGGCCGCGATCCGCAGGTGCCGCAGCGCCTCCACCGGCCGACCGACCCGTTCCAACGTACGGCCCAGCACGTGGTGGGCGTAGTGGTCACTGGGGTCACGGTTCACCAGGGTGCGCAGCTGCTCCTCGGCCCGGCCGAGCTGGGCGGTCTGGAAGTAGGCCCGGGCCAGCAGCTGCCGTACGGCGGCGTTGTCGGGCTCCGCCTCGACGATGGGCTCCAGCAGCCGGGCCGCCTCGGACGGGTCCCCGGTCTCGAAGCACATGGTCGCCCGCCGGTAGTCCGCCAGAAGATCCATTCGACCCACCTCCCACTGTCGCCGCCACTTGCCTCGACGCTGGCACAACACCGCCACTCGCGCGACTGTTCCGCCCCCTACCGCAGTACGGGCGGAAGATGCCCGTTCACTGCGGAATATCCGACTCAACCGGGCCGGATCGCCCAGGCCCGTACCCCGCCGACGATGCCGGCCGTGTTCGGCACCACGACCACGTCGTCCCCCATCCGGGCCAACTGCTCCGGCCGGACCAGTCGGGAGTTGCCGCCACCGAGATAGAGCCGGTCCCACTGGAAGACCGGGCGCAGCCCGTCGACGACGGTACGGACCCGCCGGGACCAGAACGCGTCACCGAGCCGGCGCCGCTCGTGCTCCCCGACGTAGGTGTCGTAGCTCATCCCCCACCGCACCGGGGCCTGCGACAGTTCCAGATGCGGGGCGAGCACCCCGCCGTCGAAGAGCGCGCAGCCCAGCCCGGTGCCGAGGGTCAACACCAGTTCCAGGCCGGTCCCGGCGACCACCCCGGCACCGTGCACCTCGGCGTCGTTGAGCACCAGCACCGGCAGGCCGAACGCCTCGGCGAGCGCGCTCTGCGCGTCGTACCCGGACCATTCGGCGACCAGCGCGGGGTCCGGCTTCGTCCGCGGCCCGGCCCGGGTCACGTAGTGCGGGGTCGCCACCACCACGCCGTGCCGGATCATCCCGGGCATGCCGACGGTGACCCGGTCGGCGCCCGGCAGCCGGGAGCCGAGGTCGACAAGCGTCTTGACGAAGAGGCTGGTCGGCAGCGGGTACGGCGTCGGCACCCGCAGCGGCCGGGCCCGCATGGTGCCGGCGTCGTCGAGTACGGAGGCCTTGATCCCGCCGCCACCGCAGTCGATCGCCAACGTGGTCTTCACCGTCCCAGTCTGCCGCCCCGGCCACCGGTCCGCCCGCTCCGCCCGTCGCTCCGTACGGCCCACCGGCAACCCCCGCCCCGGCCCGGCAGCGGCTCGCCCCGGGCCGGCCGACCGGACGGCCGAGGGATCACGGCAGATAGCATCGGAGTCCTCATGAGCGCCACACTGATCGCCAAGGACCTTGCCGCCGGCCACGGGGAGCGGATCCTCTTCGCCGACCTGGAACTGGTCGTCGCCCCCGGTGACGTCGTCGGTGTGGTCGGGGTCAACGGCGCCGGGAAGTCGACGCTGCTGCGTACCCTCGCCGGCTGGCAGGCCGTCGAGCAGGGCACCGTCAGTCTCAGCCCGCCCACCGCGACCGTCGGCTACCTGCCGCAGGAGCCGGAGCGCCGACCCGGCGAGAGCGTCCGCGACTTCCTCGGCCGGCGGACCGGGGTGACCGCCGCGCAGGCCGAACTGGACGCGGCGACCGAGGCGCTGACCACCGGGGCGGACGGCGCCGACGACCGGTACGCGGCCGCGCTGGAGCGCTGGCTCGCCCTCGGCGGGGCGGACCTGGCCGAACGGGCCGACCAGGTCGCCGCCGAACTCGGCCTCACCGTCGACCTGGACCAGCCGATGACCGCGCTCTCCGGCGGCCAGGCGGCCCGGGCCGGGCTGGCGTCGCTGCTGCTCAGCCGCTACGACATCTTCCTGCTCGACGAGCCGACCAACGACCTCGACCTGGCCGGGCTGGAACGGCTGGAGGAGTTCGTCACCGGGTTGCGGGCCGGCACGGTGCTGGTCAGCCACGACCGGGAGTTCCTCACCCGCACGGTCACCCGGGTCCTGGAACTGGACCTGACGCAGCAGCAGGTCCGGCACTACGGTGGCGGCTACGCGGCCTACCTGGAGGAGCGGGAGGTGGCCCGCCGGCACGCCCGCGCCGACTACGAGGAGTACGCCGACACGAGGGCCGGGCTGGAGGCGCGGGCCCGGTCCCAGCGCGCCTGGATGGAGAAGGGCGTCAAGAACGCCCGTCGGAAGGCGACCGACAACGACAAGATCGGCCGGAAGTTCCGGACCGAGGCGACCGAGAAGCAGGCGGCGAAGGCCCGGCAGACCGAACGGCTGATCGAACGGCTGGAGGTGGTCGAGGAGCCGCGCAAGGAGTGGCAGCTCCGGATGGAGATCGCCGCCGCGCCCCGGGCCGGTGCGGTGGTCGCGGCGCTGCGTGGCGCGGTGGTACGCCGGGGCGGGTTCACCCTCGGCCCGGTCGACCTGCAGGTGGACTGGGCCGACCGGATGGTCATCACCGGGGCCAACGGTTCCGGCAAGACCACCCTGCTGGCGGCGCTGCTCGGGCGACTGCCGCTGGACGACGGCACCTCGTCGCTCGGACCCGGGGTGGTGGTCGGCGAGGTGGACCAGGCACGCGGGCTCTTCCTCGGCGGGCAGGCCCTGCTGGACGCCTTCGGTGCCGCCGTACCGACGATGAACCCGGCGGACGTGCGGACCCTGCTGGCCAAGTTCGGGCTGCGGGCGGCACACGTGCTCCGCCCCGCCACCACCCTGTCGCCCGGGGAACGGACCCGGGCGGCGCTGGCCCTGCTCCAGGCCCGGGGCGTCAACCTGCTGGTGCTGGACGAGCCGACGAACCACCTCGACCTGCCGGCGATCGAGCAGTTGGAGTCGGCGCTGGAGTCGTACCCGGGAACTCTGCTGCTGGTCACCCACGACCGACGAATGCTGGAGACGATCCGGACCACCCGGCACATCCAGGTCGACGCCGGCCGGGTGACCGAACGCTGAGTCCGAGCGCCCTGATCCGCCCCTGACCTCGCCACCCCTCCGCACTACGGACGGCAGCGACATCGGCACTCCCCTGTTTGCCTACCCGACCGACTGGGCAAAGCTCCCGCCATGCCCAAGTGGGAGTACGCCCTGCTGGTCCGCCGGCGGCAGCCCCGGCTCGACGAAGCCGGCTGGGAGCTGGCATACACCTGGTACGGCCCCGACGGTGCCGTGCTCGACGTCTCCGCGTACGGGGACACCGCCCTGACCCACCTCAACCGCGCCGGAGCCCAGGGCTGGGAACTGGTCTCGGTCACCGAGGACAGCAACATGCAGGGCAGCGCCGAACTGCACCGCTACCACATGAAACGGCCGATCGCGGTCGCCCCGACCCGGCCCCGGATCCGCAACGTCAGTCGGTCCGCCCGTCGCGCCGTCGGCTGACACCCCGCGCAGCGCCGGAGTGTGCGCAAGGCCCCTTCCGCGCCACCGGCTGCCGCCCCGGCGACAGAAAGGGGCGTCCCCGCGACAGGAAGGGGCGTCCCCACACGCATGGCGGGGTGGAAACCGGGTAGGCACGACCCGGAGGTGGGCATGGTCGCGCAACTGCACAGGGCGCCCTCCGGAGACCGGTTGCGGGCGATCGACGAGTTTCTCGGCATGGCGTACGCCGACCTGGTCAGGCACGACGACCGGCTGCGCGGCACCGCGGTCGAGGCCCGGTTCGACCGGGGGGTCGCGCACCTGACCGGTGACGTGGCGGACGCCGCCGAGCTGCGGATGGTGCGGGACCTGGTCGGACGGCTGGACGGCGTACTCGCCGTCTGGTCGCGGGTCCGGGTGGCCGGTCGGGAGCCGGTCGTCGTCGACCTGGGTTGTGGTGCGGCGAAGCAGTATCCCGGCAACCTCGGCCTGGACCTGCGGCTGGCACCGGGGGTCGACGCCCAGGCGGACCTCTCCACCTCGCTGCCGCTGGCCGGCGACTCGGTCGACGTGGTCTTCACGGTGCACATCCTGGAACACCTGATCGACTTCCTGACCCTGGTCGACGAGATCCACCGGGTGCTCCGGCCGGGCGGTGTCCTGCATGTGATGAGCCCCTGGTGGGGGCATGTCAACGCGGTCGCCGACCCGACCCACGTACGACTGCTGGACGTCCAGACGATCAAGCACATGTGCGACCGTCATCCAGGGGCCCGGCGCTGGTATCCGCTGCACGCCGGCTGCGACGGGGCGTCGATCTTCGCCGACCTGACCCCGCTGGGCCCGGACGATCCCGGCCCGGACCGTGCCCACCTGGCCCGGTTCTTCGACTGACCGGCACAGCCGACGCCCCGCCGGGATGCCGGGGGAAGGCATGCCGGTGGCCCGGACGGGAACCCGACCGTGTCGGAAACGGTCGAGTCTGCTGGGGAGGTCGGCGCATGCGCGCGGTGATGGCGGAGTCGTACGGGGCGATGCCGGAGGTCCGGGAGATGCCCGAACCGTCGCCCGTCGGCGGCGATGTGAAGATCGAGGTCCAGGCGTCGTCGCTGAACGGGTACGACGCGAAACTCGTCGACGGATACCTGGGCGGCGACATCGAACACCAGTTCCCGGTCGTGCTGGGGCGGGACTTCGCCGGCATCATCACCGAGGTCGGTCCCGGAGTGGCCGGTTTCATGCCGGGTGAGAAGGTCTTCGGGGTCGTCGCCAAGCCGCGACTCGGCGACGGCTCGTTCAGCGAGTACGTCGTCGTACCGGAGGACATCGGGCTGGCCCCGCTGCCGGCCGGGGTCGACTACCGCGCCGCCGGGGTGCTGGGGCTGGCCGGGGTGGCCGCGCTGGCCAGCGTGGACGCGGTGGCGCCGGGGCACGGCGAGCTGGTGCTGATCTGCGGTGCGACCGGCGGGGTCGGGCACTACGCCGTGCAGCTCGCCGCCGCCCGGGGCGCCTCGGTGATCGCGACCGCCGAGCCGGGGCCGCAGGCCGACCTGATGTTCGAGTTGGGCGCCGCGCACACCGTGGACCACCGGGGTGACCTGGCCGCCCAGGTACGACGGTTGGCGCCGGCCGGGGTCGACTGCGTGGTGCACCTGGCCGGGGATCCGAACGTGCTCGCCGACCTGCTGGTGCCGGGCGGGCGCTTCTCGTCCAGTCTCGGGGTGGGCCCGGAGCAGTTCGGTGGCCGGGACCTGTCGGTGACCGCGATCGAGGCGGTCCCGGACCGGATCGTGCTGGAGCACCTGGCGACGGAGGTGGCCGCCGGCCGGCTGCGCCCGTCGATCGCCCGGACCTACCTGCTGGACGAGGTGCCGCAGGCGTTCGCCGACTTCAACAGCAGCGGCACGGTCGGCAAGATCGCCGTCGCGATCGGCTGACCGGCGTCACTCGGCGGCCCCGACGTCAGTGCGCCCCGGCGGACCGACGTCGGTCGGCTCCGGCCGCCCGGCCGACCTGGCGTCAGTCAGCTCCGGCCGCCCGGCGGGGCGGAAGTCAGTCAGCTCCGGCCGCCCGGCGGGCGAGGATCTCGGGGGCGAGTACCGTCACCGCCCCCGGCTCGACCCGGATCAGATCCGCGTCGGCCAGGGTCCGCAGCGCCCGGTTGACGGAGACGCGGGTCAGGCCGAGCGTCTCGGCCAGCCCCTGCTGGGCGCCGGGCAGCGGGACCCGTCGGCCGGTCTGTGCTGCCGCCGTCACCAGCCAGGACGCGACCCGGGTGGGGGCGTCCGCGAACGCGGTGCGGACCAGATCGCGTTGCCGGTGCCGTAGTTCGCGGGCCAGGTGGGCCAGGACGTGCCGACGGACCGCGGGGACGTCGTCGACGAGCCGCAGCAGTTCCGGGGCGGGCAGCATCCGGCAGTGGACGGTGGTGGCGGCCAGCCAGGTGGCGGTGTGGCGGCCGCCGTCCAGGACCGCGCTCTTGTCCACCGCGCAGGGCCCGGTGAACTCGCCGAGTCGCAGCCGCCGGCCGTCGGCCGTCTCGTGTACGGCGGTCAGCGCTCCGGCCTCCAGCACCAGCAGGTGTCCCGCCGGCTCACCCCGGACGGCGAGGACCGTGCCGGCGGGTACGACCCGGGGCGGTGACCGGTCGAGCAGGTGGTGGAGCCGCTCCGGGTCGAGCCCGGCGAACAGCGGTACGGCGGCCAGTCGGCTCAGCTCCGTTGCCTCCATCCGGCAATTGTGCCGCCCGGCCCGGCCCTGGTCGCTTCTGCCGGTTGCCGGCTGATGTTCCCTGGCCGGGCTGTATCGGCTGATACAGCCCGGACCGGATCGGTGGCCGTACGATCCCGACATGATCGTTGTGGAACTGCGCTTCTCCTCGGACGCGGCGGAGCGGTTGGCGGCCCGTCCGGCACACCGTGACCTGCTGGCCCAGTGGCACGCCGAGGGGTTTGTGGTGGCCGCCGGGCCCTGGCCGGACGAATCGGGAGCGTTGCTGCTCTTCGACGCGGATGAGGCGACGGTCCGGCAGCGGATGACGGAGGACCCCTACTACCGGACCCCGGGCGTGACCGTGCACCAGGTCCGGGAGTGGCATCCGGTGGTCGGCGGCCCGGCGTCGGTCAACTGACTCCCGACCGAACGCGTCACCTGTTGGTGGAGAGCGGGCGGCGGGACTTCGCCGCCTCGACCGCCCAGTTCAGGGCGTAGTCGGCGACCTCCTCCCAGCCGGGCTGGCCGAGGCTGTAGTGCGGCCGACCCGGGAACTCCTTGTAGCCGGTGATCGCGGTCGACTTCCGGTAGCACCCCGCCGTCGCCTGGCTGACCGTCGGCGGGGCGACCCGGTCGGCCCCGTCGGCGATCAGCAGCAGGGGCGCCCGCCGTTCGTTGCCGAAGTCGACCCGCAGCGCCGTACGGGGGTTGACGTTCGCCACCGCCGCCTCGAACAGCAGGTTTCCGGCCGCCGGTACCGCGTACCGCTGGTAGAGCCGCTCCGCCTCGGCCCGGGACATGGTGTTGGTCAGGGTCTGGTGGAACTGGTCGAGGGTCAGCGGTACGGCCCGGTGCCGGTTCGTCGGGTTACGCAGTACCGGCAGGCCCGCCTTCACGGTCGACACCGGCAACCGGAGCACCCCCTTGACCGGCGCCGAGTCGATCGCCACCCCGGCCGCGCCGAGCCCCCGGTCCAGCAGCATCTGGGTGAACGCCCCGCCGAAGCAGTGACCGATCAGGATCGGCGCCCGGTCCAGGCTCCGGATGATCCCCTCGTAGTGGTCGACGATCTGCGCCACGCTCTGGTCGGCGAGGGCGGCCGGGTCCCGGCGGATCTCCTCGACGGTCTCCTCCATGCCCGGCCAGGCGGGCGTCAGCACCCGGTAGCCGGCGGCCCGGTAGCGGTCCGCCCACTGCTCCCAGCTGAGCGGGGTCAACCACATGCCGTGGATCAGCACGATGCTGTCGGGTGTGGTGGGTACGGCAGGGATGAGGGGCATGGTGTCCTCTTCCGAACGGTCGCGGCCCGAACGGGCGTGCCGAGGTGACAACGGTCGCCCGCCCCGGATACCCGGGCCCGGCCGCCCCAATCCGGTCCGGCGGAGACGGTCCGGCCCGGTCCGGGCTACCGGTCGAGTCGCCGGTAGCGGCGTACCGAGAGGGGCAGGAAAATCGCGGTCAGCAGCACGGGCCAGCCGGTCGCCAGGGGCAGCGCGTTGCGGGCGAGCCAGGAGTTCCCACCCCAGCCGGGATTGCCGAACAGCTCCCGTACCGCGGCGATCGTCGCGGACAACGGGTTCGCCTCGGCGAGTACGCCGAGCCAGCCCGGCATCGTCTCGGGTGACACCACGGCGTTGGAGAGGAAAAGCACCGGCCAGACCAGGATCTGGAGGGCGACCACCGACTCGGGCTGCCGGAGCAGCAGTGCGAGGTAGATACCGACCCAGAGCAGGGCGAAACGCAGCATGAGCAGCAGCCCGAATCCGGCCAGCGCGGCGCCGGCGCCGGCGTGCCAGCGCCAGCCGACCGCCAGTCCGCAACCGATCATCACCAGCAGTCCGAGCACCGAGTTGAGCATGTCGGCCATGCTGCGGCCGAGCACCACCGCCGAGGAGGCCATCGGCATCGCCCGGAACCGGTCCGTGACGCCCCGGGCCGCGTCGGTGGCGATCGCGGTGTAGGTGGCCTCTATGCCGAACAGCATCGTCATCGCGAACATGCCGGGCATCAGGAACTCCCGGTAGTTCCCGCCGCCGGTGATCAGCATCCCGCCGCCGAACAGGTAGCCGAACATCAGCACGACCATGATCGGAAAGAACAGTTCGATGGCGACCTGCAGCGGCTGGCGCGCCCGGTGCGCCAGGTCCCGCCGGGTGATCGTCCACCCGTCCTGCAGCGCCCAGCGCAGTCGCTGTGGGCCGGTACGCGGCGGGGCCGGGATCACGAGGCTCATCGGGCCCCCTCCGGCGCGCGCCACCGGTTCGCCGGGTCGGGTGCGACCCGTTCCCCGGCGGCGGTCGTACCGGAGGCGCTGTCGACGCTGTCGGCACCGGACGCAGTGCCGACACGGGCGGCAGTGTCGGCACGGGCGGCGGTGCCGGCGCCGGAGGCACTGCCGGCACCTGCGGTGAGGTGCAGGAACACCTCGTCCAGGGTGGGTCGGCGCAGCGCGATGTCCTCGACCACGACACCCTGCTCGTCGAGGGCGCGGACCAGCTCGGTGAGGGCGTGGATGCGGTCCCGGACGGCGACGCCGGCCCGACGGTTCTCCCGGTCGACGCTGACGTCGCCGGCGCCGAGCCGGCCGAGCAGGGCGGCGGCGGCCGGCAGGTCGTCGGCCTCGCGCACCACGACGTCGAGCCGGTCGCCGCCCCGCAGGGCCTTGAGCCGCTCCGGGGTGTCGTCGGCGATGACCCGGCCGGCGTCGACCACACAGATCCGGTCGGCGAGCTGGTCGGCCTCGTCGAGGTACTGGGTGGTGAGCAGGACCGTCGTACCGGCGCCGACCAGGGCACGGACGGCTGCCCAGACCTCGTTTCGTCCGTGCGGGTCGAGCCCGGTGGTCGGCTCGTCGAGGAAGAGCACCGGTGGCGTCAGGATGAGACTGGCGGCCAGGTCGAGCCGGCGCCGCATCCCGCCCGAATAGGTCTGGACCGGCCGGTCACCGCTGTCGGTGAGCCCGAACCTGGCCAGCAGCTCGTCCGCCCGCTGGTCGGCCACCCGGCCGGGCAGGTGGTGGAGCCGGCCGAACATCGCCAGGTTCCGCCGGCCGGAGAGCACCTCGTCCAGGGCCGCGTGCTGCCCGACCAACCCGATCCGGTGGCGGACCTGGTCGGCCTGGCGGGCCACGTCGAAACCGGCCACCTCGGCCCGTCCGCCGTCGCCGCGCAGCAGGGTGGTGAGGATCCGCACCACCGTGGTCTTGCCCGCACCGTTGCGCCCGAGCAGGCCGTGCACCGTACCGGTGGGCACGGCAAGGTCGAATCCGTCGAGTGCGAGCCGGTCGCCGTACCGCTTGCGCAGTCCGTCTGCCCGGATCGCCCGCGCCTCGGTCATCACACCCCTAATCCCGTACGTCGTAAAGAGTTATTCGGCAAATATAGCGTACGCCGTAAAGAGTTCAAGCCTGTCCGCGAACCGGGAGAATGGCGGGGTGACCACGGAGTACAGCGGCACCGGCGACCCGAAGCGGAGCATGGAACTGCTCTGGGGCGTACCGGACCGACCCCGGCGCGGGCCGAAGCCGAAGCTGACCGTGGCGCGGATCGTCGGGGCGGCGATCGAGATCGCGGACGCGGACGGCCTGGCCGGACTCTCCATGCGCCGGGTCGCCGACCAGCTCGGGGTCACCGCGATGTCCCTCTACACCTACGTCCCCGGCAAGGGTGAACTGCTCGACGTCATGCTCGACACGGTGTACGGCGAGGACGTCGACCCGGACACGCCCCCGGTCGCCGGGGGCGCCGCCGACTGGCGGGCCAGGCTCGAACGGCTGACCCGGCAGAACTACGAACGCTACCGGCGCCATCCCTGGTTGCTGCAGGTGGCGTCCAGCCGCCCGGTCCTCGGCCCGAACCTGATGGCCCGCTGGAACCAGGAACTCGTCGCGGTCGAAGGACTCGACCTCACCGACGTCGAGATGGACCTGGTGATCACCCTGCTCGCCGACTACGTACACGGCGCGGTACGCGGCGCGGTCGAGGCGGCCCAGGCCGAGCAGCGGACCGGGATGACCGACGAGCAGTGGTGGCGCTCGTACGCACCCCTGCTGGAGCAGGTCTTCGACGCCGAACGGTTCCCGGTCGCGGCCCGGGTCGGCCAGACGACGGGCGAGGAGTACCAGGCCGCAACCGACCCGGCCCGGTCCTTCGAGTTCGGCCTGCAGCGGGTCCTGGACGGAATCGGAGTGCTCATCCAGACCCGGGTCGGGTCGGCGGACCGGACCTGACCCGTAGGCTCCGGCCCCGTCGGGTCGCGGAACCGACGACGTTGCCTCTCCCACCCGAGCCTGGATATATTCACTTCCATCATCAGATGGGAGCGTTCCCACAGGCACTCGTCCCCTCGGACGTGGCGGAGAGGGTCGACCTGCATGAGCACGATCCGGCTGTTGGTGGCGAACGGGTGCAGCTTCGCCCGGGGCGCCGAACTCGCCGCACCGGAGCGGGACGCCTGGCCCGCCCTGCTCGGCGCCGACCTCGGCCTCCGGGTCGCCAACCTCGGCTGTGACGGCGGATCCAACCGGCGGGTCGTCCGCAGTACCGTCGCCCACCTGGATGTCGTCCGGCGGGCGCACCGGGTGACGTACGACCAGATCCTCTTCTTCGGCATGTGGACCGCGCTCTGCCGCGACGAGTACTACGACAGCCGGATCGAGGACGGCCCGGTCCGGCCCGACCTCGGGGTCCGCCCCGACCTGCCGGAGGAGCCGCACTGGCAGCGGGTCGCCGACTGGAAGGCCGCCGAGGGGGACCGGCCGTCCCGGGCGTACCTGAAGCACCTGTTCAGCACCACCGGCGGGACCGTCAACTTCTTCGTGGACTGGCTGCTGCTGGAACACCATCTCACCCAGCTCGGCGTGCCCAGCCGGTACGCGTTCGCCTGGGAGGTCCTGCCCGACCCGATCCCGGCCGAGGCGGTACCGGTGATGCGCGCCCTCCGCGCCGACCTGGTCTTCGGCCAACTGCCGCCGCGACCACAGGACACCTTCCGGGAGATGGTCGTCGGCCGGGTCCCGTTCGGACACTGGGACCACCCACTGCGCGAGGGACACCGGCATTTCGCCGACGCGCTGCTGCGCTGGCTGCGTACGGACGAACGGCTCCACTTTCCCCGCGCGGTCGGGACGGCCTCGGCATGACCACCGTGACCCACCGCCCGGCCACCGCGCCCCGGACCCGGCCAGCCACCGGGCCGGAACTCGTGTCGGTGGTCATCCCGACCCGTAACGGCGCGGCGACGATCGGCGCCCAGCTGGCGGCGCTGGGCCGGCAGACGTACCCGGGGCGGTGGGAGGTCATCGTCGTGGACAACGGCTCCACCGACCGGACCGTCGAGGTGGTCGCCGGCTTCCGCGACCGGCTGCCGGACCTGCGCCTGCACCGGGCCACCGCGCGGGCCGGCACCAGCTACGCCCGCAACGAGGGCTGCCGGGTCAGCCGGGGGCAGCTGCTGCTCTTCTGCGACCAGGACGACGTCGTCGGCCCGGACTGGGTGGCCGAGATGGTACGCGGACTCGCGGTCTTCGCCGCCGTCGGCGGACACGTCGAGCGGCACCTGCTCAACGACGAGGTCTCCCTGGCCACCCGCCCCGAGAAGCCACCCGGTTCACTGCAGGGCGGCTTCGACTTCCTGCCGTACGCCCTCGGCGCGAACTGCGGGGTACGGCGCACCGTCTACCAGGAACTCGGCGGCTTCGACCCCGACTACCGGTACGGCTCCGACGAGGTGAGCTTCTTCTGGCGGCTGCAACTCGCCGGCCACCGCCTCGGCGCACTGCCCGACGCCGTCGTGCACTACCGGCTGCGCCGCGACCTGCGGTCGATGGCCCGGCAGTACTACGCGTACGGCCTCAGCCATCCCCGGCTCTACCGGGACTTCGCCGCCGCCGGGCTGCCCTGCTCGATCCGGGCGGCGGCCCGGGAGTGGGGTTGGCTGCTGTGGCACCTGCCCGACCTGGTCCGGTCGCGGAAGTCCCGGGCGGTCTGGGTGACCCGGTGCGCGATGCGCTGTGGGCGGCTGGTCGGCAGTCTCCGCAACCGGGTCGTCTTCCCCTGAACCCACCGGTCCTGAGCGTTGTCTCAGGTTCTCTCAGCGCTGTCAAAGGTGGGGCCGGGAGGATCTTGCCATGGTGACGCTGTCATGAGCGCCGATGTGCTGGGCCGGCCCACCGGTGCCGTCGGCGGATCGGTGCGCGGGTTCGGGCTCTTCGCGGTGGTCTGGCTGGCCGCCTACGTGCTGGTCCACCTGTGGTGGGCCGTCGACGGTGCGCCGCGCTTCCTGGCGGGCCGGGAGTCCTACTTCCCCGGCGGCTGGGTTCCGGTGGTCATCGCCGCGGTCGCCCTGCTCGGCTGCGCGGCCGCCGTGGCGGGCGCTCGTCGACAGTGGAGCGACCGCCGTCACCACCTGCTCGCCGGTCTCAACGCCGCCGCCGGCGTCGCCCTGTGCGTCTACTCGTTCCTGTTCCCGGTCGTCGTCGTGTCACTGCTGTTCGAGGGCGGTGGCACCGACACGGTGGTCAGCCTGCTGGCCACCGGCAGCGGCGCCGCCGGCGGCGTCTTCTGTCTGGTCATCGCCGCGCGCGAACGGCGCCTAGCGGTGCGGCCCTGCGAGTCCTGCGGGCGGGTCCACGGCAGGTCGCCGGAGCGTCGGGACGAGTTGTCCCCCCGCTGGGCCTACGTCGGCGCCTATCTGGCCGTCGGCGGGTTCCTGGCCCGGATGGGCGTGTGGACGTACGACACGGTCACCGGCCAGTGGCCGTCGGCGGCGAGCCGGGCGAACGGACTCTCCTGGACCGCGATGGTGGTCTTCCTCGCGCTGATGAGCCTGGCCGGCACGGTGCTGCCGCTCGCCCTGGTGCACCGCTGGGGCCGGCTCTGGCCGGCGTGGCTGGGCCCGCTGCGCGGGCGTCCGGTGCCCCGGTGGCTGGTACTCGGCGTCGGACTGTTCGTCGGGGCTAGCCTGACCGCGTACTTCGGCATCGCCGGCATGACCGCCTGGATCCGCGGTGAGTTCGGTGGCCCGTTCCTGCCGTTGCTGTTGGAGATGGGGGGCTACACGCTCTGGGGCGTCGGACTGCTGGTGGCGTCCGCGTCGTACTTCGCACTGACCAGAGCCCCGTGTCCGCGGAACGCGGTCAGCACGGACGTCCGACCGGGACGGTCGAGCTCAATGGAGGAGAGCCGATGACGAGGCATGCTGTCCGGGCGGCACGGATGTTCGACGGCGAACGGCTGGTGAGCGGCGGGGTGCTGGTCCTGCTGGACGACGGGCGCATCGCCGACGTGCACCAGGGCCGGGCCGAGGCGCCGGAGGGCTGGCCGGTCCGCGACGAACCGGACGGCACCGTGCTGCCCGGCCTGGTCGACGCGCACGTGCACCTGTGCGCCGATGCCGGGCCCGACGCGCTCGGCCGGCTCACCGAACGTCCCGAGTCGGACCTCGACGCGGTCGTCGAGGAGTCGCTGCACGCACACCTGGCGGCCGGCGTCACCACCGTCCGGGACCTGGGCGACCGGCGCGGCGCCGTACTCCGGTGGCGGGACCGGACCAAACGCGACGACCTGCCGACGGTGCTGGGGGCGGGCGCACCGGTCACCAGCGTCGGCGGACACTGCTGGTCGCTGGGGGGGCGAGGCGAGTGGCGTCGACGGGATCCGCGAGGCCGTACGGCTGCGGGCGGCGGCCGACGCCGACCTGATCAAGGTCATGGCCAGCGGCGGAGTCTTCACCCCCGGCACCGACACCACCCGACCGCAGTTCACCGACCGGGAACTTGCCGCCGCGGTGAACCGGGCGCACGAACTGGGCCTGCCGGTGACCGCCCACGCGCACGCGCTCAACGCGGTCGAGCAGGCGCTGCACGTCGGTGTCGACGGCATCGAACACTGCACGTGCGTGACCGCGACCGGCGCCCACGTCCCCGACCGGCTCGCGGACCGCCTCGCCGCGTCCGGGGTGGCGGTCTGTGCCACGCTCGGCACCGACCCGGGCGTGGTCACCCCGCCGGAGGTGGTGGCGATGGCGGCGGCGGCCGGGCTCAGCGAGGCCGCGCTGCGCGACGGCGTCGCCACCCTGCACCGGGCCGGAGTCCGCCTGGTGGCCGGGTCGGACGCGGGCCTCGGCCCGGCGAAGCCGCACGGGGTCCTGCCGGAGACGGTCGTCGAGTACGTCGCCTGCGGCATCCCCGCCACCGCCGCCCTCGCCGCGGCCACCTCGGTCGGCGCCGAGGTGTGTGGCCTGGGGCGGCGCAGGGGCCGCGTCCGCCCCGGATTCGACGCCGACCTGCTGGTCGTGGACGGCGACCCGACGAGCGACATCACCGCACTGCGCCGCCCGCTCGCCGTGTACCGCGCCGGCCACCCGGTGCGCGGATGACCGGTTCCACGGCGCCGCCGACAAACTGCTGCGGGAGCCGGAGGTGCGGGTCAGCGGGTCAGCCCGGCCACGGCTGCTCGTCCTGCCACCGGTCGTCGGCCGGATACCGGACCCCGATCCGGGACCGGACCGCGTCCAGGATCCGTAACACCGCCACCGTGTCGGCGAGCGTGACCAGCGGACTCTCGGTCAGGCCCGCGCGCAGGCAGCGCATCACCTCCACCGCCTCGTGGACAAAGCCCTCCCCGGCGTACGGCACCTCGACGGTCTGTGCCACGACACCGTCGCGGTGCACCGTGAACGTCGACGGCCGAAAGAAGCCCCGACCCAGTTCGATCCGTCCGGCGCTGCCGCAGACCGCCGCCGTCCACGGGGTGTCGGCGACGATCGAGCAGTTCAGGCTGGCCAGGGCGCCGTCCGGATAGCCGAGCAGCATTCCGGTGCTCTCGTCGACGCCGTACGGGGTCAGGGTGCCGAGCGTGCCGATCGACGTCGGTTCGCCGAACAGCAGGTGGGCCAGGGTGACCGGATAGACGCCGAGGTCGAGCAGGGCGCCGCCGCCCAGCGCCGGGTCACGCAGCCGATGGGCCGGGTCGACCGGCCCGACCAGTCCGAAGTCCGCCTGCACCATCCGGGGTACGCCGATCGCCCCGTCCCCGACCAGCTCCACCAGCCGGCGGATCGCCGGTACGCAGCGCAGCCACATCGCCTCCATCAGGAACAGGTTGTCGGCCCGGGCCCGGCTCACCAGGTCGACGGCCTGCCCCGCGTTGAGCGTGAACGGCTTCTCGCAGAGCACCGCCCGTCCGGCGTCCAGCGCCAGCCGGACCGCGTCGTGGTGGGTCGCGTGCGGGGTGGCGACGTACACGACGTCGACCCGGTCGTCGGCGACCAGGTTCGCCCAGCTCTCGTGGGCGTACGGGACGGCGTACCGGGTGGCGAACCGGTCGGCGCCGGCCGGGGTCCGCGACCCGACCGCCACCACCTCGGCGTCCGGCAGGGTGGCCAGGTCCTCGACGAACCGTCCCGCCATCCAGCCGGTGCCGAGGATGCCCCAGCGGATCGGACGCCCGGTCACCGGCCGGTGCCCGACCCGGCCGCCCCGACCGGCACCGGCACCGGCACCGGCACCGGCTCCGCCACCGGTTGCGGCTGCGGCACCGGTAGTGCCTCGGCTGCCGCGTGGCGCCGTTCCAGGTCGTCGCGGAGCGCCAGACAGTCGCGGACGTAGCCGACGGCCCGGGAGATCGGCGGGTGCGGGTCGCCGTCGCCGCAGTACTCGACACAGATCGCCGGCACGCCGAGTGCGGCGGCCCGGGTGATCCAGGCGTAGTTGTCCAGCACCCCCTCGGCGGTGTCGACGTTGAAGTCGGCCCGGCCGCCGTCCGGGTGCAGGTTCTTCAGGTGGAAGTAGCCGAGCCGGCCGGCGAGCTGGTCGAGCACCGCCGGGTCCCGGTCCGGCTCGCTGACGACGTACGCGTTGCCGGGGTCGGCGGTGGCGACCACGGCCGGATGGTCCACCATGGCCAGCAGCCGGGCGGTGTTCGCGACCGTGTCGTGCACCGAGCCGGGATAAACCTCGACCCCGACCCGTACGCCGAGCCGGGCGGCGTGGTCACCGAGCCGGCGGTAGCCCTCGGCGGCCCGGGCGTAGTGCCGCTCCTCGGCGACCGCGCTGCCGTTGCGCCGCCAGTCGTCCGGATGCCGTTCCAGGGTGCCGGACCAGCCGTTGACCAGCTCGACGTCGTTGCGGGCGGCGGCGGTGACGGTCCGTTCGGCCAGGGCCAGCGAGGCGGCCCGGCTCTGCGGGTCGTCGGAGACGAAGTCCCCGGTGTAGCCGACGCAGTGCACCCCGACCCCGTACCGGCGGCCGAGCGCGACCGCGGCGGCGACCTCGTCCTCCACCCGGGCCGGGTCGAAGTGGAAGTGGACCAGTTCGATGCCGTCCCAGCCGAACCGCCGGGCCACCGCGAAGACGTGTCGCAGGGGGTACCGGCGGAAGGTGTAGCTGTGCAGGACCAGCTTCATGTGTTATGCCCTCCGCTCAACGCCAACCGCACTCCGCCGTTGGCGACACTCCGGTCAAGTGCGTGCAGCACCCGCAGGTCCCGCAGCCCGCGCGCGATGCTGACCTCGGTGGGTACCGGTTCGCCGACCACGCAGGCGGCCAGCGCCCGGTACTGGGCCAGGTACGGATCCACCGGCTCCGGCCAGAGCCACCGTCGGCCGCGTTCGTCGCAGACCAGGACGGAGCCGCCGGGGCCCATCGCCCACGAGTCGCGGACGACGACCAGTCCGCGCTCGCAGATGACGGTGTACCGCGAGACGCCGACGCCGGGCGCCTCGGTGAACGAGGCCTCCAACTGCAACTGCCGTTCGTCGCCGTACCAGACGGTCGCCTCGACGTGGATGTCGGTGCGGTCCGGATCCCCGCTCGGATAGCCGGTGGCCCGGCAGGCGGTCGGGCCCGAGCCGAAGACGTCGGACGCGGTCAGCAGCGGATAGATGGCCAGGTCGGCGAGGCAGCCGAGACCGCTGTCGGCCCGGCGGTTGCGCCAGTCGCCGTCCCGGTGGCCCAGGTGGGTGGCGGTCATCGACCGGACCGCACCGAGTTCGCCGGACCGGAGCAGGGCGACCACCGCCCGGTTGTAGGCGTTGTACCGGGACATGTAGCCGACCATCGCCGGCGCACCGGACGCCGTCGCGGCCCGGAAGATCCACTGCCCGGCGTCGACGGTGTCCGCCAACGGCTTCTCGACCAGCGTCGGAAGTCCCCGGGCCAGCGCCTGGCAGGCGAACTCGGCGTGCCGCCGGTTCGGGGTGGCGATGTGCACCGCGTCGAGCGGGGCACGGAGGAAGGAGCGGGTGTCGGCCCCGCACCAGGTCCCCGGGGATCGGGCCGCCACCGCGCCCAGCGCCACCGGGTCGGTGTCCAGCACCGCCGCCAGGCAGAGGTCGTCCGCGGTGGCGATCGCCGGCAGCAGCGACCGCTGGGTCAGGAATCCGGCTCCCACGATCCCGATCCGGAAGGTCACCGGTCGTCACTCCCTCCGCTGTCCACCAACCCGCCCGCCATCGAGCCACCGCGCACCGGCCCGCCCGTCACCGGCCCGCCCTCGACCGGTGCGCCCCTCACCGGTCCGCCCTGGATCGGCCCGCCCGGCGGGGCCGGACACCAGCGCAGCAGCAGGCAGCGCGGGGCGAGCGAGAGGTACGTGGCGCCGGCCAGTGCGTCCACCATGGACCGCAGGGCGGCGAGGGTACGGCCGCACAGCGGCCCGGCGGCGGCGACCGGCCGGTCCGGGGCGAGCACCACCGCGACCCCGACCGAGCGGGTGTGCCAGACGAGCTGGTACGAGTGGTGGTTCCAGGCGCTTCCCTCGTGCACCTCGACCGGGCGGCCGAGCCGTTCGGTGAGTCCACGGTCGCCGCCCACCAGATCGCCGAGTCGTATCCCGTACCCGACGACGTGCAGGGTGGTCAGGTCCGGTCGGGTCGCCAGCCAGGCGGCCAGTACGCCGGTCAACTCGCCGACACCGGTCACCGGTCGACCGCCGGCCGGACGGTGCGCGGCGGACGGTACGGCGGGCAGCAGTCGTTTGTAGTGCTCGACGGCGTCGTGGGTGGCGAAACGCAGCCCGTGTCGTACCGCCACGCAGGCGACCAGGGCGGCGACCGCGTAGCTGGCGGCCATCGCCCCGGCCACCGCCCCCGCTCCACCGTCGAGCCGGGGCAGCCCGGCCAGCGCCTCGGCGACGTCGACCACGACCTCCCCGGGAGCCGTCGGTGGGCCGGCGCCCGGCTCCGTCGTACCGGGGATCACCGCGTCCGGCCAGGGGCGGAACCGCTCCGACTTGCCGCCCCAGCCCTGCCGGGCGGCCTGCAGGGTCCAGAGCCGCAGGTCGGCACCGGCTCCCGCCGGCAGCCGGAACACCACCCGGGGCGTACCGTGCGGCGGCAGTCGTCGGGACTGCTCACCGGCCCACTCACCGATCGCCGGCAGCGCCTCGGCGAAGGCCCGGTACACCTCGACGAACCGGGGCCAGCTCAGCATCCGCGCGGCGAGCAGTGCCGGCACCGACAGCGGTACGCCGTAGAGGGCCACCTGGTCCCGGGCTCCGGCCAGCGAGAGCCCACCGTCGTGATCGGACAGTCGCAGCGGTGCGGCGCCGCCGGTCCGGTGCCAGAGCAGCGCCAGCGTGTCGGCGAGCAGCCGGGTCTCCCGGGTACGCCCCGAGGCGCTGACCACCACACACGCCGTTCCGGCCGGCTCGGCCAGCTCGCCGAGCACCCGGCGCAGCGCGTCCGGGTCCGGGGAGTCCAGCACCCGTACCCGGGACTGGTCGGGCACCGCCGCGCAGAGTGCCCGCAGCCCGAACGCCCAGCCGCCGGTGCCGACGAACAGCAGACGTCGACAGCTGCGCAGCGGTTCGGCGGCGCTGCGGGCGGCGAGCACCCGGGCGACCCGTGACCAGGGCGGCGCCTCCACCCAGCCGAGTCGGGGTACGCCGTCCAGGCTGGCGAGCGCCGCGACGGTGCCGGCCGGCCCGTGCCGTTCGCCCCGGGCCGCCGCGCGGACGTACGTCCAGAGTTCGGCGCCGCTCGGCCCGGGCCGCCGGTCGCCGGTCACGACGTACCGCCGGGGTCCGGAGCGTCGTCGGGCCCGCCGATGGAGTGGACCACGGTCCCGTCGAGCCGGAGGTCGACCACCACCCGCAGCGGCGGCTGCCCGGCCACCGTGCCGGCGGTCAGGAGTTCCGCCGCCACGGCCGGCAGCGCCGGCAGCGAAACGAGGTGACTGGCCAGCGGCGTCAGGTCGAGCGGGGTCCGACCGGGAGCGGCGACGAGCAGCTCGCGGGCGGCGACGAGGTCGACGTTGCGGCCGCCTCGGCTGCCGACCAGGGTGCAGGACCCGCCGGCCGGATTGTCGACCCGCTGGCACCGGCCGCCGGCCCGCAGCGGTCCGGGGTCGACCGTCGTACCGCCCACCGGCAGTGGTCGGCCGGTGGGGAAGCCACCGAACAGATGCAGCACGGACCGGTCGGCCAGGGCCGGCCAGGTCAGTTCGGCCGCCGCCGGTCCGGCGTCGCCGGCGACCGCGACCACGGCCAGGGCGGCGCCCCGGCCGGCGGTGACGGTACGGACTCCGCCGGCCAGACCGGAGTCCAGCGGCAGTACCGCGTCCGGGACCGGCAGGCCGCGTCGGAGTGCGGCCCGCAGCCGCCGGTCGCTCCGGGCCGCCACCGTGACGGTCCGGGCACCGCAGAGCCGGGCGAGGGTGAGGTGCAGCAGCGCCAACACGCCGCCGCCGACCACGAGTACGTCCTGTCCCGCCCACTCGCCGGCCATCAACCGCTGGGCCCGGAGCACCGCCGCCAGCGGCTCGACCAGCACCCACTCCGGGCCGCAGTCGTCGGGCAGGCCGCCGACCACCTGCCCCTGGGCGAGGGTGCCCCGGTCGACGACAACCACGTCCCGGAAGACGCCCGGGATGTTGTGCCCGAGTTTCAGGTAGTCGTCGGTCGGATGGTTCGGGTTGATCGTCACCAGTTCGCCGGGGCGTGGCCCGTCCGGTAGGTCGGAGCCGACCTCGACCACCTCGGCGACGCACTCGTGGCCGGGCACCCCCGGTTCCAGACCCCGGTCGCCCCGGAGGATCTGCAGGTCGGTGCCGCAGAGTCCGGCGTACCGGGGGCGGAGCAGCAGTTGCTCGCGTCCGCACCGGGGCCGACGGCCGACCCGCAGCAGCAGCCGTGCCTCGCCGACCGGCTTGACCACCTCCCGGGCCTGGTCCCGGCGGTGGGCGAGGTAGCCGGCCATCCCGGCCAGGGTGGCCGACTCGGCGTCGTCCGGGACGTGCAGCAGGCCGGTGCGCTCGGCCGTGGTCCAGCCCTGGAACCAGCCGGCGTCGACCGCGAGTTCGGCGAGCCAGCCGCGCAGCGCGGCGAACCACGGTCCGCCGACGCCGTGCGCGAAGCCGCCGACCACCACCACGGTCCGGAGTCCGAGCTGGGCGCAGACCTGCAGCAGTACGGCGGCGAGGGGTCGGGTGGCGGTGCGCAGCAGGTCGAGGGTGAACGGGTCGTTGTGCCGGGCGGCCTCGGCGAGCGTCCGGGTGGTGACCCGGTCCGGTTCGCCGCCGACCAGGCGGTGCAGCACCGAGCCGGCGAAGCCGTGCTCCGGTCGCCGCGCCCGCCGGATCGCGGCCCGCCGTACCGCCGGGCCGGAGGCGTACGCGCAGAGGTCGGCGACGGCTCCGCAGTCGCACCACGGCAGGTCGAGGCGGTCCAGTTCCTGCCGGGCGGCCCGGTCCCCGGCGGCGGCGGCCCGACCCAGCCCGGCGGCGCCGACCGGGCCACCCGGCATCGCGTCGAGCCGGCCCGGTTCGACCGGTACGTGGCCGATCTCGCCGCCCAGCCCGGCCGGGTCGACCAGGACCTTGGCGGTGTCGGGCAGGCTGTTGTCGAAGACCTTGACCGCGACTCCGGTGCTCACCGTGACCAGGGCGAACCGGCCGAGCCGCCGGTAGTGCCAGGCGGCCGCGGCGACGTCGTTGAGTACGGTGACCCGGGCCCAGGGCAGTCGTCGCGCCAACCCGGCCGGTACGTCGAAGCCTGCCGACTGCGCCTGCCAGAGCACGCTCGCGTCCCGGACGATCCCGTCGACGGTGACCACCGCGCCGAAGCCGACCCCGAGGTCCCGGTACGGCTGCGCCCCGGCGGCCCGGTGCAGCCGCTCCGCCTCGGCGGCGATCCGGTCGAGCAGGTCGGCCCGGACCTGGTCGAGGCCGACTCCGGGGTGGTCGCGCCGGCTGGGCGTGTCGAACCGGACCACCTCGCCGACCAGCCGCCCCTGCTCGGCCAGCGCGAGCCGGGTCCGGGTGCCGCCGACGTCGACCACGATCCCCGGCCCGGCAGCGGTGACGTCTGGTGGGGCCGGCATCGCTGTCACGCCCGGGTCGGCTGGGCGCAGGCCCGGCGCAGCAGGTCGACCAGGGGCTGGCGGGGCCGGCACCGGTCGAACCGGAACGAGGTCATCAGGTTGTCGATCTCCTCCTCGTCCATGCCCCGGAACAGCTCGCCGAACTCCGGCAGCAGCGCCTCGGCGAAGAGGATCTGCGGCACCAGCCGTCCGATCAGGAACTCGCTGCCGAACGGGAACGGCAGGTAGTCCGGGAACTCCCGGGCGAAGAGTTCCGTCAACGGCCGCATGACGTCCTGGATCTGGTCGTGGCGACCGCCCCACAGGTCGACGCCGAGCCGGGCCTTCTTCTCCAGCACCGGCCGGACCCGGCGCAGCCACGGGCTGTCCGGGTCGACGGTGAGCGGCGCCGCAACCCCGATGTCCTTGTACGGCCAGAACGCCCAGTTGGCCCGGTGCCTCGTGTAGATCTCGAACTGGTCGGCGAGCAGGTGCAGCCGCATCCGGTCGGTCTCCGGGTCGCCGGTGAAGACCACGTTGAACTCGCCGACGTAGACCGGGGTGCCGGTGCGGTGCATGTACTCGCTGCGTTTGAGGAAGGTCCGTTCCAGCACGTCGGCGTCGAAGTACTGGTCCCGGGACTCCTCGGGCAGCAGGATGCCGTGCTGGTAGGAGACCCCGTCCGGGGACTCCCAGACGTGGGTGAGGTGGGCGGTTCCGGGATAGCGGCCGTCCGGGACGTACCCGGGCGGGGCGTAGTCGTGGTGGGAGTAGACGACGTTCGGCAGCGGCTCGTCGCCGTACACGTCGAAGTCGTTGGAGTAGCGGTTGCCCTCCAGGATCACGATGTGCCGGGGGTCGACGTCCCGGATCGCCTCGACCAGCCGCCGCGAGTACGGCCCGACCACCTCGCCGCTCGGGTCGGCCGGCTCGTTCACCGGGTTGTACGCCGCCACCCACGGCTCGTCCCGGTAGCGGGCGGCGATCTGCCGCCACAGGTGCACGACCCGGTCCTGGAAGTGCGGGTGCCGCCAGAACTGCGCGACGTGGGTCGGGTTGTCGCTGTGCCAGTCCTGGTTCTGCCAGCCGGGCAGGGCGTGCAGGTCGATGATGGTCCGTACGCCGTTGCGGGCGAGCAGGTCGATGGCCCGGTCCAGGTGGTGGAAGCCGGACTCGACGATCTCGAACGGCCGCTGGTCGTCCTCCAGGTGCCGGTAGTTGACCGGGATCCGGACCACGGTGCAGCCGAGTTCGCCGATGAACCGGGCGTCGTCGGCGGTGAAGAAGTGTTCCAGGAACCGGTCGTGGAAGAAGTGGGCCCGCTCGGCGCCGAGTACGTCCCGGACCGCGTCCCGCATCCCCTGCTCGTAGGCGGGGAATCCGGTCATCCAGTTCTCGAGGTTGAGCCAGCCGGCGAGACCGATACCGCGCCAGATAACCGACTGGCCGGCGTCGTCGACTATCTGGTCGCCATTGATCCGGAGAAATCCTCCGGGGCATGGCACAGCAAACCGGGACACGGACACGCCAACCCCTGCCTTCCCCTCGCCGGGTGCAATGCCCGTACGGACAGACATTGACTCAATACGATTTGCTGACGACCGTCAAGGGGTCGAACAAGATCAGATGGATGCGCTCCCATGACAGGTAGAGGCAACAAGACGATAGTTGCCGGTGGCGACGAACATCGATATCTTGGCGAGACGATCCCGGTACTCGGTAGCACCGGCCCACAATCCCCGAACCCGAGCATGCGGGGTGGAAATGGTTTCGTCGCGCCCGTTCAGATCAGTTCTGTCCGCCGTACGCCGCCTGCTCTGGCGACTACGACGAGGCAACCGTCGCGATCCTTTTCTCTACAAGTGACCGTCGGGTCGACATCTGCACCGCCCGACGGCGGCGTCGACGACCGGAGGCGGCGCGTCCGGGTGGCCCCGGCTTCCCCACCTCCGTCATCTCGCCGGCGGCGAGGCCCTCGCGGCGGATCGTCCTCACCATGTGACCCCTGTGGACCGGCTCCGAGCAGCCAAGATGTCCGGAATCGTCACCGGCGTCACAGCTGGGAATTGAGTCGGGTCGACTCAAGTTGTTATGGATGCCGGTCGAGACAGGCCGGCGGGATGGCAACTGAGGAGACGCATCATGAGCACTCTGTCGCTGTGGACCCGACGGGACCCGTTCGCGGAGTTCGACGCGCTGATCCGGGATGCCTCCGGCGCGGCCGCGACCCGACCGACCGCCCGGCTCACCGGCTTCACCCCGGCGGCCGAGGTCGTCCGGGACGGCGACGACGCCCTGGTCCGGCTCGAACTGCCCGGACTCGACGTCGAGAACGACGTGACGGTCGAGGTCGACCGTGGTCGGCTGGTCGTCCGGGGCGAGCGCCGCGACGAACGCGCCGAGGAGCGGGACGGCCGCAGCCTGCGCGAGGTCCGGTACGGCACCTTCCAGCGCTCGTTCGCCCTGCCGACCCACGTCACGGCGGACGCGGTCAGCGCGACGTACGACGCGGGTGTGCTGCAGGTCCGGGTGACCGGCGCGTACGCGGGCAGCGAGGCCCGACGGATCGCCGTCAGCTCCGGCGCCCCGACCGCCCCCGAACTGGCGGCGGGCGAGGAGAAGCCCTCCGCCTGAGGTCGGAGAGCCCGGCCGCCTGAGGTCCGGAGTCCATCAGACACCAACCGACACCACTGAGCCCGCGGGCCCGGCCGCTTCCCCCCTCGGTCGGGCCCGCGCCCCTTTCTCCTGTGCAGGCTGGCGCACCCCGCCAACCGTCGGCGGTCACGCCGAACCAGGTTCGCGAGCGGGCCTTCGGCGAAGACCAAGCGCCGGGTACGTCAGCTTTCGCCGCCGCTCTCGGGGGCGTAGTGCTGCACCGCGAACGCGATGGCCGCGGCGATGTTGTCGTCGCTGGTTCCCCAGGCGGTCTGGATCGCGGCTCCCCAGGCATGGCAGCTACGGACGGCGAATTCCTTTGCCTCGGGCGTGTCCTCCCAGGCGGCGGGGTCGAACTCCACGCCGCGCAGGAAGAAATCGAGGCCGAGCAGCGCGAGGTCCCAGCCACACCCGATGCCGATCGTGCCACCGGGACCGTAGGTGCGTACCAGCTCGTCGACGATCTGGGCGGGTGAGGCGTGTTCCAGCTCGAAGACGGTACGGCCGTTGTCGTCGGAGGTCAGGCGTACCTCGACCTCGGTGGGCATGCCCTCGCCGAGAACCCAGGTCACCTTGAGCAGATGAGGTTCCTCGCAGCGCAGGATCTCGCCACCGGCGTTGTCCTTGAGCTGGAACGTACCGCCGACCCGCAGGTCGCCCTCGACCTGGCCCAGCCATCGGCCGAGCCGTTCCGGGTCGGTGCAGGCGCTCCAGACGTCCTCGATCGCGGCGTCGTAGACCCGGCGCAGCCGCAGCGACCGCCCTTCACCGGTGGTCAGCGGCTGGTTGCCGATCTCCCGGTGGGTGGCGTTGATCTGGCTGACGATGTCGATCACGTTTTCTCCTCACAGACGGGCTAGGTCTCCTGGCGACGGTCCGGCCCGCGGTCGTCGCGCTGTTCGCGGCGGTGGCGTCTGCCACGGGCGAGTTCGGTGGCGAGGGCGTCCAGACGTTGGTTCCAGAACCCCCGGAAGCGCTCCAGCCAGATGTCGACCTCCTGCAGAGGTGCCGCCTCCACCGCGTAGAGGCGCCGCGTACCGTCCGGACGGACGGTGACAAAACCCGACTCCCTCAGCACTCGCAGGTGCTGCGACACGGCAGGTGGCGAGATGCCGAACTCTGCCCGGATGACCTCGCTGACCGCACCGGCGGTCTGCTCTCCGTCGGCGAGCAGCTCCAGGATTCGGCGTCGCACCGGGTCGCCGAGGATGTCGAACGCGTGCACCCACAGATTATTTCAGGCCCGACTTAATTAAGTCAAGGCTGAATAAGCGGGTCAACCGGCGCCCCGACGCCGGGCGTCCACGTCGGCCGGGGCACCAACCCGGCGCCCTCTCTGCTGTAGACGCATTGTCAAGCAGATGTGTAGGCGGCGCCAACGACACCTACCCGATACGCCGGCAGGCTGGCGAGCAAGAAGCCCATCGCCGAAAAGATCCGCTGGTCCCTCAGAACGGAACCAGCGGCCGGCGCACGCAGAGGAGGAAAATCACCATGAGGCGCATGACCGCCGTCGTCTCCAGCGTTCTGCTCGGTATCACCGCCGTGCTGGCTGTCGCCAGCCCCGCACAAGCCGACAACCCGGCCTGCCCGGCAGACCGATTCTGCCTGTTCGAGCATGACAACTTCGGTGGCGGGCGGGCTGTCTTCAACGGCGACGACTCGGATCTTCGGAACAACTACTGGGGAGGCACCAACCGTCCGGTCCACAACGGCGCCAGCTCGATGATCAACAACAAGAGTGTCTCCGTCTCGTTGCGGTCCGACGCGAGCACCTGCGCCGGAGACAGCTACACGGCTTTGGCGGAGAGCGAGGACCGCGACTTCACCAACAACTCGTTCGACAACGAGGCAAGCTGCGTCCAGGTCAACTAAGAACCCAACGGCGCCCGTCGACGTCGATGTCGCTGCCGGTGGTGGGCCTTTGCTGGGAAAGGCCCACCACCAACGAGCAGCATGGCAGGCGTATTGAAGAGCTTCGGGAGAAGAGATTGGCACGCCCCTGTCAGCCGGCGGCGGCCTGGTCGTACTCCTCGACGAAGGCGCGGACCTTGGGGCTGCGGGTACGCTCCCGACCCAGTCCGGTCCGCACCTGACCGAGCCGGGCGGCGGTACGCCGGGACTGGAGCCCGGCAACGTCCGGCAACGCGGCGTGCGCGATCTCGGCCGCCTCGACCACGTTGCCCTGCCGCCAGGTCGCCTCGGCGAGCAGCACCCGGTCGTAGACGGTGTTCCGCTCGTAGCCGGGGGTGGTCGGGGCACTGACGATGCCCTGGAAGAGGGCGGTGGCCCGGTCGGGACGCCCGAGGGCCAGATAGGACAACCCCTGTAGGCAGCCCACCTCGCGCTCGGTGACAAAACCGAGGAAGGGCAGGTCGTCGTCGTGGCTGCCCCGGTCGAACTGGGTAAGCGCCTTGCTCAGCTCCCGGCCGAAGGCGACCTCGTCGCGCTGCTGGGCGTACGCCCGCGCGGACCGCAGGTGCAGCAGGGTGCGCAGTCGGGGCGTGGCCCAGCCGGCCGAGACCCGCTGGGCGGCCTCGGCGCACTGCAACGACTCCTTCGGCGCCTTCATCCAGGTGAACAACGCCAGGCAGGCGAGAGCGTGGACCTCTCGTCGGGGGTCGTCGACCACTCGGGCCCGGCTGATCGCCTCGTGCAGGTAGCGCCGGGACTCGGCCCGGCGGTCCGCGTCGATCGTCAACCAGCCGATCTCGTTCGCCAGGTCGGCAAGGGCGGTCTGCAGGGCCTCGGCGACCTCCCGGCCGTACGAGGAATGGTCGGCAAGCGTCGACAGCCGCTGGTGAACGCCGATCGCGACGTCGCAGAGCTGGTTGGCCCCGACCACCGCGTCCGCCGCGCGGAGCCGTTCGACCAGGGAGGCGGCGAGTTGCACCTGCTCCAGGCCGATCGACCGGGGGACCTCGGTGGCGGCGAGCGCCTCCCGGGCCGGCCCGACGATGCCGAGCGCGGTCAGCGCCGCGCCGATCGTGAAAGTCCGGCGGTCCGTGGGATCACCTCCCTCATCGACACCTGTCGCCACGGTAGCCCCGCCGGGTGGGGTGTTGTCCAGGGTGGCCGGGACGATTTCGCAGATCAGTTCGTCCAGTTCGGCCAGCGAGACGTCGAGGGCGGCGGCCAGCGTTTTGCGTACCCACGGCAACGGCTGACTGTCCCCGCGCTCCCAGCGGACGATCGTGGTCCGGTCCACCCCGAGAGTCTCGGCCAGAGACTCCTGGGTGTAGCCGAGCGCCTTCCGCCGCTGGACGAACCGGATTCGTTTCAAGGCCACCCGGCGCCCCCTCGTCGCTGGTGGTGATGAATCGGCTCTACACAGTTAGCAGTTCATGAAGATCAATGCAACAGCATCACCACCACGGTCCGTCACGGCGGCGCTGTCTGGGCCCGCGCGAAACCGCGAGGCTGGTGAGCACGGCCCGGGGTGGGTGCCGTGGTCACCGGTCTCCCGCCATGCCGGCGTGGCGGGAGGACGCCCCCGCCCACCCCGGCGCCGATCCAGTGACAGCAACAGGAGGTGTGCGGTGGTGGGGGCGCTGTATCCGAGGCTCGACCCGAACCGGATCCGGTCGGTCCGGTTCAGCCGCCGATCCTGGCGACGCGGACTCGACCCGGACGAGGTGTACGCCTTCCTGGCCAGGATGGCCGACGAGGTCGAGTTGCTGCGCCGGGACATCCGGGTCGCCCGCGACGACGCCGACCGGGTGAAGAACGCGCTGCGTAACTGGCAGACCCGTAACGCCCGGGCGGTCGACAACCGGTGGCGGGGCGGCCGGCGATGACCGACACCCCGCGACGCGGCGTCAGCGCGGCGGTCGAGGTCACCGACGAGATGGCGGCACACTTCCGGGAAACCCTCGTGACGCACGCCAACGACCCGGAGACCGGAGTCTGCGTACGCTGCGGCGAGAGCCGGTGCGCCGAGTGGCGGTGGGCGTACGAGCGGCTGGTCCTCGCCGGCCGGCACGGCGACCTGCGACCGCCGCAGAACCGATGACAGAAGGCGGACGATCAACCACCACAGCGGCAGGTACGGCTCCCGTACCGTGACGGTCGCGAGTGGAGTGGGCATGCGACTCGGCATCGACTCCGGGACGTACCATCCCGACAACCGCCGCGGTCGCCACCCCACCGGCCGGCACCGGAGCGGTCGCCACCCCACCGGCCGGCACCGGAGCGTCAGCCGGCGACCCGGCCACCACCGGACCGGGAACTGCGAAGCAGGGCACCGGTCAGGCATCCCGGAGCGCCTGGTGGCGGTCCCGACGGGCCCGGGTGGTGGCCACGGTCGCGGCGGCGGTCGTCGGAGTGCTCGGCGCGGTCACCCTCACCGCGTCGCCGACCACGACGAGCAGACCCCCGACCAGCTCACAAAACTCGTCGGCGCCCCGGACCCGAGTGCCCAGGCCGAGGAGATCGGGGCGAGGTTGGCGGTGCCGTCGGCGTTCTCGGTGCTCACCAGCACCACGGGGGTGCCGAAGTACCAGATCCGGGGTCGGATGGTCAGGTGGGTTCCCGACGGCTCGGGTACCGGATCCTCGCAGGTCACCAGGGTCATGCCGGGGACCGTAGCCACCGGACGTTTTGTTGCCGGCCGAAGTGTCCGGCGGGCACCATGGCCACGATGAGCAGCTTCGACCGTCAGGTTCCCGAGGGCGCGACCGGGCTGGCCGCACTGGCCGGCCTGCTCGCCGACCGCACCCGGGCAGCGTTCTGCCTGGCGCTGCTGGACGGTCGGGCCTGGACCGCCACCGAGCTGGCCCGGCACGCCGGGGTCGCGCCGCCGACCGCAACCGGTCACCTGCACCAGCTCGTCGACGGCGGACTGCTGGTCGAGGAACGCCAGGGACGCCACCGGTACGTCCGGCTGGCCGGCCCGGACACCGCGGAACTGATCGAGACGCTGACCGCCGCCGTACCGGTCGGGGCGGCGCCGGTCCGGTCGCTGGCCGCTGCCAGCCGGCGCCGGGCGCTCGCGCACGCCCGAACCTGCTACGACCACCTCGCCGGAACGCTCGGGGTGGCGATCACCGACGCGATGACCGGGTACGGCTACCTGGCGTGGGAACGCGGGTTGAGCCTGACCGACCGGGGTACGAGCTGGCTGGCCGGGCTCGGGATCGAGGCGGAACGCGCCCGGCGGGTCCTGGTCCGGTCCTGCCTCGACTGGACCGAGCGTCGTCCGCATCTCGGTGGCGCGGTGGGCGCCGCCCTCTGCCGGCACGCCTTCGAGGCGGGCTGGATCGGCCGGATCGGCACCGGACGGGCGGTCGCGGTCACGGCGGCGGGCCAGCGCGCGTTCCGGGAGCAACTGGCCCTGCCCGACGAGGTGCTCACTCCGGCACGCTGACCCACGGCTCGGCCCGTCAGCCGACCGGCTCCGCCGGGTTGGCCCGGTGCCGCTCGTAGTGTCGGGCCGCCCGGGCCCGGTTGGCGCAGGACGTCTTGCAGAACTCCTGGCGTCCGTGCTCCTTGAGGAAGTAGCGCACGCATCGGGGTGCGGTACAGGCCCGCAGGTCCGGGCGGCGCGGACCGGACAGCAGGTTCATGGTGTCCCGGGCGACGGCGGCGACCAGCCGGGCGGCCGCGTCGGTCACGGTGGAGGGGTTGTCGACCAGAGGCTCGCCGCCGCTCGGCCAGTCGAGCCGGGGGGTGACCGGGGCCCGGGCCGCCGCCGCGTTGAGTCGGTCAAGGGCCTGGTCGAGCGGGAGCAGCCGGTGTGCGTCGGCCGGACTCGGCGGGCCGGGGCGGACCGCGTACGCAAAGAGGGCCCGGACCGCCTGGCGCAACGCGACCACCTCCGACCAGGCCGCCTCGTCGGCGGTGAAGCCGGCCGCCCACCTGCCGTGGAGCGACGCGCCGGCTGTCGGCGTGGCCCGGTCGAGCAGGTCGGCGTGGTCGTGGACCCAGCTGGTCAGCCCGTCGATCTCGGCCAGGTCGTCGGCGACCCCGCCGTGGCCGTCGTGCCGGATCGTGCTCGCCAGCGCCAGTCCCAGGTCCTTGTGCACAGGCCAGAGCTTACGTTAGCGTCCTAACGCTTGCCATTCATTTTAGCGTTAGAACGGGGAATACATGCTGCTCCTGGCCCAGATCAGCGACCTGCACCTCGACGGCACGGAACGCGCCTCCACCCGGGCCCGTCGGGTGGTGGACCACCTGCGTGCCCTGCCCCGCCCGGTCGACGCGCTCCTGGTCACCGGCGACATCGCCGACCACGGCGCCCCGGCCGAGTACGAGGAGGCCGCCGCGCTGCTCGACCTCCCGTTCCCGGTGCTGACCTGCCCGGGCAACCACGACGAGCGGGCCGCCTACCGGAAGGTGCTGCTCGGCGAGAGCGGCGGAAACGACGGCGGGGGCGACCACGCCGACAGCAACACCACCGGCACCGGGCCGATCAACCGACTGCACACCGTCGGCGACACCGCGATCCTGATGTGCGACGCCACCATCCCCGGCCAGGACGAGGGCCTGCTCGACCCCGAGACGGTCAGCTGGCTCGGCCGTACGCTCGACGAGGTCCGGCAGATGCCGACGCTGATCGCCTTCCACCAGCCGCCGGTGACCCTGCACCACCCGCTGCCCGACCAGCACCGGCTGCGCAACCACGACGAGTTCGCCGCCCTGCTCGCCGACCGGCCGAACGTGGTCGCGGTCCTCACCGGGCACGCGCACACCGCGGCCAGCACCTGGTTCGCCGGGCGTCCCCTGGTGGTCGGCCCGGCGATCACCTGGACCCTCCGGATGCCCTGGGAGGGCGACAGCGCCGCCGACCGGGACGCCCCGCCCGCACTCGCGTACCACGTTCTCGACGACGAGGGCCAGCTCACCACCCACTTCCGCGTCGTGGCCTGATGCCGCCGGCCCACGCCATCGCCGGGTTCCTGGTGGCGATCCTGCCGCTGATCGCCACCCCCGGCGCCAGTCTCACCCTGCTCACCAACCAGGTGCTGCCAAACGGACCGGCCGGCGGGCTGCCGGTCATCCTCGGCACCGCCACCGGCCTGTACGTCCACGCCGGACTCGCCGCCGCCGGACTCTCCGCCCTGGTGATGCACTCCAGTGAGGCGTTCACCGCCGTCCGGCTCGCCGGCGCGGCTTACCTGGTCATCCTCGGGCTCTGGACCTGGCGTACCGCCCGGGACGACAGCGGCGCCGCCGGTACGCGGCACCGGCATGCCCGGACCCGCCGGCCGTCGAGCCGGGCCGGGCGCTCGGCGTACGGGCAGGCGCTGCTCGGCAACGTGCTGAACCCGAAGGCGGCGTCGATCTTCCTCACCCTGGTGCCGCAGTTCGTCGACCCCCGGGGACCGGTGGTGACCCAGATCCTCGTCCTCGCCACCGCCCAGGTGCTGCTCATCACCGCCTGGCTGCTCGGCTGGACCGTACTGCTCGTCCGGGCCGGCCGCGTGGTCCGCTCGCGCGGCTTCGTACGGGCCAGCCGCCGGGTCACCGGCGCGGTCCTCGTCGCCCTCGGCATCCGGGCCGCCGTCGCCCGCTGACCCTGGCGTCGCGCCCGGGCCGCCGTGCGGGGTGGCCCGGGCGCCGGACGGGTCGGCTGGTACTATCGGCCGCTGAAGGTGTCCGCCGCCGCCAGGAACTCGTCGGCGAACTGGAGCTTCGAACGCCACCGCTCCGGAATCGCGGAGACGCCTTCCCGGATGCCGAGCAGCCCGCCGGCGATCGCGGCGTTGGTGTCGGTGTCGCCGCCGAGGTGCGCGATGTCGATCACCACGTCCGGCAGTGGCCGGAAATCGAGCACGGCCGCCACCCCCAGACTGAGCGAGTCGAGGACGTAACCCCGGCCCGCGTTGGCCAGGTACGTCTCCCCGGTGAGCACCGCCTTGTCGGGCTTCAACTGCCGCCCGTACGCGATCGCGTCCGCCACGTCGTTGCCGCCGAGCCGGACGGCGACCTCGTGCCCCACCGCGACGGCCTCCTCCGGGGTGGCGTCGCCGAGCAGCGCGGCGGCGATCTCGTTGTACGCCGCACACGAGATGGTGCACCGCGAGTCGTCGTGGGTGATCGCGGAGATCTCCATCGACTCCCGGATCCGCCGCTCCTGGTCGGGCACCACCAGCGCGGTCGGCAGGCACCGCATCAGCGAACCGTTGCCGGCCTGCCCCTCCCCGGCGCCGGCCCGCCGCGGATCCTCCAGCTGCTGGTAGCGGCGCAGCCCGGTGAAGGTGGCCCCGCCGAAGTCGCGCGGACGGCTGCCCGGCTCCCGGCCCGGCCACTCGCCCACCCACCACTTCACCATCTGGTCGGCCGCCGCCCGCACCACGTCGTCGCCCGGGTCGAGGTACGCCAGCACCACCGCCCGCATCAGGTCCGTGTCGTCGGTGGCATGCCCGGCCGGCCAGTTCAGCTTGCCGCCGCCGACGATCTCCCGGATGCCGTCCGGATACCGCTCCCGGATCTCGGCCCAGGACAAGAACTCGGCGGTCGCGCCGAGCGAGTCACCGGCGTGCACCCCGAGCAGTCCCCCGGCGATCCGGTCCCATCGCCGCCGCAGCCCCAGGTCCTCGGTTGCCGTCGAGTATTCGCCCATCCGGCCATCATGCCGAACCACGCACGTCGCCCGCTGCCCCGGCAACCGTCACTCAGCCGGCCGCCGGGGTGACCTCGCGCAGCGGGCCGTACCGGGTGGACGGGGCACCGGTCACCAACGCCCAGTAGCGGTCGCCGTACGACCAGTGCCACCACTCGGTCGGATAGTTCACCAAACCGGCCCCGGTCAGCACGTCCACCATGATCTGCCGGTTCCGCCGGGCCCGGTCCGGGATCGTGTCGGCGGCGGTGAAGCAGGCGTTGCCACTCGCCTCCGGCGTCGCGTCGATCTCGGTACCCATGTCCAGCTCGACACCGTCCGAGGTGCACAGTGTCAGATCCACGGCACCGCCGGTGCTGTGCGGCGCCACCTCGACCGGCGAGACGAACTTGCTGGTCTCCCGGTGCAGCCGCTCATCCGACCAGGACGGGTGCAGCCGCCGCAACTCGTCCCGGTAGCCGGTGAAGATGCCGAGCTGGGCGGCGTACGGCCGGTAGCCCTCGACCACCAGCAGCCGCAACCCGTCCGGCAGGGTCGCCTGGGCGGCCAGCAGCCGGTCCGCGACCGCCCGCCGCACCCGGGCGTACGCGCCGGCCGGGTCGGCCGCCCGGCTGTCCAGCCGCAGCCCGGCCACGGTCCGCAGGTCGACCAGCGGGTCCCCGTCGTCGGTGGACGGTATGGCCGCGATCCGGGGATCGGAGAGCAGGATCATGCCGCCCTCCCGCCCGCGTACTCGACCTCGCGCAGCCCCTCGGCGGTCAACCGGGCGACCACGTCCGGCTCGGCGTTGCCGCCGGTCAGCACGATGCCGATGGTCCGGTGCGCGCCGCTGGCGCCGATCCGCAGCGCACCGGCGAGCGAGGCCGCCCCGGACGGCTCGGCCAGCACCTTCAGGTGCCGCAGGACAAGCCGGAACGCCTCGCCGATCGCCTCGTCGTCGACCCGTACCACCTCGGTGAGCCCGGTCCGCAGGATGTCGAAGGGCAGTTCGCCGACACAGGACGGACGCAGGCCGTCGGCGATGGTCGGTTCCGGGGTGACAGGCACCCGTCGACCGGCCGCCAGGCTCTGCGCCAGCGAGTCGTTGCCGACCGGCTCGACGCCGTACACCTCGATCGGGTGACCGGCGGCGGCCAGGCAGGCGCCGGCCGCGCCGCCACCCCCGCCGACCGGCAGGACCAGCGCGTCCAGCGGGGTGCCGAGGCGTTCGGCCTCCTCGATCAGTTCCCGGCTCGCACTGCCCTGACCGGCGATGACGTCCGGGTGGTCGTACGCGTCGATCACCGGGTGTCCGGTCGCGTCGCTGATCCGGCGGGCCACCGCGATCCGCTGGTCGACGGTGGTGCCGACCAGGACCACCCGGGCGCCGGCCTGCTCGGCCCGGGAGATCTTGCCGGGGGCCGCGTCCACCGGCAGCACCACGGTGGCGGCGAGCCCGTGCCGCCGGGCGGCGATCGCCACCGCCACCGCGTGGTTCCCGGTGCTCTGCGCGATCACCCCGGTGTGTCCGCCGGCCGCCGCGATCCGGCCGACCGCCAGCAGCGCGCCCCGGAGCTTGTACGAGCCGCCTTCCTGCAGGTTCTCCGCCTTCACCAGCACCCGGGCCCCGACCAGCCGGTCGAGTTCCGGCGAGTGCAGCACCGGGGTCCGGACCACCTGCCCGGACAGCCGGCGGGTCGCCGCCTCGACGTCGGCGGCGGTGGGCGCGGTGTACGCCGCACCGGTCTCCGGTGTCATCCGTTCTCCCCCGTTCCTGTTCCTGTTGTTGTCGTCAATCTGCTGCCCGGTTCCGGCCCCGGCCCCGGCCCGGCGCTCCGCCGTCGCCTTCCGGCGGCGCGGCAGCGCGAAGAGCCAGCCCGCGCGGGCCGCGGTCAGCCCTCGGTGTACGGCCAGACAGGCCGCCAGCAGCACCACGGTCAGCACGATCGGATACTCGATCGCCACCACGACCTGACCTGCCGGGCTGAGCTCGGAAAGTGGCCCGACGAGAAGGTGGTGCACCACGGCCAGCAGCGGCATGTGGATGAGATAGATCGGCAGGGTCTGCCGGCCGAGCGCGCTCAGCGGCCCGGAGATCCTCGGCCACCGGGTCACCCGGACGGCGGCGGTGATCCCGAAGGCCACCGCCAGGACCGACACCACGAGCCAGACCCCGAACCACCGCTGCGCACCCGCCACCGCCATCCCGGCAGCCGCACCGGCGTACCCGGCGAAGGTCCACCGCAGCCGGCGGTCCGTCGCGGTGGCCGCCCACCGCTGGACGTACGGCTTGAGGTAGAGGCCGCCGAGGAAGAAGACCAGGTTCTGGTAGAAGCCGCCCCGGTTGCCTGGGGTGTCCAGCAGTCCGGCGGCGGTGACCATCGAGAGGAGCGCGGCGGCGGCCAGCACCGCCGGCCACGGAATCCGGCGTACGGCCTTCGCGAACGCGAAGTAGAGCGCGAGGGCGTACAGGTACCACAGGTTGGACGGGGTGATGGTCAACTGCTCCAGCAGCCCGAGCGGGGAGGTCGCCCGCTCGGTCGGCAGGCCCGGCGCGGCGGCGAAGACCGTGGTGTGGATCAGCAGCCAGATCGCGTACAGGTAGAGGAAGCCGGCGATCCGGGAGCGGGCGGCGACCCGCCACGGCCGGGTCAGGGCGTTCGCCGCGAAGACGCCGGAGATGGTGAAGAAGAGCGGCATCCGCAACGGCAGGAGCTGCTCCCCGAAGGTGCCCCAGACCCCCGGCAGCGGTACGCCGAGATGCCAGTCGACCTGCAGGTAGTGCTTGACCACGACGTGCCAGAGCACCACCAGGATGATGCAGACGCCCTTGGCCACGTCCGCCCACTCGGCGCGCTGCCCGGCCGCCGGTGCCGCCGTGGCGTCGGTGCCGCCACGGTCGGCGCCGTGCGGAACGGCCGCAGGACGAGTGTGGATCAAAGTCACAATTCTCCCCAGAAGAGCGCGCGGTGTGCCAGATCAGTCAGTTCGGGTGCGGGATCGGGCCGGTCGGTCGGTCGTCGTCCGTACCGGCTACGACGTCGGGTCGGCCGTCAGGTCGGATTCGGTAGCCGGACCTCCACCCGCAGCCCCTCCGGGCCGGCGGGGACCGCCGAGATGACCCCGTCGTGTGCCTGGGTGATCGACCGGGCGATGGTGAGCCCGAGCCCGGCACCGCCACCGTGGGCGAGCCGGTCCCCGCTGAGCCGGCGGAACGGCTCGAAGAGTCCGGCCACCGCCTCGGCCGGCACCGGCGGACCGGTGTTGACCACGGTCAGCGCCGGCGCCGCGGCGACCGTGACGTGGACCGTCCCGCCCGGCCGGTTGTACTTGATGGCGTTCTCCACCAGGTTCGTCACCAGCCGCTCCAGCAGCACCCGCTCCCCGACGACCACCCGGGGCACCAGCTGGCCGGTGAGGGTCACCTCGGCAACCCGGGCCCGTTCCTGGTACGCGGCGATCACCTCGGCGGCGATCTCGTCGAGCCGTTCCGGATTGCGGGCCCGCAGGCCCTGGTCACTCTCGCTCAGTGCGAGCAGCCCCTCGATCAGCCGCTCGTTGCGCTCGTTGGTCTGGAGCAGCTGGGCGGTGAGCAGCTCCACCTGGTCGTTGGTCAGTGGCTGTGCCATGCCGACCTCGATCAACGTACGCTGCACCGCCAACGGGGTACGCAGTTCGTGCGAGGCGTTCGCGGCGAACCGGCGCTGTCCCTCGTACCCGGCGGCGATCCGCTCCATCATCTGGTCGATGGCGCCGGAGAGCTGCCCCAGCTCGTCCCGGCCGGTCGCCCGCACCCGGTAGCCGAGGTTCTGCGGGCCGACGTGCGAGATCGACTCGGTGAGTACCCGGACCGGGCGCAGCGCCCACCGGGCCGCGAACGCGGCGACCAGCAGCACGAGCAGGACCACCCCGACCATGAGCCCGGTCCCCACGACGTAGAAGTTGTCCGCCAGCTGGCGGCAGACCGGCTGTACCCCGGTGACCTCCACGTCGCAGATCCCGCGCAGCGGCCACAGCCAACCGAACGCCCACTTGATCAACAGGGGCAGGTGGTAACCGACGAACAGCGCCGCCGTGCAGAGCAGCACGATCCGCCACCGTGGGGCCGAGAGCCAGCGCACCCGTCAGACCCCCATCCGGTAGCCGGCCCGGGGCACGGTCTGGATCACCTGTGGCGGACCGAGCTTCTTGCGCAGCGTCATCACGGTCACCCGGACCACGTTGGTGAACGGGTCGGCGAACTCGTCCCAGGCCTGCTCCAGCAGGTCCTCCGCGCTGACCACCCGGCCGCCGGCCCGCATCAGCACGTGCAGTACGGCGAACTCCTTCGGGCTGAGCTGCACCGGCCGGCCGTCCCGGGTCACCTCGTGCCGGGCCTCGTCCAGCCGGATGCCGTGCTGTTCCAGCACCGGCGGTACCGCCGGCGCCGACCGGCGGCCCAGCGCCTGCACCCGGGCGACCAGTTCGGCGAAGGCGAACGGCTTGGTCAGGTAGTCGTCGGCACCGAGGCCGAGCCCCTCGACCCGATCCCGGATCCCGGCCGCCGCGGTCAACATCAGCACCCGGGTCCCGGCGTCGGAGCCGGCGATCGCCCGGCAGACGTCGTCACCGGTCCGACCCGGCATGTCCCGGTCGAGAACGGCGACGTCGTACCGGTTGACGGTGACCCGCTCCCACGCGGCGTCGCCGTCGTAGCAGACGTCGACCGCCATCGCGAGCCGACGCAGCCCCTGGGCGACCATGTCCGCCAGGAGCCGCTCGTCGTCGGCGACCAGCACCCGCACTGCCTCCCCCTTCACCGTCCCGTCCCTGTGTCCCGCCACCGTGCCAGCCCGGGCCTAAGGGTTGCGTAAGGGCGTACGACCGGGCCGGAGCCACCGTGCCGGCCGGTTGCCCGGACGTCAGCCACCCAGTGTGGCCGCATCTGCGGTGACCTGCCCGTTGTGTGCAGTCGGTCACGCCCAGCCAGCAACGGACAACTACGGAAAGGGACATAAAGGAAAACTTCGCACGCGAACAACTGCGTCTGTGATTCAAATGATAGTAATAACTCTCATTTGAGAGGGCATACTCCCAGTTATGCGCCATGACACAACCGTCGCGGCTCGGCTCGCCCACCGGGTGACCGGGCTGCGGTTCGACGACCTGCCCGCCGAGGTGGTCGAACACACCAAGCTGCTGATCCTCGACCAGATCGGCGTCCAGGTGTTGGGCACGACGCTGCCCAACATGCAGCCGATCCGGCGCGCGGCCGCCGCCGTCCCCGGGCCAGGGCAGAGCACGGTGACCGGCGGCGGCCTGACGGACGCCGCGCAGGCCGCCTACGTCAACGGCGCGCTCGGCCACAGCTGTGAGTACGACGACGCCCACGCGGCCGCCTGGCACACCAGCTCCACGGTGGTGACCGCCGCCCTCGCACTCGCCGAACGCGAGGGCGTGGACGGCCGCGAAGTGATCACCGCTGTCGCCGCGGGTGTCCAGGTGATGGGCGTGCTCGGCGCGGTGACCACCGGCGGCATGGTCGCCGCCGGCTGGCACGGGTCCAAGGTGCTGGGCGTATTCGGCGCCGCCGCGGCCGCCGGCCGGATCCTCGGCCTGTCCCCGGCCGAGCTCACCGAGGCGTTTGGCATCGCCGGCAGTGACGCCTCCGGAACCATGGAGTACGACCGCAGCGGCGGCGAGGTGAAACGGCTGCACGCCGGGTCGGCGGCCCGAGCCGGTGTCGAGGCGGCGCAGCTGGCCCGGCTCGGGCTGACCGGGCCGGCCACCATCTTCGAGGGACATCGCGGCGTGTTCCGGCTCTTCGCCCAGGCCGAGGGCCCGGTGCCGGAGGCCGCCTGGGACCACTGGCAGATCCTCGACACGATCTTCCGCTTCTACCCGATGGTGGGCACGGTGCACGCCCCGCTCGACGCCGTCCGGCACCTGCGGGAAACCCACGCCGTCGACACCACACAGATCCGTCGGATCCGGATCGGGCTCGTCGACTTCGCGGTCGGCCACGGTGCCGCCATCACCCGTCCGACCGACGCGATCTCCGCGCAGTTCAGTCTCGCCTTCGGGGTCGGGCTGCAGTTCGTCACCGGCGGCAACGCACCCGCCGACTACTTCGACCCGGCCCGGTGGAACGATCCCCGGATCCTCGCGGTCGGTGACCTGGTCGAGCCGTACGCGATGCCCATCCCGGCCGGAGATCCGATCTTCAGCGCCCGGGTCGACGTCGAACTCCACGACGGCACACGTCTCGGCCACTACCAGGCCGGTTTCCGGGGGCACCCCACACGTCCGGCCACCAGGGCGGACATCGAGGAGAAGTTCCACACCAACGTGACCGCCGTCCTCGGCACGGAGAACGCCCAGGCCGTCATGGCGGCCGTGGCAGCACTCGACAGTCTGACCGACGTCGCCCCCCTGACCAGGCAGCTTCGCCGGTGACCGGATTGCGTAGGGACGCCGAGGCCAACCGCGCCCGGTTGCTGGAAGCAGCCGAGCGGGTCTTCTCGCAACGTGGCGTCGACGCCAGCCTGGAAGACGTCGCCCGCGCCGCAGGCATCGGCCCCGCCACCCTCTACCGGCGCTTCGGCAACAAACAGACGCTGGTACGGCAGGTGCTGGACGCCTTCTTCGGCCGGCTGGTGGAACTGGCCGATGAGGCGCTCGCCGAACCCCCGGACCGATGCCTCGACCGTTACCTGGAGACGGTCGGCTACGAACTGGCCGCCAGACGCGGCTTCATGCACGGCATGTGGGGCGACCTGGCACCGGCCGAACTCATCGCGGACCTCAGAACCCGGACCGCACAGCTGCTGGACCGCGCCAAGCACGGCGGTGGCATCAACGAGCAGGTCACCGTCGACGACATCGCGGCCGTGGTCTGGGCATTGCGCGGCATCATCCACGCCGGCGAACAGGCCGCGCCCGACGTCTGGCGTCGGCACCTGACGTACGTCCTGGCTGGCTTCCGGGTTGCTCCGGCTCAGGTGACCAGGCCCCGGCGGTAGGCGTAGACCACCGCCTGCACCCGGTCGCGCAGGTCGAGCTTGGTGAGGATCCGCGACACGTACGTCTTCACCGTCTCGTGGCTGATCACCAGGGTCGCGGCGATCTCGCCGTTGGACAGACCATTGGCGATCAGGCGCAGCACCTCCAGTTCGCGGGGAGTCAACGCCACGTCGTCCCGACCGGTGTCGGCGGGCCGGATCCGCGCCGCGTACCGGCCGACGAGCTGCCGGGTCACCTCGGGCGCCAACAGCGCGGCACCGGACGCGACGGTGCGGATGCCGTGCAACAGTTGCGCCGGTGGGGCGTCCTTGAGCAGAAAGCCGCTCGCCCCGGCCCGCAACGCCTCGTAGACGTACTCGTCGAGGTTGAACGTCGTCACCACGAGCACCTTGACCGGCTGGGCGACCCCGACACCGGCCAGCCGGCGGGTCGCCTCGATGCCGTCGAGCACCGGCATCCGGACGTCCATCACCACCACATCCGGACGCAGCCGGGCGGCGAGGTCGACCGCGGCGCGGCCGTCGCCGCACTCGCCCACCACCGCCAGGTCCGGCTGCGCGTCGATGATCGTGGTGAATCCGGTACGGATCAACGCCTGGTCGTCACAGACCAGCACCCGGATCGGCTCCGTCCCGGTCGGCTCGCTCACGGTCGGCTCCCGGTGGGGATGCGGGCGCGCACGACAAAGTCGCCGCCGACCTCCCGGGCCGCGCTGAACTCGCCGCCGAGCACGTCGACCCGTTCCCGGAGCCCGGCCAACCCCCGCCCGCTGCCGCCGGGGGACGCGCTGCGCGTACCGGTGCCGTCGGTGCTGACCTCCACTGTCGTCTCCTTCTCGCCGTGTCGCACGTGCACCCGGGTACGGCTGCCGTGGGCATACTTGAGGGCGTTCGTCAGCGCCTCCTGCACCACCCGGTACGCCGTGACCTCGGCACTGCCGGTGACCTGCGCCGGCGTGCCCTCCTCGGTGAACTCCACCGGCTGCCCCGCCCGCCGGGTCTGCTCCACCAACGCGTCCAGTTCGCCGACAGCCGGCGTACGCGGCTCGGTGCCGTGGTCGGGGTTGAGCAGGTCGAGCAGGTGCCGCAGGTCGGTGATGGCCCGCCGGCCGGTGTCGGTGATCGCGGTCAGGGTCGAGTCGAGGCGGTCGGGGGCGGCGGTCAGGTACCGTGCCGCCTCGGCCTGCACCACCATCGCCGTCACGTGGTGCGTCACGACGTCGTGCAGCTCCCGGGCGATCCGGGTACGTTCGGCGGTCCGGGTGGTCTCCGCGACCCGCTGTCGGCGCTCCGCCTCGGCCTGCCGGGTCAGCCGCAGCCAGGCCCCGACGCCCCAGGCGACGGCCAGCATCAGGTAGAAGGTCCCGAACCCGAGCAGGCCCTCGGTCGACCCCTGCCGGTGGAGTGTGAAGGCCAGTGGCAGGTACGCGGCGGAGAGCAGGACCACTGTCGTACGCCGGTGGTGGTCCAGGTGGGCGCCCGCGCTCAGCAGCGCGAAGAAGAGCGCGGTGCCCGCGACCGTGTGGTAGGCACGAAGCTGGTCGACGGCGAAGCCGAGCGAAACCAGTGCGAGACAGACCGCCGGCCACCGACGGCGTACGACCAGCGGCAGACACTCCAGGGCGAGCACCACGACGGTCAGCCTGTCCATCGGCCGGGTCGGCAGGTCGCCGAGCTGCGTACCCCGGTTGTGCAGGGCTGGCACCAGCGAGACGACGACAAGGAACAGTGCGAGCGGGAGATCCCGGACCGTGACGTCGCAGCGCCGCCACAGGTCCGGAAATCCCCGAACGTCGATCACCGGAGGACTGTAGCGGTCGACCCGCCGCCGGTCGGCGGGACGCCGGCCGACTCGTCGGCGACGGTCGCCGGGACGCCGGTCGACTCGTCGGCGTTTGACTCGGCGCCGGTCGCCGGGGCGCCGGCCACGCGGCGGCGACGCGGGACGAGGTGGCCCCGGCGGTGCGCCAGCCACAGGAACACCAGGGTCAGCGCCAGGCCGGCGCCCACCGTGTACAGGCTGCCCTCCGGTCCGAAGTCACCGCCGGTGAGCAGGGCCGGCCCCGAGGTGGAGGACTCCAGCAGACCCGTCGACTCGCGGTTGCCGGAGACCACGGCGCTGAAGATGCCGCCGGCGGCGAAGTTCCAGCCGAAGTGCAGACCGATCGGCACCCAGAGGTTGCGGGTGGCGGCGTAGCAGGCGGCGAGCATCAGGCCGGCGGAGAGTGCGATGGCGGTCGCACCCCACAGGGTGGCGCCCGGGTTGAAGAGGTGCATCAGGCCGAACACCACACCGCTGAGCAGCAGGGCGAGCCAGGTGCCGGTACGTTCCTCGACGATCCGGAACAGGACGCCACGGAAGAGCAGTTCCTCGGTGGTCGCGGCGGCGGCCATGAAGCCGAATATCGCCACCGCGCCGGTCACCGAGCCCAGGCCGTGGACCCGGTAGCCGCCGAGGAAGGCGATGTTGAGGATGACCGCCCCGAACATCCCGACCCCGATCAGCGTCCCCCGGACGACCCGTCCGGCGGCACCGGCCCGGGCCAGTTCGGTGACGGCGCGACGTTCGGTACGCCGTACCACCCACCGGTAGACGAGGACCGCGAGTACGGCGGTCACGGCCCCGACAGCCAGCGTCAGCCAGGGGTTTCCCCGCATCGTGGCGGCGGCCTGACCGCCGACGAGGGCGACCGCCGCGACGGCCAGGAACTGCTTCACCAAACGCATCGAACGACTCCTTCGAGCAGGTCGGCGGCGGGGTGCCGCGACCACGTCGAACGTTATGGATCCGGCGGCCGGGAATCGTCACCACAGAGAGGACATTCGCGGGTAGCTCGCCCGGGGGACAGGAGGCGTCCATCGGGTGTCCAACTGCGGACTCACGTCCTGCTGAAGACCTTCCGGTGCGGAGCGGCCGATCCCTAGGATCAGGGTGATGACCTCGGATTCGCCGGCACCGGCCAGCCCGCGCGTACAAACCGGCTGCGCCGGGCCGGTCGATGCCTGGCTGCTGCCGCGCCTGCAGATGCGGTTCCGACCGGTGTCGACAGCGGCTGATCCGCCGGTGGCCCGGCTCGGCGGCCAGCCAGCCTGGTTGGCGACACCCACCTGGCCGCTGTCGCGCGCGCTCAACTCACCGATGAGGTTCGTCGGGCAGTTTCCCGTACCCGGGCCGGAATCACGGATCGCCTACCTGTTCGTGGCCGACGACGACAACGGGATGGTCGAGACGTTCGAGCCCGAGGCCGGGGAGAACGCCCTGCTGGTCCAACCCGGTGGCGTCGTCCCGGACTTCGTCACCGTCACCGACGCGGCCACCGGCCCGTCACTGTGGCGGCGCGGTGCGACCTGGCAGGATCGGGTCCCCGTCCAACTGGCCGTGGACCTCACGCCGATGGACCCGGCTGCCGAGGCGGTGCTCGACGCGGAGATCGACCGCCGACAGGCCGAAGACGGGGATCTCCTCGACGACCTGTCGGATCTCGACGGGTCGGCGACCGACCCGATCCCCCCGTACAGCTATCTGGGCGGCAGGATGCACCTGTGGCAGCCGCACCTCCCGCAGCTTGCCGGCGACTGGCGGTTCTTCTTCCAGTTGGACGGCGGCGAGGGGCAGGGCCCCGACGACCCGTACGCGCTCAACTTCGGCGGCGGCACCGGCTACGCCCTCCTCAGCCCCGACCGCCGCGAGGGCCGGTTCTTCTGGGACTGTGTCTGAGCGCCGGTTACCCCGGTTGCCGTACGTCTCCGCAACAATGCCTTCGTGGCGGCTGATCCCCTGCTGACCCGGGCGCGCCGAATCTGGGTCGAACTGGCCGGCGCCCCCGTGAAGTTTCCGTCCCAGGGGTCGGCCGTGGTGGTTTCGGCAGCATCACTGCTGTCTCCCCCGGGTTGGATTGGAATCGTCGGGTTGGGCGACGGAGCGATCGGCACCGTGCCGACAGGCGATCTGGCGGTGTCCGTACGGGAAGCCTTTGCCCAGCTGCCTGTCCCGGCGTTGACCGATCCCGCGCGGCTGGGTGCCGTACTGCCGCTCGCCGGGGTCCTGGGCCCGGCGACCCTCGCCTACTGCGACGAGCACGGCTTCCGACCGGACACCCGGGAGGTGACCGCGGAACTGCCCGCCGTCCACGGGGATCTCGCCGCTTTCCTCGCCTCGGTCCCCGTGGACGAGGCCGAGGAGTCCGGGCTGGCGGGCATCACGTCGCCCGCGTTTGTCGTCCGTGCCGGGGCCCGCCTCGTGGCCGCGGCCGGTTACCAGCGCTGGCCCGGGAACGTGGCCCACGTGTGCGTACTGACGGCACCGTCCGAGCGGGGACGCGGCCACGCCCGGGTCGTCGCCAGCGCGGCCGTCACACACAGCCTGGCCGGCGGGATGCTGCCCCAGTGGCGGGCCCGACCGGAACCCTCACGCCGCGTCGCGCGGACGCTGGGCTTCCGCGAACTCGGCGTCCAGTTGAGTATCCGGGTACGTCAGCCCGCCGTCGGCTCCACGGCTGGCCGATCGCACCGGTGTGGCCGGCACCCGGCCGTGCACGACTGACGGCGTACCCCCTCAACAGCTGGTAGAGCGCGGCTCTGACGGGCGACGACCGCCGGTGGGCGACGCGAACGTCGCCCACCGGCGGAGCCGACGGTCAGTTCGCCAGGCGGTACGCCCGGATGATCGTCTGCTGCACGGTGTTGCCGGCGGTGTCGGCCGCGGCGGCCCGCAACGAGACGAAGCCGGCACCGGTCGGGTGGGTGAGGATCGCGACCCGCTCCGCGCCGGTGCCGACCAGCCGCACCGGCCGCCAGGACCGACCGTCGTCGTAGGAGACGTCGACGGTCAGGCTGGCACATCCGGCCGGATCCGCGCCGGCCTGACGCTGCACCCGGACCGGGATCCGGAACTCCCGGCCGGCCGGAGCGGCGTTCCGCCCGTCGAGGTCGGGGGCGAACCGCACCGCCTGCACCGGCAGGTGCTGGACCTCACCGTCGGCCGGCCGCCCGGACCGGAACGTCCAGCTGGCACTGACCCGGGTGGAGAGCTGGGCTGCCGCCGGGCGTTCCGCCTCGACCGTGAAGCGGTAGTTCGCCGCCGCCGCCGGCAGGTCGTAGTCGCCGTAGGCGTTCGGCAGGACCTCCCGGCCGTCCCGGAACAGGACCAGGCGCTGCGCGGCCAGGTCGGCAAAACCGGCGTGCCCGGGCGCCTGGTCGCTGAAGATCGGCGGGACCAGCCAGAACTGGTTCCCGGTCCGGGACATCCACAGGTCCTCGTGCCCGGCGGGGGCGGGGAAACCGGGCCCGAACGGCGCCTGCTGCCACCGCTGCACCATCGGTCCGGCCGGGTACGCCGTCGGCTCGGACTCCTGCCCAGGATCGTCGTTGCCGTAGACGGACGCCGACCACCGCACCCCGGTTTCGGTGCTGTAGTACTCGGTCCGTTCCGCCGGCACCGCGACGGAGGTGCCGAGCGCCCAGGCGTCGACGTACCCCGGCACCGACGAGCTGATGACTTTGTCCAGCCGGGTGCCGGGATACTCGGTGACATGCCGGGCCTGGACCACCGCCAGGTCGGACTCCCGGACCTGACGTTCGAAGCCGCTCGGCAGCCGCCCCGGCGGATACCAGGCCAGGTGGTAGAGGCGTGCCCCGTCCCCCAGGTCGCCGGCGGGACCGTTCTCCCCCCACCAGCTCAGCACCCGGCCCCGCATCTCGGCCGCCGGCAGCGCCGCGCCCAGGTGGGCGGTGTACAACCCGGTGAAGCCGGCGAAGGAGCTCACCGAGGCGGAAAGCTCGGTCCCGTCCGACAGTTCACGGAAGAACCCGACAACCGAACCCATCGGTCGCGCCCCCTCCCTCGGCACCGTCACACTCGCCGCCGGCCGGGCCGCCCGGGCGTCCAGGGTCAGCGTGGCGTCGGAGGTCAGCGCCAGCTCCGGACGGGTCAACAGACTGACACTGCCGTCGCCGCCGGTACGGATGGTGCTGGTCAGGTGGTAACGGCCCCGGGGGAGTCGTACGGTGACCGTGCCGTCCGCGTCGTAGAGCATCGTCGACGTCGGCACGTCCACCCCGTCCAGAGTGGACATGAAGTCGACCGGGACGTCGCCGGCCCGGTCCAGATGGCTCAGCGTGAGGTTGTAGCTCTCCGGCTCCCGCTCGACGGTGACCAGGGTCCGCAGCGTCTGCCCGGCGCCGGCGGCCACGACCCTGCCGACGTACACCCCGTCCGGGGCCGATCGGCGGGTGTCCGCGCTGAGGGTGGCGGTGGCCGAGCCACCCGCCGGAACGGTGAGCCGGCTCGGGCTGACCTCGAACATGCCGGCCGGAGCCGGGACGCCGCCCGGACCGTCGGCCTGGACCGTCAGGGACAGGGTCAAGGGCTCCGCGCCGCTGTTGTGGTAGGTCAGCTCACGGGTCGTCGGGGCGTCGTCGGTGTGCGGCCACGCCGGCCGGCCGAGGTCCACCACCGCCGGCACCACCCGCAGCGGACGCGTCGCGGCGGCCGCGACGTCGAGCCGACCGGCACCCTGGGCGTAGAAGCCCAGGTCCGGGTTCGGTACCGCCGCGCCGACAAGCGTCGCCTTCAACTCGGCCGCCCGCCAGTCCGGATGCTGGCCGGCCAGCAGCGCCGCCGCACCGGCGACGTGCGGAGTCGCCTGCGACGTGCCGGAAATCGTGGTGTACGACTCGTCGACCGGCTCCAACGGCTCGGAACGGGCCGCCCGGGCGGCGACAATGCCCACCCCCGGGGCGGTGATCTCGGGCTTGATCGCCCCACCACCGGTCCGGGGCCCCTGGCTGGAGAAGTCCGCGAGCCGGTCGTCCCGGTCCACCGCACCGACGGCGAGGGCCGCGTCCGCGCTCGCCGGCGAGCTGACCGTACCCGGCAGGCCGTCGTTGCCGGCCGCCGCCACGAACAGGGTGCCGTGCGCGGCGGTCAGCCGGTTCACCGCCTCCTCCAGCGGATCCAGGTCGTAACCGTCCGTACCACCCAGGCTGAGGTTGACCACCGTGGCCCCGTGCGTGGCCGCCCACTCCATCCCGCCGATGATCGCGGAGTCCGGGCAGCCGGCCGTCCCGCACACCTTGCCGACCAACAGGGTCGCCTCCGGGGCGACACCCCGGTACCGGCCCTGCGACGCCGCACCGGACCCGGCCACGATCGACGCCACGTGCGTACCGTGCCCGTCGACGTCGTCGGCGTCCGGGTCGTCGGTGAAGTTGCGGACCTCGGCGATCCGCCCGGCGAAGTCGGGGTGACCCGCGTCGATGCCGGTGTCGAGTACGGCGACCCGCACACCCCGACCGGTCTGCCCGGTCTGCCACACCGACGGTGCCCCGACCTGCGCCACACTCCGGTCCAGACTCGGGGTACGCCGGCCGTCCAGCCAGATCCTCGGCAACTCGGTTCCGGGCTGCGCCGACCGCAGGTTCGCGCCCGCCGTGACCGACGCCCAGAACCGGCCGCTGGTCGACTTCGGCACCCGGACCGCCCGCGCGCCGAGACTCGGCAGCTCCCGCACCGTCGACCCGCCCACCTCGGACGACCGGACGGCATCCCGGGACTCGTCGCCGGCGACAATCAGGGGCAGGTCCCGGGTTGCCGCGTCGTCGTACCGCATCCGGAGCAGGGTCGGTACGTCGAACAGGCGACTGTCGACCCGGCCCGAACCGACCAGCCCGAGCGCGTCGGCAGGGACGACAAGATCCTGGTGCCGGGACCGCTGCTGGTGAAAGACCATGCCCTGGCGCCCGGGACCGGGCTCCACCGTGTAGGTCCCGCCGTCGTGGACCCGTACCCGATCGCCGGTCACCAGGGTGAGAACCCGGTCGTCAACCTTCCTGGCGACGGGGGTCTTGCTGGCGGCGAGGGGTCTGTTGGAGCCGGCGGGTGCCGCGGCGGCACCCGGCCCCACGCTCACGTCGACCGCCGTCAGGGCCAGGCACAACACGAGGGCCGTGCCCCGGCGCGCCGCCGATTTCCATCTGCTCATACTTCTCCGATCCACACGTGCGGTTCGGAAGTAGAACGCGACGGTCAACCGGGACGCTGCCTGCCGGACGGAACCAGCCCTCAGTGCGATCCTCAGCCGGACGACGCGGCCGTAGCGGGATGCGGTTACGGGAACTGCCAGCCGAGCAGGTTCCACTGCCAGCAGAACCAGGTGACGGCCGTCAGGCCGGCGAGCAGCGTCACCTGATGGATGCGGGCGACGAGACCGGCGCCCGCGCCGCGCCAGGCGCGGACCGTCAGCACCGTCGCGGCCAGGCCGACCACGAGCGCGACCACGGGTACCGCCAGCAACAGTGTGAAGCTGAGGGGCACGTGGTAGAGGAAATCGCCCGTATCGCCGAACAGGGTCACGGCCAGCCCGACGAGGAACACCACCGCCAGGACGGCGGCACCGGCGGCCAGCCCGCGCGCCAGACGCCAACTTCCGGTGGCACGTGCCGGATGCCGGTCCGCCAGACGCCAGCTCCCGGTGGCACCTGCCGGACGTCTGCTGATCCGGCGTACCAGCGCGGCGAGTGGCCGGGCGAGCAGAGCCAGGGTCGGCAGCAGCAGGGCGAGCAGCGCCGCGAGATTCACCGGAAGGGTCTCGGCCGGCGGCATGAGTTCCGCCGCCGACGTGTCGGTGGCCACGTACCGCGTCGCGTCCGGACCGGCAAGAAACACCAGCCGCTCACCGTCCTCCGCGCGGTACAGCCCGTCACCCTGCGGCAGCCACTCTCGTCCTCTGAAGTGGACGGCCCCGGACCGGCCCACGGTGAGCCGGGCCGGGGCGAGCAGCGTGGTCACCTTCTCGATCGACGACATGTTGTGCCGGGTCGGTTTGTAGAACCCGGCCAGCGGCGCGGCTGACCGCGCCGTGCTGACCATCGCTCCGGTCGCATCGCGGGCGCCGGTCGTGGTGCCGTCGGCGGGCGCGAACGTGTCGAAGAACTCGTCAATCAGGTCCTGCATCTCCTCCGCGCCGCCGCCCGGGCTGTTGGTCGTCACGAACAGCCCCAGGTCGCACGCGGGCACGAGCATGAGGATGCTACGGAACCCCTCCCAGCCACCATCGTGCATCAGGACCCGATGCCCGTTGACGGTGCGCTCCCTGAAGCCGTGCGCGTAGCCGTCCAGACGCGGATCGGCCGAAAAGGACCGCTGGTGCATCCGCCCGGTCGTCTCCGGGGAAAGGATCCGCCGTTCACCGAAGCGGCCACCGTGCAGGTGTGCGTTCATGAAGTTCGCCATGTCGGTGGCGGTGGAGGTCACCGACCCGTCCGGCGGCATCCGATCGAAAATGAACGGGTACCTTCGCGGAGGGTCGTTCTCCGTGTCGTAGCTGCGGGCCAGATCTCCGGCGAGCCCCGGCGGTACCGGCTCCGCCGCCGTGCTGTGGGTCATGCCGAGCGGGTCGAAAAGGTGCCGCTGGACGTACCGGTCGTAGGGTTCGCCGCTGACCTGGGCGACGAGGTGACCGGCGAGGGCGGCGCCGTAGTTCGAGTAGGCGGACACCACACCGGGCAGCCGGACCCGGGCGGGCATGTGCGCTGCCAGGTAGCGGTCGAGGGGTGCCACGTCGACGACGTCGCGGGCCGCGATGCCGACGCCCACATCCTCGAAACCCGCCGTGTGGCTCATCAGATGCCGCAGGGTGACCGGCTGCCGGTACGTCGCGGGAACCTTGAACCCGGTCAGGTACCGGTTGACGTCGGCGTCGAGGTCGAGCCGGCCCGCCTCGACCTGCTGCATCACCGCGGTCCAGGTGAACAGCTTCGAGATCGAGGCGATGCGGGTCAGCGAACGCGACGCGTCGAACGGCACGCCACGTTCGAGGTCGGCGACGCCGTACCCCCTGGCAAAGGCTGTGGTGCCACCCGCCGCCACCGACACCGCGGCGCCAGGCACCTTGCTCTCCCGCAGCCGCTCCGGCAAGCGGCTGTCGAAGAACGCGCCCAGCGCCGCCGGGGTGGCACCGCCACAGGCGCCCGGCGCCGCGCGGGCCTGCGTCGCCCCAGCGGTGACGACCCCCGGTATGGCCGCGCAGCCGACCAGGAAAACCAGCAGCGTACGTCCGACGCGTCGAGCGGCGGAAACGGTCATGGCTCCTCCAGACGGTGACTCTCCGAACTGCCCCGGCGATCAGCGTGCCGGCGGCCACCCGACGGGCACATCGCCGCGCGGTCGGCGGCCGTCCCCGCCCAAAGTCGGAGCCGGCCGGTGCACACGGTCGACAAAAGTCGGATCAGCGCTGCGGTCAGGATGTCTACGCTGCTGGTATGCAGGAGCGAGCCATCTGGTCGCGCCGCCTGACCGCCGGTACCCGACCTGCCAGTAACCGCGTCGTCGACGTCGCGGTGGTCGTGGTCTGCCTTGCGCTCACCGGCTTCGCCGTGAAGACGCCCTGGTCACCCCTGCCGGGACCGGTCATCGCGGCCGTCGGCGTACTCGCCAGCGCCGCGATGTGGCCCCGCCGGCGCATTCCGGTGGTCGCCGCCGTCGCGGGCTCGATCGGGTTCGCGCTGGGCGGCAACCCCGGCACCATACTTGTCGGCCTGTACACCGGGGCGCGGTACGCGCCGCGTCGCCAGGTGTGGGTGTGCGGCCTCGCGGCCTGTGCCGGGTACGTCGGGTGGTCGTGGCTGGACCGTAGCGGGTTGCTGTGGGACGACTTCGTCTTCGCACCGTTGGGCGTGGGCCTGGTGGTCCTGGTCGGGATCTACCTGGCGACCCGCGACGCGCTCTTCGACGCGCTGCGGGAACAGGCCCGCCGGGGTGAGGCCGAACGGCTGATGCGGGAAGAGCAGGCCCGGGCGGCCGAACGCACCCGGATCGCGCGAGAGATGCATGACGTGCTGGCGCACAAGGTGTCGCTGATCGCTCTGTACGCCGGCGCGCTGGAACTGCACGCCGGCACCGACAGCCGCCTCCAGGAGGGCACCGCGCTGATCCGGGTGACGGCCCGCAAGGCACTGGCGGAACTACGCGACGTGCTGGGAGTGTTGCGTAACACGGCAGATCGGTCGTCCGGTCCGGACAGCCCGGCGAGCGCCGAGCCGGTGGACCACGGGTTCGCCGATCTGACCGCACTCGTCGACGCGTCCGTGCATGCCGGCCACCCGGTCGAACTGCACGAATCAGCGGGACCACTGCCCGCCGCGACCGCGCGGGTCGTGTACCGCGTCGTGCAGGAAGGGCTGACCAATGCCCACAAACACGCACCCGACGCGCTGACCACCGTGACGGTCGGCCGCACCGACAATGGAAACGTGACCGTGACCGTGCACAACGAGCCCGGCGCCACCCCACTGGAGCTACCCGGCTCGGGACTCGGCCTGGTCGGCCTGGCCGAGCGGATCCGGCTGGTCGGCGGATCGCTGCACGCCGGGCCGATCGCGAACGAGGAGGGCTGGCAGTTGCGCGCCGTCGTACCCTGGCTCGAGTCCAGTCCCGGAGGCATGCCGGCGGTCGATACCGGGGCGGCGGCCACCAGCCTACGGTCGGCAGACGCGGGGACGTCATGATCTCGGTTCTGCTGGCCGACGACGAGGCGCTGGTGCGGGCCGGCCTGCGGCTGATCCTGGAGACCGCCGACGACCTGACCGTCATCGGAGAGGCGGAGAACGGCCGGGCAGCAATTGCCGCGGTGGACCGGCACCGGCCGGACGTCGTACTGATGGACCTCCGGATGCCACACCTCGACGGCCTGGCGGCGACCGCCGCGATCCGGCTCCGCCCACGGCCACCGGCTGTCATCGTGCTCACCACGTTCGACGCCGACGACGACGTCTTTCAGGCGCTCGACGCGGGCGCGACCGGATTCCTGCTCAAGGACACGCCACCCGCGGACCTGCTACGCGCGGTCCGCCTCGCCGCGGCCGGCGACGCGATGCTCTCCCCCGGCGTAACCCGTCGGGTCATCCACCGTTTCACCCTCGAAGACCGGTCCCGGCGCCGCGCCGAGGCGCAACAGCGGCTCCACCGCCTCACCGAACGGGAACGTGCGGTACTCGTCGAAATCGGTTTGGGCCACGCGAACGCAGAGATCGCCCGGATCCTGCACATGAGCGAGGCAACCGTGAAAAGCCACGTGACCCATTTGTTCGAGAAACTGGGCGCCACGAACCGCGTACAGCTGGCGATCGCCGCATTCCGGGCAGGTCTGGTCGAGTAGCACCGCGGCGCCTCAGCCCTGCCGGTGGCGATCGGACCACATCCGCAGCCCCTGTACGGCCCCAGGAATCGTGACAATGGTCGCCGAAGTCTGGTAATCCGGAAGCACCGCCGGCCGGGCCAACGCGGGCCTGATCGGGGCCGCCGTCAGGTTGGAAATTCGTATCCGGCTGCCGGGAACTGTCCGGAGTTCCTGGCCACTGGCGGGGTAGCGGCACCCGTTCCACTCCGCCGGCAACCATCTACGGCACCGATGGAAGGCCCGGCTCTGTGCGCGCGGCCGTCCAGAGGCACAGAGACCATCTACCGCGACCTCTCGAACTGGGTGCCCCCGGCAGGATTCGAACCTGCGACACACGGTTTAGGAAACCGATGCTCTATCCCCTGAGCTACGAGGGCCTGGTGATCCACACTACCTAGCGGCGGCTGTCAGCGTACCGCAGGGAGCCCCGGCGGCGGTCAACGCTGGCACCGCCACCAGCGGACCGCACACCGACCGCACGCGATCAGGCTTTCGCCCGACCGACCACCAGCGGCGAGCACGATCGCGCATCGCCACTCAGCGTCGATCATCGCACCGGAGCACACATCGCACACACGCACGAAGATCATCGATGGCGGCCGGAACGGCACCCTTAGGCGACGTGGATCTTGGAGCGGAGCGGTGTCGGCAGCGTGCAGGCCACCCGACCTGAGCGCCGCCGGCGCCAACGCCAGTTGCCGGCACCCGCAGTGGTGACAGTGGTGGTGGTGACCATCGGACGCCCGACAGACCGGCGGAGACGGCTTGGAGGTCTGCGGGGATTCGTACGATTGACAGCGGACTTCGCTCTACGGCGGTCGTCCCCCCGACCACGTTGCCGGGAGCAGACCGGCTTGCTGATCTCCTGCCCTTCGACGGAGGACTCTGCGAACATGTCGCGAACCGACGCCATCAGCGGCGAACTGCGGTCGATGCGCGCGGGTGTGGACCGAGCCAGGTCGACCGCTTCCGCCACCGCCCAAGAGGCAGAGCAGGTGGCGACGAGGGCCGCAGCCGCAGGATTCAACGGGATCGCCGCCGGCATGTCCCAGGTACGGGTGGCGATCGGAAACATCCAAGCTGGCTTGGGCAACATCGACGGGGCCATCGATCAGGCTTCCACCTCTGTCGTGGCGGTACCCAGAGAAGCCTCACCTGCCGAGGTGGTCGAGGCGCTGAACCGCGCGGCGGACAGGGTGGGTACAGCGCACGACGGAGTTGGTTCCTCTATCGGCGACGTTGAGGAGGCCCGGACACTCGTCGTCCGGGTGCTGCAGGGTGGTGATCCCGGGCCGCTGCTCTCCATGCTCGGAACCATCAAGGAGATCCTGTCGCTGGTGGCTCAACAAGGCAGCGCCGTCAAGCAGTCACTCGCCTCGGCCGTCACCGACGCGCGCCGGACGGGCAACTCGGGAAACTAGGCCGGGCTGGCGGCAACTCGCCGACCAGCCCGACGCCGGTCTCACCTGATGCCTCCGCCGGGCCGACCAGGGCGGCGAACAGCGCCGATCTCGCCTGGAACAGGCAGCCCACCGGCCGACCCGGCGGATCACCGACGGGCTCACGGACCAGGATCGGTGAACGCTTGGACGCCAGTGGGCGCCGTTCGTTGGAACGGGAGAATGAGTGCGCGGACGTGCTGGCCGACCGTGGCTACCACGTCCACCAAAATCCGAGCCGTCGCGAGGTGGCCGAGGCACGGGCACAGACCGGCGATCGCGGAAATCCGGGAAAGGACCCAGACTATCTGGTCGAGGGACACGTTTTCGACTGCTACGCGCCGGGAGAGACGAAGTCGGTACGAGGTGTCTGGAGCGGCGTGCGGGACAAGGTCGAGGACGGGCAGACCGAGCGTGTCGTACTCAATCTCGGTGACTGGCGGGGCGACCTCGATGCCTTGCGGAAGCAGTTCGACGACTGGCCCGTGGACAACCTCAAGGAACTGGTGGCGCTAACGCCAACCGGTAAGCTCGTGAAAATCGTGGCGCACCCCGACGCGAAAGGCTGACAGATGGCTATCGAATACCGGTTGACGCTTGCCGGGAAGATCCCTCTCGATCAGTTGGTCGAGTGTGCAGTGCCAGACCCGGCCGAGCGGCCGACGCCGACCGAGACGCCAGGGCTACTCACCGCCGACCTGCACGATCAGCAGGGGTTCACCCTCATCGTGCGGCCCGGCCAGAACGGGTACTACGAGGCCGAGGACGACGACGCGACGACTTGGGCATGGGAGCCGGACAGCTACGTCAACGTCACATTCCGAATGGCCAAGGAGAGCCCTGTCGAGAAGGGCATTTCCAACATGCTGGCCGTGGTATCCCGCGTACTCACCTGTCGACGAGAGGACGCCGCGCTAATCCTCAACGGCGACGTGCTGCTGTTGACCCGGTTTGACGGGGTTCTCCGGAAGCACCGTCGGGCGTTGTGGTGGGACCACTACGGCTTCACCGACAACGTCCTCGTCCCAGGCGAATGAACTAATCTGTTGCCGCCACCGCAGAGCCGCTGGCCGCGATCCTGCTTAATCATAAGCGATCAATCGATACCCGCTAACCTTGGAGAATTCTTCGGTGGACCTCTGCCGCGCACCCGAAGGAAAGGGATACTCCCGCACCGCCGTGGCCATAGTTATGGATCATCCGTGCGCCATCGAACTCCTGCTCCTCGAGCCGGACGTAGGGCCCTGTCGGACGTAGACCGACTCGGTGCTCGATGACCTGGGCGCCTCGGAGGCGTGGGTCGACCTCGGCGCAGCGGGTGACGATCGCGGCGGCGGTGTCCGGATCTGGTTCCCGGCTCCACTCGCCGGGCTGGGCGGTACCGCCGAGGACGACGGTCTCGCCCTGTGGATAGAAGTGCAGCAGATCGGGCGAAAGGCCGGTGTCCTCGGAAAAGAACTCGCTGATCCCGGGGTTCTCGACCACGACGAGCTGTCCGCGGATCGGTGTCAGGTCAGGGTCGGGCACGAGGTCCCGCGCCCCCATGCCGGCGCAGTTCACAACGACAGGCGCAACCCCAAGGGCCTGGTCGAGCGAGTCGATCCGGCGAATCTCGACGTTGCCGCCGACTGCCTCCAGCCGCCCTCGCAGGTAGCCGAGGTAGACCGGCATGGCGACGATCGGCGCCGCGTACCGCCACCCGATGCCGAAGCCGTCCGGTAGTTCGCTGGCCTCACACATCCGGAATCCGTCGAGCTGATTCCCCCACTCCGGCGGATCAACCGGCTTGCGGGAAGCCTCAACACCGGGGACAAGGCGCACCCCAGTCCTCGCGTCGGTGGCGAGTTTCCGCAGAACCTCAAGGGTCTGGGCACTCCAGAGACGTACCCGGTCGACGGGTTCGACGTGGTACGGACCCCACATCGCCCCGGCGGCGTACGACGTGGTTCGCTCGGGTGGCTCGGCTGCCCAGACCGTGACCCGGAGCCCGGCTTCGGCGAGGCAGACGGCACTGGTCAGGCCAGACACACCAGCGCCGATCACCAAGACGTCGACGTCGCTGCGGCTCATCGATCGACCGTAGTGTCAGGCCCGCTGCCGCGCGAGCGCGTTCTCCAGCTCGGGCAGCAGGTCGGCGACGGCCGGGGGGCGCTTACGGCGGCGGCGTAGGCGTACGCGAGGCGGGACAGCACGGAGGCGTGGACGCTCGCGGGTGAGCGTTCCGCAAGCCGGCGGGCGGCCTCGCCGAGGCAGAGTCCGTCGTCGGCGTCGCCGAGCGGAGCTGCCTGCAATCGAGTCCGCGCCGTTCATGGCATGCGGACAAGGTAGCTGTCCGCATGCGAAGCGTTGTGCGTGGTGCCGTGGTCCGAGTGAATTGATGGACCTGTGCTGCTCCAAGACAGCCGCAGGGACCTCCGGGCTCAACGTGCGGACAAAGGAGCGATCGTGTCGGTCACCCCCAACGCCACACTGGCCAATAGCGCACCCATCACTGTTGGACAGCTCGAACGATGCGCGATACGACACTCCGTACCCGTCGAGGACGCACTCCTGATAGCCGTCAACCTGTACGGGATCTCGTCCGACCAGGACCGGCGTCGCGCTCGGCTCACCGTCCGGCTCACGAGGCAACCGCAGGTGTCGTGGCAGGTGATCGTGCCGCTCAACGCCGACGTTTCGCCGTTCAAGCTGCACGACGGGCACCTCACGCTCCAGGGAAAGCTCGTTGCCCAGGTCGAGCGGATTGACGCCGACGAGGCGGTGGGCGGTTACTTCCGCCGGGGTGGGCGCGCCGCGACCCTGAACCCGAACGCCCGTAGTCGCTGCACCGGGTGCGCGTTCTGCCCCAACACCTTGGAGGCGGCCGCCGATCCCCGACTGACCGAGGACCGAGGGTTGGACGAACTACTCGCTGCACTGGTCGAGCAGCACCCCCGTCGAGACCTCACGGAGCTACGGGAGGTGACGGTTTCGACCGGCTGCTTCGAACGTGAATCATCCGCAGTGCACCATCTGCTCGGACTGCGGGCTGCGCTTGCCCGACACGGAATCTCGGCTCGGATCGGGTTCTTGACGTCGGTCATCCGCAGCCTTGATGCCTTCCAGGAGTTGGCCGCTGGCGTGGCGCCATTCGTGCTTCGGCTGACGGCGGAGTGCTTCACCCGACGGGATCTGCTGCTCAAGGCGAGCAAGGCCGAAGTGTCCAGGGCCGAGATGCCTGGCGTGCTCGTCCGCGCGCGCCAGGCCGGCTTGGATGCGTCGTACACCTATATCGTCGGGCTCGATCCGCTGACCGACCTGGTCGCTGGGATCACCGAACTCGGCCGGCACATCACGGACTTTCCGAACTTCCAGGTGTACCAGGCACATAACTCGATCATGGCCGGTTTGCGGTCGCCGGGAGCGACCGACCTGGAGTTTTATCTGGAGGCGCGGCGTGCCATAGAGGCAGTCATCGGGCCGACAGGTCTCCGACCGGCGGCGTGGGAGTGCTACCGGCCGCTGTGGTACTTCACCTTCGACGGCGAGGCGCTACCCGACTCCTCGGCTCCGGGAGCGGCGTGATGACGGATTTCGCGCAGCTGGCCGACGCTCTCTGGCGCGCTGTCACATATGTAAGCGTGGCGCAACTCCACCTGGAGTCGAACCCGTTGCTGACCGAACCGCTGGTCCCCGAACAGGTCAAGAACCGTCCGTCGGGGCACTGGGGAACGGTGCCGGGCGTCGCGTTCGTCCTGAGCCACGTGATGTTGGCAGGAGCGAGCATCGATGACGAACTCGTGCCAATAATCGGTGCTGGCCACGCTGGCGTCGCCCAGGTCGCGATGGCCTGGCTCACCGGCGATCTTGCCAGGGTACGGCCCCGCTTCGGCGCGGACGCCGAGGGTCTTTCCCGGCTCGTCGCCGCATTTCCCGATCTCGACGGACTCGGTGCCGAGGTGTCACCGTCGTTACCAGGCGGCTGGTACCTCGGCGGGCAAATCGGCGGCGCGCTCGCCTTCGCTCAGGGCGCGGCGCTCGACGCCCCCGATCGGATTCTGGTGCCGGTGCTCGGCGACGGCGAGTGCGAGACGCCGGCAACGGCGGCAGCATGGCTGACCGGCCGCGCGCTGGCCGACCGTACCCGGGTGTTGCCCATCATCCAGGTCAACGGCTTCCGCATGGGGAGCCGGTCGCTCCTCGGAGCGATGGACGATGACGCGCTGCGGGGATACGCCACCGGGCTGGGTTGGCGGTCGAGCGTCGTCCACCTCGACGCAGCGGGTCTCGGGGAACACCAGAGCTTTCGCGCGGCGCTCGTCGCAGCGGTAACCGCGATCCGGGAGCAGCTTCCGACAGCGATATTCCTCCGGTGCACCAAGGGGTGGAGCGGCCCGGCGGAACTGGCGGCGCGCCCGCTCCTGGGCACCCCACTCACCCACAAGACGCCTCTCACGGACCCCCGGCGACACCCGGATCAGCTGGCCACGCTTCGGCAGTGGCTTGCCTCGTACCGCCCGGCGGAGCTCTTCACCGCCAACGGGACCGCGACGGGCGCACTGGCCGAGGCCGTCCGGGTCGTGCAGGGTCGTGTGCGACCACGCCGTACGGCGCGACACGCCTCAGCCGGTGAGCCTCCGCCACCTGTCCGATACGGCAGCTTCGCCAGCGCGGTGACCGCTGTACTCCGGAAGCACGCCGGCGACGGAGACTTCCATCTGTTCAGTCCCGACGAACTGGCATCGAACCGACTGGGCGACCTTGCCCAGGAGCCCTGGGCTACCGAGGTGCTCGCGGAGGAAGTCCTGCTGAGCTGGCTCGCTGGCTGGACTGCCACAGGCCGCCGCGGCCTGCTCGTCTCGTACGAAGCTTTCGCTCCACTGCTGCTGACCGGGCTCGTCCAACTGCTCAAGCAGTACCGGGTCACGGCGGCGTCGGAGAAGAGGCCGAGCCTGAACCTGTTGCTCACCTCGTACGGGTGGCACAACACCTACACCCACGGCGACCCGTCGTTGACGACGGCCCTGCTGGCGACACAAGACCCGGCAGTCCGGGTGCTGACCCCCGCAGATCCGAGTCGGCTCGCAGTGGTGCTCGACCGCGCGCTCAACTCGGTCGGTCAGGTGAACGTCATTCTCGCGGGCAAGCACCCCACCGACGAGCAACCGCTGGAAACCGCCGAGCAGGAGTGCGCCCGTGGCCTGGCGGTCTGGCCGCACACAAGCGACGATGGCGAGCCGGACCTTGTTATTCTCGCCGCTGGTGACCTGCCCGCAACGATCGCCCGCCCCGCGGCACTCGCCCTCAGGCAACGCCGGGGCCTCAGGGTCCGGGTCGTCGGCGTACAGGACTTGACCACCCTCGGAGACCCGGCAATCTGGCCGTCCGGGCTGTCGGCTGCCGAGATTCGGCACTACTTCGGTGCTACCGCGCCACTTGTCATCGCAACGCTCGGCCACCGTGCGGCAGTTTGGGGTCTGATCGAGGGCCGGCTGCGCCGACCGGTGACGGTGATTGGGTGGTGTGAACCGGCTGGGCCAATGTCCCAGCGCCAACTGGCGGAGACCGCCGGAATGGACGTGGCCGGACTATCCGCGGCGGCGGAACGCCTACTGTCAACGGCGGACGAAAATTGGCTCTGGCACAAATTCTGTGATTGATCTTGGCGGCGGCTCACGTGTTGGTCAGGACGCGCTTGCGGAGGAGGTCGAGGTTCGCCCGGCCATACATCTGTCGCTTGATCGTCTTGATGCGGTTGACCTGGCCCTCGACCGGACCTGAACTCCAAGGAGCGATTTTCATCCTGCGTAGCGGTTCGCTTCGACGTGGTGCAGGACGAGGATGGCCTGCACGATCGCGGTGGCGCGGCGCGGGCAGCAGCGCAGCTTGGCCAGGACCTTCCAGGTCTTGAGGGTG
>NZ_JBDPLT010000016.1:0-164595 GCF_039871775.1 Plantactinospora sp. B5E13
CCGGGCCAGCCGTATCCGGGTCAGCCGTACCCGGGCCAGCAGCAGCCGCAGCCGGGCCAGCCGTATCCGGGTCAGCCGTACCCGGGCCAGCAGCAGCCGCAGCCGGGCCAGCCGTATCCGGGTCAGCAGCAGCCGCAGTCGGGTGGTCAGCAGCCGGGGCAGTCCGAGCCGCCGGTCAGCTGACCGGCGGTGCAACGGCCTCCGGGGAACGACCCGTTCCCCGGAGGCCGTTTCGGGTCTTCCGGCCCCTGCGCCGGCCCGGCCGGCTCGCTGTCGGGCTTCCGCTGGCCGGGCCGGTCGGTTACCTTGGCTCGGCGGTGCCCACGGCGGGACGCGCGGAACCGGTGTCGTGCCGGACGAACCGGTCCGCGCCGAGCCCGCCGCTGCGGCTGCGCTCCTGTCGTACGTCAGAGCAGCCGTCGAGAGGGACCTCAGTGGTGTCAGCCTTCACCCGACGTGGGCGGGTCCCGCGTACCGTCACGGCCCCGGACGCGCCGGAGGCGGCCGCTCAGGCCGGCCGACCCCGCGCCCTGGTCACCGGGGCAACCGCCGGCATCGGTGCCGCCTTCGCCCGGCGACTCGCCGCCGACGGTCACGATCTTGTCCTGGTCGCCCGGGACGGCCGGCGACTCGCGGATCTCGCCGCCGAGCTGACCGACCGGCACGGTGTCGCGGTCCGGGTGCTGGCCGCCGATCTCTCCACTGACGAGGGTTGTGATGCGGTCGAGGTGCGGTTGCGCGACCCGGCCGAGCCGGTCGACCTGCTGGTCAACAACGCCGGGTTCAGCCTCAACCGGCCGTTCCTGTTGTCGACCGCCGACGACGAGGTACGCCTGCTCCGGGTGAACGTGCACGCGGTACTGCGGTTGACCCTCGCCGCCCTGCCGGGAATGGCCGAACGTGGACACGGGGCAGTGATAAATGTCTCTTCGGTTGCCGGATTCGGCCCGGTGATGCCCGGGTCGACGTACTCGGCGAGCAAGGCGTGGGTGACGAACTTCAGTGAGTCGATCGCCCAGTCGGTGCACCCGTACGGCGTACGGGTGATGGCGCTCTGTCCCGGCTACACCCGTACCGAGTTCCACGACCGGGCCGGGATCGACATGTCGAAGACTCCGGAGTGGATGTGGCTGCGCGCCGACGACGTGGTCCGGCACGCCCTTCGTGACCTGCGGCGGAACCGGATGGTGAGTGTGCCGGACTGGCGTTACCGGGCGGTGGTCTTCGGACTGCGGCACGCGCCGGGCCGGCTGTGGCGGGCGGTGGCCCGGGACACCCGGGGGCGGATCGGTCGCGAGGAGAGCTGATCCGGCGCGGGTCGACCGGGGCGTCGGCCGGGCTCGGTGGGTCGACCGGAACGTGGTCGCTCCGACCGGATGTGACCCGAAAGCAGGCAGGATTCAGTGCGGAGAGTAGCCGATTTTGTGGCTGCTCGGCCACCGTGGAAGCCGTACCCACGGCCGCCGTGCCGGGTCGGCCGTTCGGCTTTCATCTCGGCGCAGTACCCTTACCGGCCATGGGGGACCACGACGACCTGCGTAAATTCATCACTGACCTCGCCGTAGTCCATGGACGGGTAGTCCTGTCCTCCGGGCGTGAGGCGGACTGGTACGTCGACTTGCGGCGCGTGACCCTGCATCACGCGGCGGCACCGTTGGTCGGCCGGACCATGCTCGATCTCACGGCCGACTGGGACTTCGACGCGGTCGGCGGTCTGACGTTGGGTGCGGACCCGATCGCCCTCTCGATGCTGCACGCCGCCTCGGCGCGGCAGCGTCGGTTGGACGCTTTTGTGGTTCGCAAGACTGGGAAGACGCATGGTCTGCAGCGCCGGATCGAAGGTCCGGACGTGCGTGGTCGCCAGGTAGTGGCCGTAGAGGACACCTCCACGACGGGCAGCAGTGTGCTGACCGCAGTGGAGGCGTTGCGGGAGGCCGGGGCCGTGGTCGTGGGCGTGGCGGTTATTGTTGATCGAGGTGCGGGCGACGCCGTGCGAGCCGCCGGACTGCCATACCGGGCAGCCTATACGTTGGCTGACCTCGGCCTAGTGGCCTAAAAGTTTGCCGATTCGGTCTGCTGATATGCAGGCGGGTCGATGCTGCTGGTGGAAGGATGGAATACGTGGGAACTGCGTTGGCCGAAATGACTATGCCTCAGATCTCGCCGCTTGCCGGCGAGCCGATCGAGCGCGCCGATGCTGAGCGGCTTGCGGGGGTCCTCAAGGCCCTTGCTGACCCCGCCCGGCTGCGGCTGCTCAGCCTCATCCAGTCGGCGCCGGAGGGCGAAGCGTGCGTGTGTGACCTCACCGCGCCGCTCGGCCTCTCGCAGCCGACGGTGAGTCACCACCTCCGGATCCTCACCGAAGCCGGCTTGCTGGAGCGGGAGAAGCGGGGCGTGTGGGCTTACTACCGCCTGGTGCCGACGGCGATCGCGACGATCGCTGATCTGCTGACCCCGCCGCGGAAGCGGGCCACCAAGAAGGCTCGCTGAATCAGTGACGGTCCGTCTGGTGTCCGCCCTACCCGGGACGGCGCCAGACGGCCCGACCGCTGACGACGCGGTGGGTTCGCCCCGACCGACAACGTGAACCGTCCCGAGGAGTGGCTGCGGGACCGGTCCAGGTACGTCGGGCGATGAGTGGTGGGCTCATCCGGTGGGCCGGGGTCGCCGGCACGGCGCCGGGCAGGCTGGGCGGGGATGATGTGTCGCCCCCGCCCGATTTTCTGCTGCCCACGCCAGGGTGCTCCACGCCAGGGTGCCCATGCCACGGGTCGTGCCGCCCCGTGGCATGGCCGGGCGCCCGCCGACCACGGCGACCACGGTGAGAACCGCGACTGTGGCGAACCCGCAGGACTACGGCGGAGGCCAGCCTGGACGCGGGCCGGGGCGCCGCCCCGCGTCACGCGGTGACCGGTCCGCTCAGTAGCGGTGGTGCTGCCGGCGCTGCTGGGCCTCCTGGGCGGCGTGCTCCAGCTCGGCGGCCTCCGCCGGGGTGGTGCCCCGCTTCGCGGCGAGCCGGGCCCGGAGCAGTTCCACGGCGATCGGAATCACCGAGATGACCACGATCGCGATCAGGATCAGCTCGATGTTGGTCTTGACGAACGGGATCTGACCGAGGAAGTAACCGAGGACGGTGACCCCGGTTCCCCAGAGGATGCCGCCGACCACGTTGTAGACGACAAAGGTGCGGTACCGCATTCCGCTGACCCCGGCAACGATCGGCGTGAAGGTCCGGACGATCGGTACGAACCGGGCCAGGACCACCGAGCGTGGGCCGTACTTGTCGAAGAACTCGTTCGCCTTGATCAGGTTTTCCTGCTTGAACAGCTTGGAGTTCGGCCGCCGGAACAGGGCCGGGCCGACCTTCTTGCCGAACGCGTACCCGACCTGGTCACCGGCGATCGCCGCGATGGTGATGAGCAGGCAGACCAGCCAGAGCGGGTAGGTGATGTACTCGCCGTTCGCGGTGAGCAGGCCGGCGGTGAAGAGCAGCGAGTCGCCCGGCAGGAAGAACCCGATCAGCAGGCCCGACTCGGCGAAGACGATGGCCAGAATGCCGAGCAGCCCAAAGGCGGAGATCAACCGCTCCGGGTCCAGGAAATCCGGCCCCAGGGCCAGCGTGGTGGTGGGCGTCGGCACGAGTGGACCTCCGGAACGGGGCGGCGGGCGTGACGAGGGGACCGCCGGATCGGTGGCGGCCACCACAGCAGTCTAGGCGGCGTCCACGTCCCGCCGCCGTCGCGGTTTCGGATGGGAGCCGGGTGACCCGCTCCGGGCGGTCGGATCTGAACCCCCCGTCGGGCACCCGGCCCCCACCGCTGCGCTGTGCACCGGACCGGTCACAGCCGCGGGTCGACCGGCTCCGACTCGCTGGCCAGGATGGCGAAGACCAGTTCGTGCCGCCGCCACAGCGGAGCCCGCTCGGCCAGCAGGTCGAGCGCGGCCAGGCCGAGCCCGTGTTCCCGCAGCGCCAGCCCGCGCTTGCGCCCCAGTGACCGGTGCCGGAGCGCGGCGAGCTGCTCCGGCCCGGCGTACTCCGGGCCGTAGATGATCCGCAGGTACTCCCGGCCGCGGCACTTGATGCCCGGCTGCAGCAGCCGTCCCCGGTCGTCCCGGGCGGCCGGCCCGGCGTACGGCTTGACCACCATGCCCTCACCACCGGCGGCGGTCAGCTCCAGCCACCAGTCGGTCGCCTCCGCGACCGACGCCTCGTCACCGAGATCCACGACCAGTCGCCGGGTCGGGGTGAAGAACCCGGGATCGGCGGCGTGCAGCCGGTCGGCCAGGGCCAGATGCCAACCGTGGTCCCGGCCGGCGTGCGACGCGCCCTCGCTGGCGAGCACCGCGAACGGGGCCAGGGTCACCCCGTCGAGACCGTCGGTCGGGCGTACGTAGGCCCGGTAGGCGTCGGCGTACCGGGCCAGGTCGGCCGCCCGGCGGCTCATCCGGTCCCGGAGCTCGGCCACCGGCAGACCCCGGGCACCCGCCCGGTCCAGCGTCTCCAACACGGCAGGCAGGGCAGCCCGGCCGGCGGCGCCCACGGCCGCGTACTGCTCCCGGATCAGGCCGCCGGCCTTCGCCGACCAGGGCAGCAGTTCGCAGTCGAGCAGCAACCAGTCGGTCTCCAGTTCGGCCCAGAGTCCGGCCGAGGTGGCGGCGGCGCGTACCCGGTCCAGCAGGGCCCGGTCCAGCGGGTCGCCGAAGAACGGCCGACCGGTCCGGGTGTAGACCACTCCGTCACCCGGGCCGAACCGGGTCGTGCCGTCGGCACCCCGGTCGGCGGTGTCACCCCGGTGGACCAGCACCACGGCCCGGGAGCCCATGTGCTTCTCCTCGCAGACGACCCGGTCCACCCCGGCGGACCGGTAGTCGGCGAACGCCTGCGTCGGATGCTCCAGAAAGCCCTCTCGCGTCGAGGTCGAGCAGGGCGCCATCGTCGGCGGCAGCCAGGGCAGCCAGCGCGGGTCGACGGAGAACCGGCTGATCACCTCCAGCGCCGCCGCCGCGTTCTCGGCCGGCACGGTCACCGTGCCGTAGCCGTAGTCGACGTGTCGCCGGCCGGTGACGTCCCGCAGGTCGAGGCCATGGTCGTCGGCGGCCGCCCGGTCGCTCGCCCCGGCGCCGTCGCCGGCGCCGCCCGACCCGTCGGGTACGGCGTGCAGTGGCCGGGCCGGTGCGTAGTACTCCTTCGCCGCCGGCACCGAGACCAGCTCCCGGCTCGGGTAACGCAGGGCGGTCAAGGCCCCGCCGAAGACGCAGCCGGTGTCGATGCAGATGGTGTTGTTGACCCAGTCGGGGGTCGGCGTCGGGGTGTGCCCGTAGACGACCATCGCCGAACCCCGGTAGTCGCGGGCCCACGGGTAGCGCACCGGCAGGCCGTACTCGTCGGTTTCGCCGGTGGTCTCGCCGAACAGCGCGAAGGCGCGGACCCGGCCCGAGGCGCGGCCCTGGTACTCCTCCTTCAACCCGGCGTGCGCGACCACCAGTCGGCCGTCGTCCAGCACGTAGTGGCTGACCAGGCCGTCGATGAACGCCGACACCTCGCCGACGAAGGCCGGGTCCTCGGCCTCCAGTTGCGTCAGGGTCTCGGCCAGGCCGTGCGAGACGGTCACGTTGCGGCCCCGCAGCTTCCGGAGCAGCTTCTGCTCGTGGTTGCCCGGCACGCAGAGCGCGGTGCCGGCGGCGACCATCCCCATCACCAGCCGGAGTACGCCGGGCGAGTCCGGCCCCCGGTCGACCAGGTCACCGACGAAGATCGCGGTACGGCCCTCCGGATGCTCGGCGCCGATCGGCCGCCCGTCTGCGTCCCGGTGCAGGGTCCAGCCGAGCCGCTCCAGCAGCAGCTCCAGCTCGGCCCGGCAGCCGTGTACGTCGCCGACGATGTCGAACGGCCCGGTCAGCTCCTTCCGGTTGTTGAACAGCTTCTCGTAGCGGATCCCGGCGGCCTCGATCTCCTCGACGCCGCGCAGTACGTGCACCTTGCGGAAGCCCTCGCGCTCCAGCCGCCCGATGCTGCGCCGCAGGTCACGCTGCATCCGGGTGATGACCTGTCGGCCGAAGGTCCGGTCGGGCCGGGCCTGGGTCCGCTCCCAGCAGACTGCCTCGGGCACGTCCAGCACGATCGCCACCGGCAGTACGTCGTGCTCCCGGGCCACCGTCACCAGCCCGGCCCGGGCGTGCTGCTGCAGGTTGGTGGCGTCGACCACGGTCAGCCGTCCCGCCCGCAGCCGCTTGCCGGCCACGTAGTGCAGCGCGTCGAAGGCGTCGGAGGAGGCGGACTGGTCGTTCTCGTCGTCGGCGACCAGGGCCCGGAACGCGTCGGAGGAGAGGACCTGCGTCGGCGCGAAGTGTCGCCGGGCGAAGGTCGACTTGCCGGACCCGGAGACGCCGACCAGGGCCACCAGGGCCAGTTCGGGAATGTCCAGGGTGGTCACGCGGTCTCCTCGGGCTGTTCGGGGGCGGACGGGGTGGCGCTGCTGAAGACGGCGAGCTGGGTCGGGGCGCCGACCTCGGGGTCCTCGTCCCCGACCCCGCTGATCGCGACCGTGTAGCCGTACGTCGTGCCGACCCGCCCGGCCCACGCGGCGAACTCCGCCCGGCTCCACTCGAACCGGTGGTCGGCGTGCCGCAGGGTGCCGGCGGCCAGCCCCGGGTAGCGCACGTTGTACTCGACGTTCGGGGTGGTGACCACCACCGTCCCGGGGCGGGCGTGACCGAACACCGTCGCCTCCAGCGCCGGCAGTCGCGGCGGATCGAGGTGCTCGACGACCTCCATCAGTACGGCCGCGTCGAAGCCGCGCAGCCGGTCGTCCCGGTAGGTCAGCGCCGACTGCCACAGCTTGATCCGCTGCTGCTGCCGGGCCGGTAGCCGATCCAGGCGCAGCCGGCGTTCCGCCATCGCCAGCGCCCGGGACGAGACGTCGGTTCCGACGATCTCCGTGTAGCGGCGGTTGCGGACCAGGTCGGTGAGGAGCGCGCCACCGCCGCAGCCGAGGTCCAGCACCCGGGTCGCGCCGGACGCCTCCAGCGCCGCCAGGACCGCCGCCCGACGTCGGGCGGCGAGCGGCTGCCGGTCGACCGTGGCCGGCAGCCCGGCCTCCTCGTCGGCGCCGGTGTCGACGGCCTCCACCACGCTGTCCTGGTCGGCGGGGTCGTCGGCGAGCCGGAGTTCCGCCAGTCGGGCCAGGGCGGTGCCGGCCAGCGCCCGCCGGTGCGCCAGGTAGCGCCGGGTGATCAGACCCCGCTCCGGATGGTCGGCCAGCCAGCCGGCACCGGCCCGGAGCAGCTTGTCGATCTCGTCCGGTGCCACCCAGTAGTGCTTGGCGTCGTCCAGCACCGGCAGCAGGACATAGAGGTGGTTGAGTGCGTCGGCGAGCCGGAGTGTCCCGGTGAGGGTGAGGTCGACGTACCGGCTGTCACCCCAGTCGGGAAACCGTGGGTCGAGTGGCACCGGCACCGCCGCCACCGTCCAGCCGAGCGGGGCGAAGAGCCGCTCGGCCAGGTCGGCACCGCCCCGGCAGCGCAGCGCCGGCACCCGCAACTCCAGCGGAATCGGCGTCGCGGCCAGTTCGGGGCGGTCCTTCGAGTCGCCGCGCAGCGCCGAGCGGAACACCGTGGAGAGCGCGGAGGAGAGCAGGCTGGAAGCCGCGTACGGCCGGTCGTTGACGTACTGGCCGAGGGTGAAGCCCTCCGGTGTGCCGGTCGTACCCCGGCCCGACCGACCGCCCCGGTTCCGGGTCCCGGTCAGGGCCGCCGGATCCGTGTCGAGCAGCAGCGCGGCGGTGCACCGCTCCACCGTGGCCTCCGGGAACAGCACGTGTGCCGTACCGGTGGGGACGGAGAACGAGTGCGCCCGGTCCGGATGCTTGACCAGCAGGTAGCCCAGGTCGGTGGCGGGCCGGTGGGTGGTGGTCACGGTGATCAGCACGGTGACCATGCTGACAGGCGGCCGCGTCGTCGTCGCCCTGATTATCGGCGGGAACGGCGGCACCCCGTCGCCCCGGAAGCGGGGCGACGGGGTGCCGTCAGCCGTGGTGCGGGTGGTGCGGGACCGGCCGGGTCCAGGCCACCGGACGCTGGCCCGGGTCAGGCCACGAAGCGGGTCCGACGGCGCCGGGCGAGCACGAAGCCGACCACGCCGGCCGCGAGCAGCACCGCACCGGCACCGGCGATCAGCCCGGTCGCGGTTCCGGTGACCGGCAGGCCACCGCCGGCACCGCCGCCACCCTCGGCCGCGTTCACCAGGATCTTCGCGGTGTCGTTGGACTTGTCGGCGTCGCTCTGCCGACCCGAGCAGTTGCACGGGAAGTTGATCTCGACCTTGCCGGCGGCGTTCGGGATCACCGTGTCGATCCGCAGGGTGAACTCGACCGTCTGCCGGTCGCCGGGCGCCATCAGCAGCGGGGTGTCGCATTCGTAGACCGTGCCGAACGGCTTACCGCTCTGGCCCCAGTCGTTGCCCTTCCGCCCCACGCAGTCCTGCGGGACGCCCACCGCGCTGGTCCCGCTCGGCAGCGTGACCCGCAGGTTGGTGACCCCGTCGCCGGTGCGGATGGCGTCGGCGGTGGCCGACCCCGGGTTGTCCAGGCCGACCGTCACGGTGACCTCGTCACCCTGCTCGCCGGCGGCGCTGTCACCGATCGCGGCCAGGTCGACCGGGTTGTTGCCGGTGACCGTCACCTCGACCCCCGCGTAGTTGTTGTACGGGTCGGGGTCGGTCTGGGCGCTCCGGGCACTCACCCGGGAGACCTCGCGCAGGGCCAGCTTGGCGCCGGTACCGGCAGTCCGCTTCGCCCGGGTCTCGTTCATCAGATCGGCGAAGTCGTCCTTCGTGTACCAGGTCATGTTGCTGTGCTCCCGCCCCGGCGCCTCGGCGGCGGGGCTGAGGGTGTAGGCGAAGTCGACCCCGTACGTCGCGCCCGCTTCCAGCGCCTCGTCAAAAACGCAGGCCTGCAGGGCGTCGCCGTCGTAGAAGCAGTTCGAGTACCGCTCCCGCGGAAGGATCCCGTGGTCGTTGTCGAACAGCAGGGCAGCACCGTTGAGCACCGTGGTGCTGGCGTTCGTGACCCCCGCCGTCGCGGTGAAGTCGTCCCCGGGGCGGGCGGTGACCCCTGCGCCCTCGAGGGCGACGAGGTCGACACCCTCGCCGACCCGGATGGTCGCCTCGTGGCTGACGGCCGCGCTCCCCTCCGCCTCGAAGGTGACCTTCAGCGTGCCCTCGTCGCCGAGGGTGGCACCGTCAGCCACCTCGAAGAGCAACTTGTGGTCGTAGTAGCTGCCCCACGGGTCCACCATGATCGAGCCCTGCGGGGTGCAGACCAGCTTCGTCCCCGCCGCCTCGCACCAGTCGGCGGAACCGGTTTCGGTGACGGTCACCTTGCCGGCCAGGTCGGCGAGGTCGTACGTGAGCTTGGCCTCGTACACCGAGTCCTCTTCGGAGCCGTACAGGATCGGCGCCGCGACCGTGCCGGGCTGGCCGAGTACGACGGTGGTGTCCGGAAAGTAGACACCGAGCTCGATGGCGGCGGCCTGGGCCGGCGTCGGGGCCACGGCGACAAGCGCGCCGGCCACACCGAGCCCGGCCAGCGCACGCCGGGTGTTTGTGATTCGCATCGAGGGGGTTCCTCCCGTGAAGATCAGATGCGGCCCCCGGAGCGTACAAACCGGAATCCGGTCCTGCTGTCCCGAAAACCAAGCAGGTCCGTTCGGTGGATGGGCGCCTGTCGTTCAGCCCGAATGTCTTTCCGGTATCCCGCAATCATTCGGTCCGTCCGATCCGTCGAGATAGCAGAAGACGCCCGGAGGTGTGCGTGACGTACGAGGAGTTCGCCGACTCCCGGCTCACCGCGTTGCTGCGCTACGCGGTGATGCTGACCGGCGACCCCCATCTCGCCCAGGATCTTGTGCAGGAGACGATGGTGCGGGTCCAGCTCAACTGGCGACGGGTGGTCCGGGCCGACGTGCCCGAACGGTACGTGCGCCGAATGCTGACCAACCAGTACCTCGACTGGCAGCGCGGGTCCTGGATGCGGCGGGTGTGGCTGCGCGCGGAACCCGACGAGGGGCTGCCCGCGCCGGTGGACCACGCCGAGGCGACCGCCGACCGGGACCAGATCTGGAGCTGGCTGGCCCGGCTGCCCCGCCGCCAGCGCGCCGCGCTGGTGCTGCGCTACTACGAGGATCTGCCCGACGCGGAGATCGCCGAGGTGCTCGGCTGCGCGGTCGGGACGGTGCGCTCGGCCATCTCCCGGGCCCTCGCCACCATCCGTGCCGAGTTCGTGGAGGCCTGACGATGAGCGACGACATGCGGCCGGTCGAGGACGAGTTGCGGGCGGCGTTCGCCCGGTACGAGGGGTTGACCCCGGAGGTCGGCCCGGTGCGTGAGGCGATCGCGGTGACGGTGACCCGGCGTCGACGCCGCCGCCGGGCGGTACGGGCCACCGGGGCGGCGTTCGCCCTGGTCGCCGTACTCGCGGTGCCGTTCCTGGGCCGGGCCGGTGACCTGCCGGGCGTTCCGGAGGTCGCCGCGCCGCCGTTCGTACTGGCCCCGACCGGTCCGGCGGAGCCGCTGGACTTCCTGTTCCTCGGGCTCGACGGCGGTGACGGGCGGAGCAACGGGCACCGGGCGGACACCGTGCTGATGGTGCACGTACCGGCCGACCGGAGCCGGCTCTACCTGATCTCGATCCCCCGGGATCTCGGCGTCGAGATCCCGGGCCACGGCTTCGCCAAGCTCGGTTCGGCCTTCTACCTCGGCAGCCACCGGCCCGGAGCCCGGCCGGACCTGGCGGCCGGGGCGGAACTGACCGAGCGGACGGTCAGCGAGCTGACCGGGGTACGGTTCGAGGCCACCGCCACCCTCACCTACCGGGGGCTGCGGCAGGTGACCGACGCGGTCGGCGGGGTGCGGGTCTGCCTGCCGGCCGACGTGGCGTCCCAGCACACCGACCGGACCTTCCGGGCCGGTTGTCAGCAGCTGGACGGTGCCGCCGCGCTGGACCTGCTCCGGCAGCGGTTCACGATGCGCGAGGGGGCGCACGACCGGGACCGTAACGGGCAACGGTTCGCCGAGGCGCTGCTGCACAAGGTGACCGACCCGGCTACCGCCCTCAACCCGGTCCGGGCCGCGCAGATCGTCGACGCGGTCGGCGGTGACCTCGTACTGGATCTCGGCGGGGTGACCGTGCCGGAACTGTTCGGCGCCCTGCGTGGGGTGGCGGCGGCGGACGCGGTGGGCATCGGTTGGACGATCCGCCCCCGGCAGAGCGCGGACGGCCTGGTCGAGACGATCGACGCGGCGGAGAGCCGGAGTCTGTTCGACGCGTTGCGCCGGGACACGGTGGCCGAGTGGGTGGCGGGGCACCCGCAGCGGATCACCCGCTGAGGCACTCCCACCGATCTGGAGGCTGACCCGGGTGGTGCCGGGTCGGGGTCCGCCCGGTCAGCGGTAGTCGTCGTCGTGCGGGGCGACGACCCGGGACTGTTCGATGGCGTCGTACTCGTCGACCTCCAGGCCCCGCTGGACGGACGGCTGGTCCTCGGTCGACGGATCAGCGACGGTGGCCTGCTCGACCGCGTCGGCGGCCGGCGCCTCCGGATCCCGTTCGTCGGGGGTGAGGTGGTCGCCGGGGGCGAAGTCCTCGTCGGGCTGGGCCATGTCGCTCTCCTGCGGATCGGTCACTTTCCTCACCGTACGGGGTGTTCCGTCGCGAGTCTGCCAAGCACCGTGCCCGGTGCGGCGGCCGGGTAAACCGGCAGTGCCCGGCGGGTACCCCGACCAGTCGCCCGGTCCGGTCGCTGACCTGCTGCCCGGTCCGGCGTCCGGTCGCCGGAATCGCCGCCCGGCTCCGGATCGGCGTGCCAGGATGGGGCCGTGGGCTTCCTGATCAGGCTGGTGATCAGCGCCGTGGCGCTGTGGATCACCAGCCTGGTGGTGCCCGGCATCGAACTGACCGGGCGGTCCGGCTGGGAGAACGCGCTGACGGTGCTGGTCGTCGCGTTCATCTTCGGCATCGTCAACGCGGTGCTGAAGCCGATCATCCACGTGGTCGGTTGCGTCTTCTACCTGCTGACCCTGGGACTGTTCGCACTTGTGGTGAACGCGCTGCTCTTCCTGCTCACCGACTGGATCGCGAATCTGTTCGACCTGCCGTTCTCCATCGACGGCTTCTGGCCGGCGTTCTACGGGGCGATCGTGATGGCCGTGGTGGGCTGGCTGCTCGGTGTGGTGGTGCCGGACCGGTCCGAACGCTGAGGTGCGGAAGGGTGGGTTGCGGCGGCGGAAACGGCCTGCGGGATACTTCCGGCGGAGGACAGCGCGGTCCGGCGCACCCAATGAACCTTTTTCAACCTCCCGTAGCGGTCCGTCGTGGCCCAGGTGGAAGTCGGGGCGCGTGCGCCGCGCGGTTCAGGTTGAAAAAGGTTCAATCAGACAGCGGCCGACGAGGCCGGGAACGTTTTCAAAGGAGCGTTTGACATGCCCATCGCTTCCCCCGAGGTCTACGCCGAGATGCTCGACCGCGCCAAGGCGGGCCGGTTCGCGTACCCCGCGATCAACGTCACGTCCTCGCAGACCCTGAACGCGGCGCTGCGCGGTTTCGCCGACGCGGAGAGCGACGGAATCATCCAGGTCTCCACCGGTGGCGCCGAGTACCTCTCCGGCCCGACCGTGAAGGACATGGTGACCGGCGCGGTCGCCTTCGCCGCGTACGCCCGCGAGGTGGCCAAGAACTACCCGGTCAACATCGCCCTGCACACCGACCACTGCCCCAAGGACAAGCTCGACAAGTTCGTCCGCCCGCTGATGGCCGTCTCCAAGGAGCGGGTCGCCCGGGGCGAGGAGCCGCTCTACCAGTCCCACATGTGGGACGGTTCGGCGGTCCCGGTGGCGGAGAACCTGCAGATCGCCTCCCAGCTGCTCGACGAGGCCGCGGCCGGGCACATCGTGCTCGAGATCGAGGTCGGCGTGGTCGGCGGCGAGGAGGACGGTGTCGAGAACGCGATCAACGACAAGCTCTACACCACCGTCGAGGACGGCATCGCCATGGTCGAGGCGCTCGGCCTCGGTGAGAAGGGCCGCTACATGGCGGCGTTGACCTTCGGCAACGTGCACGGCGTCTACAAGCCGGGCAACGTCAAGCTCCGCCCGGAGATCCTCAACGAGATCCAGCAGGCCGTCGGCGCCAAGTTCGGCAAGGGCGACAAGCCGCTCAGCCTGGTCTTCCACGGCGGCTCCGGCTCGCTGCTCTCGGAGATCCGGGAGGCGCTCGACTACGGCGTGGTGAAGATGAACATCGACACCGACACCCAGTACGCCTTCACCCGCCCGGTCGCCGACCACATGTTCCGCAACTACGACGGGGTGCTGAAGGTCGACGGCGAGGTCGGCAACAAGAAGATGTACGACCCGCGGGTCTGGGGCAAGCAGGCCGAGGCGGGGCTGGCGCAGCGGGTCGTCGAGGCCTGCGAGCACCTCCGCTCCACCGGCACCACGCTCGCCAAGTAACCGAGACAACGGTCGCGCCGCGGCCGGTGTCCCGGACATGGAATGTCGGGACACCGGCCGCCGGTCTGTCCGGGCTCAGCCGGTGGTGGTGAGCAGCCGTACCGCCTCGTGCACGTCGTCGGTGACGTGGATCAGCGCAGACAGGTCCCCGGCCGGTGAGAGGGTCAGCAACGGGCGCAGCAGCGCCTCCACCGGCAGGGTCCGGGTCCAGAACGCGCGGTCCAGGAAGACGTACGGGCCGCTCGCCCCGTCGGTGCCGTAGAACGTCTTCGTCGCCGCCTGGAACACCTCCTGGACCGTGCCGGCCCGGCCGGCGGCGAAGACGATCCCGCCCCGGGCCAGCCGCAGGATGGTGTCCTCCCGGATGGCGTTCGAGAAGTACTTGGCGATCCGGCCGGCGAACAGGTTCGCCGGCTCGTGCCCGTACAGCCAGGTCGGGATCGCCAGGCCACCCCGGCGGGCCCAGCCGTCCGGGTCGTCGACCCGGTCCGCACCACCACCACCACCACCACCACCACCGTCGCCGCCGACGCGGGGACCGGGCAGTGTCGTACCGAACCGGGCCCGGACCTGCAACGCGACGGCTGTGTAGGGCCCGTGGTCGGCGAAGTCCGGCGCGGTGGCCAGCATGTCGATCGCCGCGGTCAGTTGCTCCGCCGAGTGGTCGGCGAGGTAGGCGCCGAGGTTCGCCGCCTCCATCACCCCGGGCCCGCCGCCGGTCACCACCAGCCGGCCGGCCCGGGCCAGCTCCCAGCCCAGCGTGGCGGCCAGCCGGTACGCCGAGGTGCCCCGGGGCACCGCGTGCCCGCCCATCACCCCGACCACCGAGCCGGGTCCGTGGGTGGCCAGCCAGGACCGGGTGGCGTCGGCCAGCGCGTTGTCGACGGCGTGGTCGTGCAGCCGCTGGGTCAGCGCCTCCCGTACCTCCGGCAGCGCACCCCCGTGGGCCCGGAAGTGCTGGTAGACCAGGGTGTCGTACATGCCGGCGAAGCCGTGGCTGTCGAAGCCGGCGGCCAGGTCGTCCGGCGTGTAGAGCCGCGGCGGGTGGATCGGGTACGGCAGCGTCGGAAAGGCCGGCACGACGTACGCGCCCCGGCGTACCACCTCGGCCTCGACCTCTCGGGAGGCGAACCGGCAGCCGACGAAGAGGGTGTCGGTCAGGTCGACGGCGGTCAGGTCCGGCACCGGTTCGAGGTCGAGCCGCAGCCCCTGGACGGTCAGCCCGGCGAGGCTGCCGCCGCGCAGGTGGGGTTCGAGTTCGGCACGGGATTCGATCTCGTCGGCGGTGTGGTCGTGGGGTTCGAGCACGTCGGCGGGGGGTGGAGTGGGCACCCTGACCATCCTGCCCCGGGCCGGCAATCGTCCGCCGCAGGGGCCGGTATGGCGAGAGCCCGGCGACACCAGGGTCACCGGGCTCTCTGTTACCGGGTCCTGGGGAGGCTCCGGACCTCCATTTGTAGTCCACTCCGTCGCCGGGCGCACCGTCCGCACGCGTGACGGCTCCCTCAGCCGTTCAGCCAGCCTCCGTGCCAGGGGTCCCTGGTCGGCGCCGAACGCCGCCGGGTTGAATGGTCCGATGCAGAACCTCTTGCCCGAACCGCCGGCCACCCTGCTGCCCGGCGACGACGAGGCCGAGGCGGCGCTCGCCGCCGCGCGGCAGGCGGACACCGACGACGCGTACGCGTCGGCGGCCGCCCACCATCCGACGTTCAGCGCGGCCTGGGCGACGTTGGCGGCACGTGCTTTCGACGCCGACCAGGTGGTCGCCGCGTACGCGTACGCCCGGACCGGCTACCACCGGGGTCTGGACCAGCTCCGCCGTAACGGCTGGAAGGGGCACGGGCCGGTGCCCTGGGCCCACGAGCCGAACCGGGGCTTCCTGCGCTGCCTGTATGTGCTCTCCCGGGCGGCCGACGAGATCGGCGAGGCGGACGAGGCGGCCCGGTGCGCCCAGTTCCTCCGGGACTGCGACCCGGCGGCCGGGGACGCCCTGGCCGGCAGCTGATCCGACCCGGCGCCCCGCCTCGGGACGGGGAGCGTCGGAGCTCTGCCTCGGACGGGAAGCGTCGGCACCGGCCTTGGAACCGGTGTGTCGTCCGTCCCCGCCCCGGGTGGTCGGACCGGGACGGACGAAGGGTCCAACGGCGATGCCGGAGTCAGAGCCCTTCGGCGACGGCAGCGGCGATCTTCAACCAGGCGTCCCGGGTCGCGGACGACAGTTGGGCGTACCGGATCGGTTCGCCGGTGTCGATCAACCGCTCGTACGGGGCGGTCAGCACCACCCGGGTGCGGGCCGCGAAGTGCCGTTGGATCGGCGGCAGGTCGATCTCCTTCCGGGACGGCGGCATGGAGACCACCGTCACCGCCTGCCGGACGAGCCGCTGCCGACCGCTCTGCTCCAGGTGGTCGAGCATCCGGGCAGCCGTCTCCGCCGAGTCGTTACGGGCGGACATCGTCACCACCAGTTGGTCGGTGGCGTCGATCGCCGCCTGCCAGTTCTGGGCCCGGACGTTGTTACCGGTGTCCACGAAGATCAGCTTGTAGAAGCGGCTGACCACCTCGCGGAGTTCGGCGAAGGCGGCGGCGGTGAGCATCTCGCCACCGGTCGCCGACTCGTCCGAGGCGAGGACGTCGAACATGCCCTCGCTCTGCGAACGGACGTACTGGGACAGGTCACCGACCCGGCCGTGCGCCCCCTTGAACTGATACAGGTCACGCAGCAGGTCCCGGACCGTACGGGAGTGGAAGTCCTGCTGGGCCCGCATGCCGAGGGTGCCCTGGGTCTCGTTGTTGTCCCAGGCCAGCACGTAACCGCCGCGCTTCTGACCGAACGTCATCGCGAGCAGCAGGATCGCCACCGTCTTGCCGGCGCCGCCCTTCGGGTTGACCACGGTCACCTGACGCAGTCCGCCGAAGTTGCGGCGGATCATCTCGATGTCCTGCTTGATCTCCTGCTCGTGCCGGCCGGGAGCGAGCTTGACCAGCCCCAGCGTCGACTTGTTCACCACGGCCCGGACGCCGGTCTGGGCGACCGGGTCGGCCGGCCGGACGGCCCGACGCTGGGCGAACTCCTCGGCGGTCGGGGTCCCGCCGTCCGGTGTCCAGAGCGGGTCCGGGTAGCTCGGCGTCGGTGGGGCGGGGTAGCCCGGTACCGGAGGAGCGGGGTAGCCCGGCACCGGCGGAGCGGGCACGTGCGGCTGCGGCGGCACCTCGGTGGCGCCCGGGTGGTGTGGCGGAACGGGACCCGGTCCGGGCACCTGCGGCGGGACCGGCGCCCAGGGGGACTGGGCGGCGGCATCCGGCGGGCCGGGCACCGGCGGTGCCGGCGGATAACTCGGATAGCCCGGTGGGGTCGGGTACGTCGGGGCGGGCGGGTACGTCGGACCCGGCGGTGGCGGGTACGCCGGCTGGTGCGGCACCGGCGGCGGTGGGACCTGCGGCGGCACCGGTGGCGGGTACGCCGACGCCGGACGCGCGGTCGCCGAGTAGTACCCGCCGGTCATGGTCGGCGGATACGGCCCGATCGGTGGTGTCGGTACCGGCGCGGCCTCGGCCCCGCCGGTCTGCTGCGGCGTCCCGGCCGCCGGCTGTCCGGCCGGTGCGTGTCCGGCCGCCGGCTGTCCGGTCCCGGTCGGCGGCTGGCCTGCTCCCGGCTGGGCGGACGGGTCGGCGGGTGGTGCCGTGGTCGGCCGTTGGGGCGGTTGGGCCCATGGCGACTCCGTCGGCCGGGGGATCGCGCCCGCCTCCGGCGCGGTGGCCCGGCCGGCACCCGGCAGGGTGGCCCGACCACGGATCGGGGCTACCGGCCGGGCGGCGTCGGGTGGTGCGGCGGCACCCTCCGGCCGGTCGGCCGGCGGTGCGCCCGCTTCGGCGCCGCTGCCACTCCCGGCGGCGCTGGCCAGGCCGCTGTCACTCCCGGCGGTGCCGCCCGGACCGCTGCCACCTCCGGCGGTTCCGCCCGGTGGCCCGGGCTCGCCCGACTGCTCGCGGGCGGGGTCGGCGACCGTCGGCGTGACCGGTGCCGGACCCGGGGCGACCGGGTCGGTGCCCGTGCCGACCTTGGGCGAGCCGGTGCCGGGGCTCACGCTGGCCTTGCCGGCGTTCGGGTTCACGCTGGCCTTGCCAGCGTTCGGACTGACCGTGGCCTTGCCTGCCGTGGGGCTGATGCCGATCGAGCCGGTGGTGCCCGAGCCGGTGCTGATCGAGCCGGTGTTCGGGTTGACACTGGCCTTGCCGGCGACGGGGCTGGTACCGGCGGCCCGGTGACCGGCCGCGTCCTCACCCGGTCGGTCCGGTGACTCCGGACGGGCCGAGCCGGTGGCCGCCGACGCCCCGGACTGTGCCGGCGAGACCGGCGAGACCGGCGTCTCCGGCTGACGGATGTCGCCGGTGTTGACGGTGGCGCGGCCCTGGCTCGGGCGCACGGTCGGCCAGACCCGGGTCGGCGAGTTCACCGACGCGGCGTTGGCCGGGTCGGCGGGCGCGGGCTGAGGCGAGGCGACCGGGGCGACCGGCGCTGGGGCGACCGGCGCTGGTGGGGCGACCGGCGGCGGTGGGGTGACCGGGGCCGCCGGTACCGCCGCCCGGGCCGCGGTGGCCCGCACCGGGGCGGGCGGCACCGGGGTCGACTGGACCGGCGTCGAATGGACCGGCGTCGAATGGACCGGGGTCGACTGGACGGGCGTGGCCCGCACCGGGGTCGCCGGCACCGGCGGGGGCGGCACCGGCACCGCCTGTACCGGCGGGGTCGGTACCGGCTGCGGAATGCCGGCGATCGGCGTCACGCCCGGCACGCTGGACGACGCCGGCGGCACGGCCGGTGTCGGTGGCATCGGACCCGGCGGCACGGCCGGCGGGAACGGCTGGTTCGACACCGGCTGGGGAACACCGGCCAGCGGATTCGGTGAGCTGCTGTCCGGCAGCGGCGGCGGTACCCAACTCGAGATCGGGTTGGCGTCGTCGCGCGGCTCGGCGACGATCTCGTCCGGCGGCCACAGCGGTTCGTCCGCCCGCGGTGCCACCGGCACCTGGCCGGGCGAGTATCCCCGGTCCGCGTGATTGTCGACCACGGCCTACCTACCTCCCCCCTGCCGAGAGCATGTCCAGCTGCCCGAGGGTGTACGCGCCTGCCCGAGGGGTCCTCCGCCCGGGCGTGTGCCCGAGGGTATGCGCCCGAGGGTACGTCTGCCCGATCGCGCAGACCGGATGCCTGATCACCCGAACCGGATGCCTGATCATGCAGACCGGACAGTCGCACCCGACCGGATACGAAGGTCCCACCTACAGCCTTCCACAGGGGCTCAGTTGTCGTACACCGCCCATGCCCCGGGTTCGATCCACCATGACCTCTTGCGGGTCAGGGTCGCGGTCACCCCGTCGTCCAGGAACGGGATCTCCGGGTCCCGCGGATTGACCGCCGCGGCCCGTCCCCGGGCCCGGCGTACCTCCAGGCGTACCGTCCGGCGTCCCCAACGGGACCGGGTGACCACCGGTACCGCGACCGCGACCTCGACCCGGCCGTCGGCCGGGTCCGGGGCGGACAGCAGCTGTACGCCGGCCAGTTCGGCGTAGCCGCCGGCGTTGCCGACGGCACAGGCGAAGATCGGCTCGTCGCCGGTGGAAAGCACGGTGTCATCGACTTCCACCCGACCCCGCCAGGCCAGCGGCTGGCCGGCCTCGTTGGCGGCTCCGAGCAGGGCGCCGTCCAGGGTGACCGAGCCGCCGTCGTTGCGCAGCAGGTCGAGCCGACGTACCCGGCCGTCGAGCACCGCGGCGGCGACCGCCTCCGGCCGGCGGGGCAGGCCGAGCTGCCCGGCCAGGTCGTGCGGACGCTCCGCCGACGTCGGACGGGCCGGTTCGAGCGGAAGTACGCCGATCGGGGGCAGGTCCGGCAGGGTCCGGTCGCCGGCCAGGTCGGCCGGGCGACGGCTGGGCGGCGGCGAGTACCGGCGGACCAGACGACGTACCACTGCGCGCAACTGGCCGTCACTCGCCGTAGCGACGATGAGTCGGGTCTTGCTGTCCGGGTCCGGCCAGGGCAGGCCGTCCGGCCGGGCCGGCCCGTCGAGCCGGGACAGCACCTGGTCGATCTCCGCGTCCGACCGGGCGGTCACCGTCTCGACCCGGGCGCCGCCCGCGGTCAGGGCGTCCGCGCAGTTCAACACCGGTACGCGTGGGGTGTCGGCACAGTCCGCCGGGCCCGGTGCGGCGTCCGTCGTACCGGCCGAGCAGCAGGCACCGCCCGCGCCACAGCCGGCCGTGCCGTCCTCACCCGAGGCGAGGGTGAGTAGTACCACGTCGTACACCGGAGGTCGCCTCCTGCCGTCAGCCCCGGCCTCTGCTGGCCGGGTGGTCACTTTTTGTTAGCCTGACACCTCGGGCTCGCCACGCGGTCGCCACCTGGCACCCGAGCCCCCTGGAGGCGGGTTTAGAGATGCCGGCGATCGTGCTCATCGGGGCGCAGTGGGGCGACGAGGGCAAGGGCAAGGTTACCGACCTGCTGGGTGACCGGGTCGACTACGTCGTCCGCTACTCCGGCGGTAACAACGCCGGGCACACCGTGGTCACCCCGGACGGGCAGAAGTACGCGCTGCACCTGATGCCGTCCGGCGCGCTCTCCCCGAACGCGGTGATCGTGATCGGCAACGGCGTGGTGGTCGACCCGAAGGTGCTGCTGACCGAGATCGACGGGCTCGCCGAGCGCGGTGTCGACGTCTCCCGGCTGCGGATCTCCGGCGACGCCCACCTGATCATGCCGCACCACCGGGCACTGGACCGGGTGGTCGAGCGGTACCTCGGCTCCGCCCGGATCGGCACCACCGGACGCGGCATCGGCCCGACCTACGGCGACAAGGTCGCCCGGACCGGGATCCGGGTGCAGGACCTGCTCGACCCGGGCATCCTGCGCAAGAAGCTGGAGCTGGTGCTCCGGGAGAAGAACCAGATCCTGGTCAAGGTCTACAACCGCAAGGCGCTCGACGTCGACGCGGTCCACGAGGAGTACCTGGCGTACGCGGAGCGGCTGCGGCCGTACATCGCGGAGACCCGGGCGATCCTCTGGAACGCCCTGGACCGGGGTGACACCGTCCTGCTGGAGGGTGCCCAGGCGACCATGCTGGACATGGACCACGGCACGTACCCGTTCGTCACCTCGTCGAACCCGACGGTCGGCGGTGCCTGTGTCGGCTCCGGCATCCCGCCGACCGCGATCAGCCAGGTGATCGGGGTGACCAAGGCGTACACCACCCGGGTCGGCTCCGGTCCGTTCCCGACCGAACTCTTCGACGACAACGGCGCCCACCTGCGCAAGATCGGCGCCGAGTACGGCACCACCACCGGCCGGGAACGCCGGTGCGGTTGGTTCGACGCGGTCGTCGCCCGGTACGCGGTCCGGCTCAACGGCATCACCGACCTGGTGGTGACCAAGCTCGACGTGCTCTCCGGGATGGAGAAGGTACGGATCTGCGTCGGCTACGAGATCGACGGCGAGCGGCACGACGACATGCCGATGACCCAGACCGCGATCCACCACGCGAAGCCGATCTACGAGGAGCTCGACGGCTGGTGGGAGGACATCTCCAAGGCGCGTTCCGAGGCGGAACTGCCGGAGAACGCCCGCCGCTACCTCGCCCGGCTGGAGGAACTCTGCCGCGCCAAGGTCAGCGTGGTCGGCGTCGGTCCGGGCCGGGAGGAGAACATCGTCCGGCACGAACTCCTGCCGGCCCGCTGATCCGGACCGCCACGTAGGATCGCTCGTCGTGCGCGTACTTCTCATCGGTGGCGGCGGGCGGGAGCATGCTCTCGCGCTCGGCCTGGCCGCCGACCCCGCCGTCGACCACCTGATCGCCGCACCGGGCAACCCCGGCATCGCCGCCGTCGCCGAACTGCGTCCGGTGGAGGTCACCGACCCGGCGGCGGTCGCCGCGCTCGCCGTGGAGACCGGTGCGGACCTGGTGGTGGTCGGCCCGGAGGCGCCGCTGGTCGCCGGGGTCGCCGACGCGGTACGCGCCAAGGGCATCGCCTGTTTCGGGCCGTCCGGCGCGGCGGCGGTGCTGGAGGGGTCGAAGGCGTTCGCCAAGGACGTGATGGACGCCGCCGGGGTGCCGACCGCCCGCTCCCGGACCATCGAGCAGGCCGGGACCCCGGTCGGCACCGCCCTGGCCGCCCAGGCGCTCGACGAGTTCGGTGCGCCGTACGTGGTGAAGAACGACGGGCTGGCCGCCGGCAAGGGTGTGGTGGTCACCGACGACCGGGACGCCGCGCTGACCCACGCGACCGCCTGCGGCCGGGTGGTCGTCGAGGAGTACCTCGCCGGCCCGGAGGTCTCGCTGTTCGTCGTCACCGACGGCGAGACCGCGCTGCCGCTGCTGCCGGCCCAGGACTTCAAGCGGGTCGGCGACGGGGACGCCGGACCGAACACCGGCGGCATGGGGGCGTACGCGCCGCTGCCGTGGCTGCCGGAGGGGACCGTCGACGAGGTGATGAGCACCGTCGTCGCGCCGACCCTGGCGGAGCTGCGCAGGCGCGGCACCCCGTTCAGTGGCCTGCTCTACGTCGGGCTCGCCATCACCGCACAGGGTCCCCGGGTGATCGAGTTCAACGTCCGGTTCGGCGATCCGGAGACCCAGGTCGTACTCGCGCTGCTGGAGACGCCGCTCGCCGGTCTGCTGCACGCGGCCGCGACCGGGACGCTGGCCGGGCACCCGCCGCTGCGCTGGCGGCCGGGCGCGGCGGTCACCGTGGTCGTCGCCGCCGCCGGCTACCCGGGTACGGTGCGCGGCGGTGACGTGATCACCGGAGCCGAGCGCCCCGGGGTGGTCCACGCCGGCACCGCCCGTCGGGCCGCCGACGACGCGTTGGTCTCGGCCGGTGGCCGGGTGCTGTCGGCCACCGGGCTCGGTGCCGATCTCGGTGCGGCCCGCGAGGCGGCGTACGCCCTGGTCGACGGGATCGGTCTGGCCGGCTCCCACCATCGGCGGGACATCGCCGAGGCGGCCGCCGCCGGGCACATCTCGCCGCCCCGCTGACCCGACCGGGCGGCTCCCACCGGTCGGCCCGGCTGACCGGGCGCACCGAGCTCGGCCCGGCCGGTGGCACCTGCGGTGGCTGGCACGAAACCGTGATTCGCGACCGTGTGCGCGTTCCTACCGTGAGTATCCAGTCCCGGCGGTCGGCCGGGCGATCCCAGCGGTGGAGGAACGACCATGCACAGGTACCTGACCCGCGCCGCCCTGGTCGTACTCGGCGGTGCGGTGGCGTTGGCCACGAGCGGTTGCGCGCCGACCGGCGGGCCCGGTGCCGGCCGGGTCACGTCCGCGCCGGTCACCGGTGAGGACGGTCTCGGCAGCGCCCCGGAGTCCGGCGTTTCGGACGCTCCGGTGACCGATCCGGGCCCGACCACGGGAGACGGCGTCCAGGACGGTGGTCCGACCGGTGGCGGCTCGACCGGCGGTGGTCAGCAGGGCGGCCACGGCCAGCAGACGAAGCCGCCCGGCGACACGCCGAAGAAGTCGGCGCCGGCAGGCCCGACCATCCTCGTCTTCACGATCACCCAGAAGCCACAGTGCCCGCAGGGCACCAGCGTGAACCCGATTCCCGGTGTCCCGGTCGCGCTGTCCTGGAAGGTCTCCGGCACCGACACGGTGACCCTCTCCGTCGACGGCGGCGGGATCTACGACAGTTACCCGGCCGAGGGCGGTACGACCATCAACTTCCCCTGTTCCGGAGCGCCCGGGGAGAAGGTGACGCACACCTACCAGCTCCGTACCGTCGGCGGCGGCGAGGTGCGGTCGAAGACGCTGACCGCCTCCGCGACCGTCCACGACATCCCCCAGGTGTGAGAGGGGCCCGTCCGGGGAGGAGGGGCCCTTCCCCGGACGTCTCGGGTCGGGCGGTTCAGCGGAGCTGTCGGCCGGAGATGGCGCGGGCGATGACCAGCCGTTGGATCTCGGAGGTGCCCTCGAAGATGGTGTAGATCTTGGCGTCCCGGTACCACCGTTCCACCGGATGGTCCCGCAGGTAGCCGGCACCGCCGAGGATCTGCACCGCCTTCTCGGTCACCGACACCGCCACCTCGCCGGCCTTGAGTTTGGACATCGACCCCTCGCCCGCCGCGAACGGCCGGTTGTTCCGGCCCATCCAGGCGGCCCGCCAGACCAGCAGCCGGGCGGCGTCGATCTCGGTGCGCATGTCGGCGAGGGCGAAGGCGATTCCCTGGTTCTCGATGATCGGGCGGCCGAACTGGACCCGTTCCTGGGCGTACGCGAGGGCGTACTCGTACGCCGCCCGGGCCACCCCGATCGCCTGGGCGCCGACGGTCGGCCGGGACAGTTCGAAGGTACGCATCGCCGCCTGGCTCTTGCCACGCTGACCCGACCGCGCCCGGTCGAGCCGTTCGCGCAGCGCCTCCCGCCCGCCGAGCAGGCAGCGGCCCGGTACGCGTACCTCGTCGAGGAAGACGTCGGCGGTGTGCGAGGCGCGTAGCCCCAGCTTGCGCAGCTTCTTCGTCGCGGTCAGTCCCGGGGTGCCCGGCGGCACCACGAACACGGCCTGCCCCCGGGAGCCGAGCGCCGGGTCGACCGAGGCGGTCACCACGTGGACGGCGGCGATCCCGCCGTTGGTGGCGTACGCCTTCTGTCCGGTGAGGACCCATTCGTCGGTCGCCTCGTCGTAACGGGCCCGGGTACGCATCGCGGCGACGTCGGAGCCGGCCTCCGGTTCGGTGCTGCAGAACGCCCCGACCGCCGGTTCGTCGACGGTGCCGAAGCACTGCGGCACCCACTCGACGAGCTGCTCGGGGGTACCGGATCCGTAGATCGCGGCGACCGCCAGCGAGGTGCCGAAGATGGCCAGCCCGATGCCGGCGTCACCCCAGAAGAGTTCCTCGCTGGCGATGGGCAGGGAGAGGCCGGTCGGGTCGGCCCAGCAGTTGGCGAGGAACTCGAAGCCGTACAGCCCGATCTTCGCCGCCTCCTGGACGACCGGCCAGGGGGTCTCCTCCCGGGCGTCCCACTCGGCCGCGGCCGGGCGTACGACGCCGCTGGCGAAGCCGTGCACCCAGTCGCGCAGGTCCCGTTGGTCCTCGTTCAGGTCGAGCGAGAATTCGACCATCGCCAGCTCCTCGGAACTCGGTCCCGGCTCAGGCCTTGGGAATGTCGAAGAGGTTGGCGATGTTGGCCGCCAGCGGCAGGTCGCCCTTGGCCTTGAGCTTGCCGGTCATGAACATCGTCACCGGGTTGGCGCCGCCCGACACGATCTTGAGGAATTCGACCGGTCCCATGGTGAGCGACAGCCTCGGGTCCCGGCTCGGGGTCCCGGTGACCTGGCAGGTCCCGTCCTCGATGACCACCTCGTAGGTGTTCGAGTTGCCGTCCGGCCCGCCGGTGATGGTCCAGTGGATGACCGCGTTGGTGGAGCCGGCCCGGTCGGCCCGGAACAGGGCCGGCATCCGGGAGAAGACCGCGTCGAGGATGGTGCCGCGCAGGTCGCCCTGCATCACCTCGGCGAGTTTGGCGTCCGGGGTGGACTTGACGAGCTTGGCGAACTGCTGGGGCTCGACCGAGGCGAAGGTCGCCGGATCGAAGTCGCTCATGGGGGTTGACCTTCCGGGCAGGATCATTGGTTACTGTTGCGTAACCTTACGCATGGGTAGGTAAGCTCGCAAGGGTGTCGTCCACACCCGCCTTCAAGCGGCTGCCCCGGGCCGTACGCGAGCAGCAGATGCTCGACGCGGCGGTCCGGGTCTTCTCCCGGCGCGGCTTCCACGCGGCGAGCATGGACGAGATCGCCGACGAGGCCGGGATCTCCAAACCCATGGTGTACGCCTACCTGGGTCCCAAGGAGGAACTGTTCACGGCGTGCCTGCACCGGGAGGGGACCCGGCTGATGGAGGCGATCATCGCCGCCGTCGGATCGGCCCCGGACGCTGCCGGCGCCGGTGCTGCCGACCGTACCTTCGACCAGCGGCTGTGGTGCGGGCTCCGGGCCTTCTTCCGGTTCGTCGGGGCCAACCGGGACGCCTGGTCCGTGCTCTACCGACAGGCCCGGGGTGAGCGGCCGTTCGCCGGAGTACTGGCGACGATGCGGGCCCGGATCATCGAGGTCGTCGCCGGCATGCTCGACCGGGGCCTGGCCGCGGACGACCGCCGGGTCGACGCGTCCGAACTGGACATCATGGCGTACGCGCTGGTCGGGGCGAGCGAGTCGGTGGCGGACTGGCTGGCCGACCACCCGGATGCCGACCCGGACGTGATGGCGACCCGGATGATGAACGTCGCCTGGACCGGTGGTGGTGGCCTGCTGGCCGGCGACCGCTGGCGCCCGCCCCGGACGGGGTGACCCGGCCCGCGCGGGTCAGGCGAGAAAGTATCCGGCCGGGCGGCGACGAAGGCCATCGTTCCGGGCGGCGACGACCACCGTGGTGGGTGAAGTGGTCCCGCGTGTCTCCGGACGAGGGGGCCGTTGTTGTCGGCGCGAATCCGTTCTGGTCCACCCTGGCCGGTTGACGAGTCGACGTCAGGGTGTCAGTCTTATCTGACAGGGGGGTGTCAGTTGAGACTGACACCCGGAAGGAGTTGGTGGCATGGCAGAGGTGCTCTCCTCCGGCGAGGAACTGCTGCGGGTGCTCACCGCACTGGCGAGCCCGCACCGGCTGCGGATCATCGCCGCCCTCAGCGAGGGGCGCACGTACGTCAGCCAGCTGGCCCGCCAGCTTCGGATGAACCGGCCGTTGCTCTACATGCACCTGCAGCGGCTGGAGGCCGCAGGCCTGGTGGTCGGCACGCTGGAGACCGCCCAGGACGGCAGTTCGGTGAAGTACTTCGAGGTCGTTCCGTTCGCGCTCGGGCTCACCCCGGAGGCGATCCGGACGGCGGCCCGAACCCTGGACCTGGACGGCACGGGAAAGGACGAGAGCTAAGTGAGCAGAACATCCGGCACCGCCATCAACGTCGGGCAGAGCATGCCGTTGGCACAGTCCGACATCGCCCAGACCTCGACCATCGCCTCGACGGTGCTGGTGGTCGCACTGGTCGCCATCGTCGCGGTCGTTGTCCTCGGCTTCTACCGGGCCCGACGCGCCTCGGACGGCAACGAGCGCTACCAGGCGCTGGTCGAGCGGACCACGGAAACCGAGGCCCGGCTCGCCGACGTCGCCGAGGCGACCCTGACCGAAGTGAAGGGGCTGCGTACCGACCTGCGGGCGGCCCGGGAGGAACTGGCAGAGGTCAAGCAGCGCCTCGCCAGCCTGGAGCAGCTGCTGAGCCAGATCGGCTGACGGACCGAACCAGGTCCGGCTGACGGACCGAAGAACCAGATCAGCTGAGGACCGAGCCCGGTCAGCACGGGCGCGGCCGGGCTGACGCGACCGAGGGGGAATCGTGCGGGGCTTACACATGTCACGGAGGACACCGGGGCCATCCGGGATCTGGGGAACGGGCGTCCGACCCGCCCTGGCGGTCCTGATCCTGGTGTTGCTGGTGGGCGTACCGGCCGCCGGGCCGGCGTCTGCCAACCCGGCCGCCGCCGGGCCGGCGGCCGGCGAACCGGGTGCGGGCGCGCCGTACCGGGGTGACCCCGACGCCGGCCGGATCGCCGAGGCGACGGCATACCTGCGCCGGCACATGGCGGACACCCGTACGCCGGGACTGGCGTACGCGATCGTGCATCGTGACCGGGTTGTCGCGCAGGGCGCCTGGGGCGTCGACGGGGCGGGGCATCCGGTCACCGTCGACACGCCGTTCCTGCTCGGCTCGCTGAGCAAGTCGTTCACCGCGCTGGCGGTGATGCAGCTCGTCGAGGCCGGTCGGGTCGACCTCGACAGCCCGGCCCGCCGGTACGTCCCCTGGCTCCGGCTGGCCGACGAGGGCGTCGCGGCCCGGATCACCGTACGGCAGCTCCTGACCCACACCACCGGCCTGCCGCAGATCATGGGCGGCGGACTCGCCGACCGGTACGACAACGCCCCCGGCGGGCTGACCCGGCTGGTCCGTGATCTCGCGTCGCTCCGGTCGACCATGCCGCCCGGTGGGAGGTACCAGTACAGCAACGCCAACTACGCGATCGCCGGGGTGCTCGTCGAGGAGGTGACCGGGCAGCCGTACGGCAGCTATCTGCGCCAGCACGTGCTCGACCCGCTCGGCATGACCCGGTCCGCCGCCACCGCGGCGGAGGCGAGGGCGGTCGACCTACCGGCCGGGCACCGCTACCACTTCGGCCATCCGCGACGCGTCGGATCGTCGTACGACACCTCCGGTGTGCCGTACGGCTACCTGGCGGTGAGCCTCACCGATGTGACGCACTACGCGATCGCCCAACTGAACGACGGCCGGTACGGCGAGCACCGTGTCCTCTCCGCCCAGGGGGTCGCCCAGCTGCACACCGGGCGAGTCGGCACCGGCGGCGACGGGAAGTACGGGTTGGGTTGGCGGGAGCACACCTTCGACGATGCCGGTGGCCGGATCGTCTGGCACGCCGGCGCGACTCCGGAGTTCTTCTCCCACCTGGTGCTCGTACCGGGATCGGAGCTGGCGGTGATGGTGCTGTCCAACACCTACAGCCTGGGCATGGACGGACCACTGGCCTCGGCGGCGTTCAACGTCGCGCGGATCCTGCACGGGAATGCGCCGGTGACGACGCCGGCGGACCCGCTCCTCGGCGGAACGCTCGTCGGGTTGCTCGTGGTTGTCGGACTGTTGCTGGGGTTGCTGGTCTGGTCGATGGTCCGGCTGGTCCGGCGCCGTGGCGGGACGTGGTCCACCCGTCGGGTCGTTGTCGTCACCACGGGCTGGGTCGTCGGTTGTGTAGCACTGGGGGTCGGCGCGCTCTGGGGGCTGCCGGCGGCGTTCGACGGTGCCACCCTGGCCGTGGCCCTGCGGTACACGATGGACATCGGTCACCTGGTGATCGCGGTCGCGGTGCTGGCTGGCCTGCTCGCACTGGCCCGGATCGGGCTCGGGTTGCGGATGCGTGGTTAGGAAGGGGCCCTTCCTGTACCGGAAACGACAGGAAGGGCCTTCCTCGCAGCTGTCAGATGCGGCCGGTGCCCGCGCCGCCGGTGACGATCGACTTCACGTTGGCGGCCGGGTCCAGGCTGTAGCCGTACGGGATGCTGGCGACGCTGCCGCCGGTCTGGCCGCTGCCCGAGTTGACGAAGTGGTTGTTCCGGGCGACCAGTCCGCCGACCGGCGAGCTGCCCTCACCCCGGTGGTACGGGTCCTCGACGTTCTCGAAGTAGTTCCCCTCCACCAGGACGCCCGCGTTGCAGGTCGAGGCGACACCGTAGCCGCCGACGTTGCTGTAGTAGTTGTTGTAGACGTGCACCGGGTTGCCGAACCGGACCCGGGGGTGGCGCTGGTTGGAGCCGTCGAACCAGTTGTGGTGGTACGTCACCCGGAGCCGTCCGACGTCCTCGCTCGAGTTGCTGTCCGAGTGGCCGAGCAGGAACGACTTGTCGTGGCCGAAGACCCGGTTCCAGGAGACGGTGGCGCAGTCCGAGCTGCGCTTGATGTCCACCGCCCCGTCGTTGCCGTTGGTGAAGCTGTTGTGGTCGATCCAGACCCGGGTCGAGTACTGCACGTTGATCGCGTCGTCGTTCCAGTTCCGGAAGTTGATGTTCCGGATGATCACGTTGTTCACGCTGGCGACGTTGAGCCCGCCGCCGGTGATGGTGGCGTTGCCGCCGACGCCGATGATCGTCTTGTTCGCGGCGACCTTCTGCATGCCGCTGATCGAGATGGTGCCGGAGACCCGGATCACCCGGGCGCCACTGGCCTGCATGTTGCTGATCAGGCCGGCGGAGTCGGTGACGGTGACCGCCGAGGCGCTGCCACCGCCGGTGGTGCCGCCGCACTGGGTCGCCCATCCCTGCATGGTGAACGAGGCGGCGGAGGCGGCGGGTACGCCGGCGAGCGAGGTCGCCGCGAGGACGACGGCGGTGGTCGCGGCGAGCAGCGGTACCCGGATGAGCGGCCGGGTGCGGGGTGTCGCGGTGGTGGTGTCGGTGCTGGACACGGGGGAACCTCCGAGTGGAAGTGGTCCACCTCGGCGGCCGGGTCGCGGGTGGGACGCGGTCGCCGCCAGCGGTGGGCGGGCGAGGGTGGCCGGACGGTCCGGACCACACCGGGACGGGATGTCGGAAAGCGCTTTCCCAATACTTCGGAGAGTATCGACGCACTTCGACCCTGTCAACGATGAACCTCGATGTTCGTTGACTTCGCCGCAGTGGTCCGCGCCCGGGCGATCTTCGGCGACTGTTTCCAGCAAAACGAACTTTGCCAGTTGTCTGGGCGGAGCCTGCTGACTAAGGTGATCGGCATACACAGGTTTCACTGCGATCAGGTGGCTGCGGGTAGCCGGCGGACGGAGCGTGGGCGGGTGGCCGGGCCGCCCGTGCCCCTGGCTCGGCGCCGGGCCATGGCCTCGCCGAAGCCGGTGGCCACCGGAAGGGTTGACATGACATCCACGGCAGGCAACGGGGGGCACGCCGTGCCCGAGAACCCACTCATCCGCAACCCGGTGTTACCGGGCTTCCATCCGGATCCCTGCGTCCTGCGGGTGGGCGCCGACTACTACCTCGCCACCTCGACCTTCGAGTGGTGTCCCGGGGTGCGGCTGCACCACTCCACGGACCTGGTGCACTGGCGCCCGCTCGGGGGCGTTCTCGCCGAGCGCCGGTTGCTCGACCTCACCGGCGCCGCCGACTCGGCCGGCGTCTGGGCCCCCGACCTGTCCTACGTGGACGGCCTGTTCCACGTGGTGTACACCGACGTGTCCAGCTTCGCCGGCGGCTACTGGGACTCGCAGAACTACCTCACCACCGCTGCCGACCTGGCCGGCCCGTGGTCCGACCCGGTGCCGTTGCACGCCCGTGGCTTCGACCCGTCACTCTTCCACGACGAGGACGGCACGAGCTGGCTGCTGACCATGAACACCGACTGGCGGACCGGCCGGAACCGGTTCGCCGGCATCCAGATCCAGCAGTACGACCGGGCGGCCGGCAAGCTGGTCGGCGAGGAGCGACTGATCTTCGAGGGGACCTCGGTCGGCATGACCGAGGCGCCCCGCCTCTACCGCCGGGACGGCTGGTACTACCTGCTCACCGCCGAGGGCGGCACCAGTTGGACCCACCAGGTCACCGTCGCCCGGTCACGGGAGCTGTTCGGCCCCTACGAGGTGGCGCCGGACGGGCCCATGCTCAGCTCCGCCGGCCGGCCGGACCTGGCGCTGCAGAAGGCCGGCCACGGCAGCCTCGTCGACACACCGGACGGGCAGTGGTACCTGGCCCACCTGACGGCGCGGCCGTACTCCCCGCTCGGCCCGTGTGTGCTCGGCCGGGAGACGGCGATCCAGCGGGTGACCTGGAACGACGCCGGATGGCCGCAGGTCGAGGGTGGCGTGCCGGCCGAGGACGTACCCGCGCCCGGGGCGCCGGCGGCGGTGGACCGGTCCGACAGCCGCGTCGACCACGACGACTTCGACGGGGGCCGGCTCGGCCCCGAGTGGTCGACCCTGCGTCGCCCGCCCACACCCGACTGGGTGGATCTTTCCAGCAGGCCGTCCCACCTGCGCATCCACGGTGGCCAGTCGCCGGTCGGACGGCAGCGTCCCAGCCTGGTGGCGCGTCGGGTGACCGCCCGGCACTGCCGGCTGGAGACGACGATGGAGTTCCACCCGCGTACGTTCCGGCAGCTCGCCGGCGTCACCGCGTACTACAACACCCGCAACTGGCACTACGCCTACCTCACCCGGGACGACGACGGCCGGCGGGTGCTCGAACTGATGTCGTTCGACCAGGGCCGGCGGGTCCAGCACGCCGGGTGCCAGGTCGACGTCACCAGGGCGGAGGCGGTGCGGCTGCGGGTCCGGTTCGACGGGCCGGTCGTACGGTTCGGCTACTCGTTGCGCCGGCCGGCCGGGGACGCGCGGGACGGCGACGGTTGGTGCGAGTTTCCCGTCGAACTGGACGCGACGATCCTCTCCGACGAACACGCCGCGGAGGCGGAGGCCGGTGAGCCGACCGCGTGGGGCTTCACCGGGGCCTTCGTCGGCCTGTGGGTGCAGGATCTGGGCGCCGACGGCGGATTCGCCGACTTCGACTCGGCGACCTACGTCGTGGACGAGCCGTGACCCGGCCGGCCGAACGGTCCCCCGGTCCGGGATCACCCCCGGATCGGGGTCACCTCCCCGACCAGGTACGGGGGCCCGCGCCGGGCGTCGTACAGTCCGAAGCCCCAGGCCGGTGTCGCGGTGAACGAGACCGTCCCGGGCAGGGGTAACGGCAGGGTGAAGTCCACGTCCACGACGTACGCGTCAGGGAGCCGGTTCGCCAGCGCGGCCAGGCAGCGGGCCTTGCTCCACATGCCGTGTGCGATGGGGCGGGGGAACCCGAACAACCGGGCCGCCAGCCGCGAGGTGTGGATCGGGTTGTGGTCGCCCGACACCCGCGCGTAGTCGCGGCCGATCCCGGCCCCGACCCGCCACACCGCGGTCGGGGCCGGCGGCGTCGGGCGATCGGCCGGGTCGCGCCGGGCCCGCTCCGCCGCCACCCGCTCCCGGCGCAGGTACGTCGAAACGCCCCGCCAGACCACCTCGGCGCCGACCGACGCGGTGCAGAGTACGTCGAACTGCCGGCCCCGGGAATGCGGTCGCAGGTCGACGGCCCGGACCGACAGGTCGAGTGGCTCGGCGGCGTCGACCGGACGGTGCGTGGTGATCCGGTTCGCCACGTGCACCAAGCCGACCAGCGGAAACGGAAACTCCGGCGCGGTCATCAGTCGCAGCGCCAACGGGAACGCCAGCACGTGCGGATAGGTCGGCGGCAGTACGTCGGCCAGTCGGAACCCGCAGACCCGGTCGTACCCGGCGAGGTGGTCCCGGTCGACGGTGACGCCCCGGACGACCAGTTCGACGTCCGGGAGCCGGTCGGCGCGGCGGGCCGCGCCGAGCCCCGGGGTGAGCCCGATCGCGGCCCGCCGGTACAGCGGTCCGGTGGCCGGCAGCCTCGGGAGTTCCGCCTCGGTACGTTCGTCCGGCTTTCCGGTCATCACGCCCCCAGCAGGCTCTGCCCGCAGACCCGTACGACGTTGCCGGTGACCCCCGCCGAGCCGGGCGAGGCGAACCAGGCGATGGTGTGCGCCACGTCGACCGGGAGCCCGCCCTGCGCCATGCTGTTCATCCGGCGACCGGCCTCCCGCAGCATCATCGGCATCTTCGCGGTCATCCGGGTCTCGATGAAACCGGGCGCGACGGCGTTGACCGTGATGCCGCGGGCGGCGAGCGGACCCGCCATCGAGTGCACCAGTCCGATCACCCCGGCCTTCGAGGTGGCGTAGTTGGTCTGGCCCCGGTTGCCGGCGATCCCGGCGATCGAGGAGACCCCGACCAGCCGGCCACCGGCCGGCAGCAGGTCACGGTCCAGCAGTACGTCGTTGATCCGCTCCTGACCGGAGAGGTTGACCTCCAGTACGGCGTCCCACCACTCGGAGGTCATCCGCCCGAGGGTCCGGTCCCGGGTGATCCCGGCGTTGTGCACCACGACGTCGACCCGGCCGTGCCGGGTCGCCAGGTGGTCGGCGAGCCGGTGCGCCGCCGCCGGGGCGGTCAGGTCGAGCTGCACCGCCGTACCGCCGATCGTGTTGGCGACCTCGGCGAGCGCGTCCCCGGCGGCCGGCACGTCAAGCGCCACCACGTGGGCGCCGTCGCCGGCCAGCACCTGCGCGACCTTCGCGCCGATGCCCCGGGCGGCGCCGGTGACCAGGGCGATCCGGCCGGTCAGCGGCCGTTCCCAGTCGACCTCGGGAATCTCCGCCGGGGTGATCCGGACGACCTGCCCGGAGACGTACGCCGACCGGCCGGAGAGCAGGAACCGCAGGGTCGACCCGACGGCCGGCTCGGCACCGGGGGCGACGTACACCAGTTGGGCGGTGCTGCCCCGGCCGAACTCCTTGCCGATGCTGCGGGTCAGCCCCTCCAGGGCACGCTGTGCGGTCGCCTCCCGAGGGCTGGCGCAGAGTTCCGGCTGGGTACCGAGGACGATCACCCGCCCGGACGGGCGGAGCGACCGGGCCAGCGGATGGAAGAAGTCGAAGAGGGCGCGCAGCCCGGTGGAGTCGGTGATGCCGGTGGCGTCGTAGACCAGGGCGCCGTAGCCCCCCGACGGGGCGGCCGGACCCGCCGGGTCGGGGTCCACCGGGTCGGCGACCTCGACGTCGGCGGCGGTGAGCAGCGCGCCGACCGGGCCGACGAGGCGACCGCCCGGGGCGGCGTCGAGTCGTACCGGGCCGTGGATCAACGGATCTCCGGGTCGGTACCGGCGCAGTCGGGGCGGATCAGGCAGGCCGAGGCGCCTGACCAGCGCCCGGCCGGGTCCGCTGTGGGCGAAGCTCGCGTACCTGTCACTCATGGCCGTAGCCTACTCACGGGTAAGGTTGTGGCAACCCTACGTACCTGGAGGCGAGGCCGTGCAGACCGTCCGTCGTGTCGCGATCCTCGGCGGCAACCGGATCCCGTTCGCCCGATCAAACGGCCGGTACGCGAGGGCGTCCAACCAGGACATGCTCGCCGCCGCACTGAACGGGCTGGTCGCCCGGTTCGGACTCGCCGGCGAACGGCTCGGTGAGGTGGTCGCCGGCGCGGTGCTGAAACACTCCCGGGACTTCAACCTGACCCGGGAGGTGGTGCTCGGTTCCCGCCTCGACCCGCGTACCCCGGCGTACGACCTGCAGCAGGCCTGCGGGACCGGTCTGGAGGCGGCGATCCTGGTCGCCAACAAGATCGCCCTTGGACAGCTCGACGTCGGCGTCGCCGGCGGTGTCGACACCACCTCCGACGCCCCGCTGGCGGTCAACGACGAGCTGCGGCGCGCCCTGCTGGAGATGAATGCCGCCCGCAGCCTCGGCGGGCGGTTGCGTGCCGCCGCCCGGCTGCGGCCGGGCCAGCCGTTCCGGCCGGAGATCCCGCGCAACGCCGAGCCGCGTACCGGGCTCTCGATGGGGGAGCACGCCGCGATCACCGCCCGCCGGTGGAACATCGACCGGCAGGCCCAGGACGAACTGGCGGTCCGCTCCCACCACCGGCTCGCCGCCGCGTACCAGCGCGGCTTCTTCGACGACCTGCTCACGCCGTACCTGGGACTGACCCGGGACCAGAACCTGCGGCCGGACACCGACGTGGAGCAGTTGGCGAGGTTGAAGCCGGTCTTCGGAACCCGCGGGCCGGAGGCGGAGCAGGCGACGATGACCGCCGGCAACTCCTCCCCGCTGACCGACGGGGCGTCCACCGTGCTGCTCGCCTCCGAGGAGTGGGCCGCCGCGCACAACCTGCCGGTGCTCGCCTGGTTCGACGCCTCCGGGAGCGCCGCCGTCGACTTCGTGCACGGTGACGAGGGGCTGCTGATGGCTCCCGCGTACGCCGTACCGCGACTGCTCGCCCGGACCGGCCTGACCTTCGCCGACTTCGACTTCTTCGAGATCCACGAGGCGTTCGCCTCGCAGGTGCTGGCCACCCTCGCCGCCTGGGAGTCGCCGGAGTTCTGCCGGGACCGGCTCGGCCTGGACGCCCCGCTCGGCCCGGTCGACCCGGCGAAACTGAACGTCAACGGTTCGTCGCTGGCCGCCGGGCACCCGTTCGCGGCGACCGGCGGTCGGATCGTGGCGACACTGGCGAAACTGCTCGCCGAACGGGGTTCGGGACGCGGTCTGATCTCGATCTGCGCCGCCGGCGGCCAGGGCGTGGTGGCGATCCTGGAACGCTGACCGGCGGCAGTTCCCGGCCGCCCCCGGACGGCGGCTCAGGCGGTCAGCCGGGCGGCCAAGTCCCGAAGGTACGCGTCCGCCTGGTCGCGGTCGTAACCGCGAAGGGCCACCGGGATTTCGGGCAGTGCTTCGGTGATCTCGGCGGCGACCTGCCGGCGGCGGGACTCGTCCCCGCCGGCCAGCGCGGCGTGTCCGCGCTGGATCAGCGTGTCGACGCGTTCGAGGTCGTAGCCGCGCAACGCGACGGTGAAGCTCGGTGCGGCGGACGTCTGCTGCCGCAGGTCGGTGAAGCGGCTCCCGGCGGTTCGGGTCAGTGCCGCCGCCACCTGGTCGGCCGACTGCCGGACTGCGGCGAGGTCGAGCAGGACCAGACAGGGACGGTCCGCGACCGGGTCGTGCTCGGTCGACGGCAACTCGAAGCCGGTCGGGTCGGCCGGCACCAGGAGCAGGCGGGCCCTGCCGGCAGTCGCGGCGGACGTGGCCGGATCGAGGATGACCGCCGCCACCTCGTCCCAGGCGACGAGCCGGTTGATGCCCCTGAGCCGCAGGGCCAGCCCGTCGTCGCCGATCCAGATTTCGAACGTCCGGTGTGTACCGACCAGGAGGCCGCCGAGCAGCAGCCCGAGTACGGCGGTGACGAGCAGGCCGTTTGCTCCGTTCGCCAGTGCGACGACCAGGCCCGGCACGCTCGCCGCGAGGACGAGCAGGCCGAGTACGAGCGACGAGCGCCTCGGGGTCAGGGACATGTGGAAGCTCCTCACGTCGGGATGCCCCATCCTGCACAAGGCGCACAACCGGATGGTGCCCACGACCAACTCCCAACAGATGTTTGGTAGTGAGGCACCCGTCCCGTAAACTCCCCAACATGTCTTTGGGAGTTGGTGGCGGAGCCACCCCCGACACCGGGCCCGACCCGACCGCCCGGTTACGTGCGCTGGCCCACCCGGTACGGATGCGGATGCTCTCGCTGCTCACCGCCTCCGCACTGACCGCCGCCGAACTGGCCCGCGAGCTCGACCTCACCCACGCCAACGCCAGCTACCACCTTCGGCACCTGCTCGCCGCCGGGGTGATCGAGGTCGTCGGCGAGGAACGCATCCGGGGCGGAGTCGCCAAGCGCTACCGGTACGACGCGGACGCCGACCACGACCGGCAGCCGCCGACCGTGCCGGAGGGCGCCGAGCCCACCCCGGAACACCGGCTCGTCTACGCCGCCCTCGCCGCCGAACTGCGCCGCCGTTCCGCCGAACTGCGTCGCGGCCCCGACAACTTCCTCACCGACGCCGAGTTCTGGGTCGACCCCGAGACCTGGCAGGAGATCCGGGGCCTGATCGCCGAGGCGTCCGCCCGGCTGCACCGGGCCGCCAAACCGGTGCGTACCCCGGGAACCGTCCGGGTCAGCGCCACCGTCGCCCTGTTCCGGATGGAGGACTGACCATGCTCACCGCCGCCCTGGCGCCGCTGCGGCACCGACCCTTCCGGCACCTGGCAGTCGGCCGGGCCGCCACCATGCTCGGCAACGCGGTCGCGCCGATCGCCCTCGGCTTCGCCGTACTCGATCTGACCGGATCGGTCCGCGACCTCGGCCTGGTGGTCGGCGCGCGGTCGCTGACCAACGTGTTGTTCCTGCTCTTCGGCGGGGTGTTGGCCGACCGGCTGCCCCGGCAGGCGGTGATGGTGGCCTCCCTCTCGGCCGCCGCGCTGACCCAGGGGGCGGTCGCCGCCCTGGTCCTGACCGACACCGCGACGATTTCGCTGCTGGTCGTGCTGGGCGCGGTCAACGGGGTGCTGAGCGGTCTGGCCTGGCCGGCCGCTGCCGCGCTGGTGCCGCAGACCGTGCCGGCGGAGCTGCTGCAGTCGGCGAACGCGGTCAACCGCCTCGGCATCAACGCGGCGATGATCGGTGGGGCCTCCCTCGGTGGCCTACTGGTGGCCGGCGCCGGCCCCGGCTGGGGACTGCTGGTCGACGCGCTGACGTTCGCGCTGGCCGCGGTCGCCTTCTCCCGGATCCGGGTGGCCGCGGTCGCCCGACCCGCGACGAACCGGCCGCATCCCCTCCGCGACCTGCGCGAGGGCTGGGGCGAGTTCGTCGCCCGGTCCTGGGTCTGGGTGGTGGTGCTCGGCTTTCTGCTGATCAACTTCGCCTACGCCAGCTCGGTCAACGTGCTCGGCCCGAGGATCGCGGACGAGACCATCGGCCGGTTCGCCTGGGGACTGGTGCTCGCCGCGCAGACCGCCGGCATGGTGGCCGGCGCCGCGCTCGCGCTCCGGATCCGGGTACGCCGATTCCTCCTGCTCGGCGTGCTCTGCATGGGCGTGGACGCGGTGCTGCTGGTGACACTCGCCTGGACCTCGTCGGTCTGGCTGCTGATCGGCACCGCGTTTGTCGCCGGCGTGGCGGTGGAGCAGTTCAGCATCGCCTGGGAGACCTCGATGCAGCGGCACATCCCCGCCGACCGGCTCGCCCGGGTCTACTCGTACGACGCGCTCGGCTCGTTCCTGGCCATCCCACTCGGGCAGATCGCGATCGGCCCGGTGGCCGAGGTGCTCGGTTACCAGCGGACCCTGCTGCTCGCCGCCGGGATCGTCCTGGTCGCGGTGCTCGGCATGCTGGCCGATCCCGGCGTACGCCGGCTCGACTCCAGCTCGTCCGCCGCAGTGTCAGACGAACAGCCCGAACGACCATCCACCGCCGTGCCGGACGGGCCACCGGACCCGGCCACGTCGGTCTTGTCGTCGGTGGACACCGCACCTGCCCGTTAGGCGGGCGTCGATCCGACGTCGCCCGACCGGGGTACTGGATCGTGCGCACCACGATGGACCGTGGCGACGGGCGCTGACCAGCCGGCCCGTCGGTTGACATCTGCCGGTAGGGTCGCGCTGATCATCGGACCGAGCATCGGGGACGTGCGCGATGAGCTACTCAGGCCAGCCCACCTCCGGGTCGCCCTTCCCTCCACCGGCCGTACCGCCGGCACCGGCACCGGCCACGTGGCCTCGACCGCCGACGACGCTGCCGTCGGCCCAGCCGTCAGCGGCTGGCTCGGTGGGGCGGGTGCTGCTCGGGTTGGCGCTGGTGGTCCCGGCTCTGCTCGGCCTGGTCTGGTCCTACCTCGTCCCCACGGTCTCCACGGTGCTGGCCAGCTTCCGGCACGAGGACCTGGGCAAGCCGCCGACCTCGGCCGGCACCGAGAACTACCAGACGATCGTCGCCGACGGGGTGTGGGGGCAGCTCGGTTCCGTGCTCCTGCTCGGCCTGCTGCCGTTGGCGTACGCCCTGGTCGTCGCGCCGCTGCTGGCGGTCGTCGCGGACCGGGCCGGTCGGGCGGCCCGACTGGTGACCCGGATCGTGCTCGCCCTGCCGATCGCCGGGTACGCCCCGGCCGCGCTCGCCCTCGGCTGGCGGCTGCACCGGGTCGAGCCGGGTGACCGGCTGGGCCTGGGCGACGTGCTCTGGGCGCTCGCGGCAACCTCGTTCGGCCTGGTCGTCGCGCTCGCCGCGACGGCGTTCCTGAGCGCATTACGCAAACGGTCCTCCGACCGTCGGTCACCGGCCGCCCTGCTGACCGTGGGCGGGGTGGTCGGCCTGGGCGTGCTCGCCCTGACCCTGCAGACGTACACGATGCCGGCGTTGCTCGCCGGGGTGAAGGCGGACGGATCCGCCCTGAGCCCGGTGCTGGAGGTGCTGCAGTCCAGTTTCGTCCGCTTCCAGGTCGGGCCGGGCGCCGCTGTGGCGACACTGCTCCTCGTTCTGCTCGGCCTGCTCGGGCTCCTCGCCACCGGGCTGCTGCTGGCCACCCGTACCCGGATCGAACTCGACGGTTGGCGGGACCGGCGCGATCCGCAGCCCGCCGCCCGGCCGGCAGTGCCGGGCCTGACCGGCGCGCCGACCGCGACCGGCGCTCCGGCCCCGACGGCGGTGCCGGTGGCGCCGACCGGCGGCCGGGGACGCGCGGTGTATCTCGCGTTCCTGGTGGTCGGACTGGTCGCCCTGGTCGGGGTGGTCGGCTGGGCATCCGCGCCCTGGCTGCGGCACCTCGTCGACGACCCTGCCCTGGACACTCTCGGCGGCGGCCGATCGGAGTCGGGGCTCAGCCTGGCACGGATCCTCGCCAACACCTGGCTACCGCCGCTGATCTCGGCGGTCGTCTCGGTCGGGCTCGGGGCGGTCGGCGGCTTCGGCATCGGCGCGCTGCGGCCACTCGGCCGCTGGAGCGAACTGCTGCTGGTCCCGTTCGCCCCGTGGCTCTTTGTCGGTGTCGGCCCGCTCTCCGTCGCCACCGCGAACCGGGCCGCCGACGCGGAGCAGGTCAACACGTTCCTCGGGCTGATCCCGCCGGTCTGGCTCTCCATACCGGCGTTGTTCGTCTTCACGCTGCTGTTCCGGGGCCAGCACGCCCGGTGGCGGGCCGGCGGGGGATTCATCCGCACGCTGCTGCTCCCGGCACTGCCGATGCTGCCCGTGGTCCTGCTGCTGACCTGGCTGTTCAACGCGCAGCAGCCGTTCTGGGCGCGACTGATGGCGGTCGACCCGGAGCTGATGTCGGCGCCGGTTGTCGCCGAGCTGGTGATGTGGCAGCGCAGCGGCCCGAACGGCGGCATCCTGAGTCTGGTCCTGCCGCTGCCGATACTGCTGATCTTCCTTCTGGCGTTCGTCGCGCTCCAGGTCGGTTACCTGGACCGGCTCGCCATCCGGGTGGGCCGGACGACACCCAACCCGGCAGCCGGCCCGGCCGGGGCGCCGACCGTACCGGCCGCACCGGTGGCGCCGTACCCGCCGTCAGCGCCGCCGCAGGCGTACCAGCCCCCGGTCCCACCGCAGCGCGGCTAGGGCGCGCGGTACACCGGCCCGGGTCGGGACGGCGTGCCGTCGACCGGTCACGGCTGTTCGGCGCTGATCGCCAGGGTGCCGAGCAGCCAGGCGTCCCGCCCGGTCCGGGCGGTGAGCTGGACCGGCCCGTCGTCGGGCAGCCGGGTACGGAGGACCCGGGCATCCGTACCGAAGGTGTTCCAGCCGGCGGTCGTGCCGTCGGTACGGCTGGCGGCGGCGTTGCTCGGGTTGCCCCGGTCGACCGGGGAACCGGCCAGGTCGAGGCGGTCACCGGTGGTCGCCCGGTCGGTCTCCCAGCCGACGAACCCGATCTGGGCCGCCGCGCCCGCCGCCCCGGGCAGCGGGGTGGAGACCGAGGCGCCGGGACGGAGGGCGAGCGCGCCGTCGAGCACCGCGACACTGCGCGGCGGACCGCCGTCGGTGACGACGGCGAGCAGGCTCCAGCCGCCGAACGCGCCGACCCCGGCGCTGAACGCGCGCCGGTCGACTCCCACCCACCAGGTGCCGGAGCGGGCGAGCCGGGTGACGTCGACGTACGCCTGGTAGCCGTGCCGCCCCTCCAGCCGGGCCGGGAAGGTGTCGACCCGGTCGGCGCGCAGCGGGGTGTACCGGCCACTGCCGGGCGCGCGGAGGTACGCGGTCGGGGTACGCGGCGGACGGCCGGTACCGGCCCAGTAGAGGCCGGCCCAGAGCACCCGCCCGGTGAGGCGTACCGAGGCGCCGCTGACCATGCCGCCGCGCGGTGCGCCGGCCGGGGCGTCGGGTGCCGCGTACCGGGCCATCAGGTAGTCGCCGTTGTCCACCCGGCCGAGGGCGGGGCGGCCGGCCCGCGCCGCACGACAGGTGAGGTCGAGGTCGAGGCAGGAGAGCAGGGCGTTGCCGGCGGCGGTGAGCCGGGCCGGCACCGTGCCGGCGTACACCGTCGCGAGGCCGGTGTCGGCGACGTCGAGCCGGAGGGTGGCGGTGCGGCGGGGCGTACCGGGGGTGTCGAGGCTGAGCCGCACGGTGCCGCCCCGGGCGGTTCCGGCGACGGTGACCGGCAGGTACGCGGTACTCGTCGAGGCCGCCGCCAACGGTCCCCGCCGGCAGGTACCGGGGCTGCCGGCGGCGCAGGTCCAGCCGTCGCCGGCCGACCCGGTCCGGAGTCGGATGCCGTTCGGCAGGGTGATCCGGGCGGACAGCGGACCGGTCCGGTCGGCCGGGCCGGCCCGGTACGTGCCGGGCAGCCGCCCTCCGCCGGCGCCAGCGGAGGACCGGACCGGGTTGGTCACCGTCATCAGCAGCACCGTGGAGCGGCCCCGGACCAGCGTGCCGACCGGCGCGAGTGTCACGGACAGCGGGCCGGCGGAGCCCGGCGCGGTGGTGCCCGGTCCGGTCGCGCCGGGTGATTCGGCGGTACCGGGCCGGTCGGCCGCGCCGGACGGTTGACCGGCGGTCGGGCCGGGGTCGTCGGGCGTCCCGGCGGCCGGGTCGGGGGTGGGGGTACCGCCCCGGTCCGGGTCGGGGGTCGGCGTGGGTGACTCCTTCGGTGTTGCCGGACCCGCCGGGGGCGGCGCCGCCCGTCCCGGACCGGCGGTTGGTTCCGACCCGCCGCCGAGCGCGAGCGCGACCGTCACCAGCAGGACCAGTACGGCGCCGGCGGCGGCGAGCCGGGTGGCCGGGTTGCGGAGGTGTCGCCGGAGCCGGGCCCGGCCACGCCCCGGCGTGCCGCGGTCGGCCGGGTTCCCACCGTCCCCGCCGACAGCGTCCCGGCCTCCACCACTGCCCCCGGTGCTGTTCCCGCCTGCGCCGCTGCCTGTTCCGCCGTCCGCACCCGTGCCGCCGCTTCCGGTGGTGGCACCGGCGGTGGCGTAGCCGACCGCTGCGGCACCGACCAGGGCCGGGACCAGGATGGCGCCGAGACCGGAGTTGACGTCGCCGAGTTCGACGAAGAGCAGTCGACAGGACCGGCAGCCGGAGAGGTGGTCCTCGACCTCGGTGCGGTCCCGGGCGGCCAACCTGTCCCGGACGTACGCGCCGAGCCGGTCGGCGGTCCACCGGCACGCCGCCTCGGTCCGGGTGGCGGCGTGCTCCCGCAGGTAGTTCTGGCGAAGACGCTCCCGGGCGCGGTAGGCGAGTGCGGAGACCGTGTTGGGGCGTACCCCGAGCAGGCGGGCGACCGTGGCCGGGGTGTCCCCCTCCACCTCGGTGTGCCACAGCACCAGGCGCCACCGCTCGGGGAGCGCGGCGAAGGCCCGGGCGACCATGCCGTGCTCCAGGCCGCGTACCGCGGGATCGACGAACGGCTCGCCCGGGTCGTGGTGGGAGAGGTCGTCGACGAGGTCGAGCCGGCGGGACCGCCGGGTCTCGTCGTGGAAGACGTTGCGCAGGGTGGTGAGGAGGTAGGTGCGGAAGGCCGCCCTCGGTCCGGCGCCGGCGCGGAGCGCGGCGAGGACCCGGGCGAACGCCTCCGCCACCAGCTCGTCCACGTCGGACGGACGGGGGTCCAGGGTGCGGGCCAGCCGCCGGGCCGCCGTCGCGTGCCGCTGGTAGAGCACGGCGTACGCGGTGGTGTCGCCGTCGCGTACGGCGCGCAGCAGCTGCAGGTCGCTCCGGTCGTCGGAAGTCGGGGTGCCGGTGGTGTCCGCCATGTCCTGCCAGGTCGGTGGAGTGGACGGTCCGGTGTGGACCGGATCAGGCGCTCGCGGTGCGGCCGCCGTACGGCGGCCGAGAGACAAACTACCAAGGGCAACCCGTTGGCGGCAGAAGGTGAGGTGAATTCCCCGCATCCCTCGTCATGATCGGCCTCCGGCGCCGTCTAGCCGAGAGTGAACCGCTGTGACGGATGGAGCAGTGACGCCGGATGAACGACGAACGTCCACTCAGCCCGGCGGCCGCGGAGCGCCGAGCCCGTGCCGCCCGCCGTTTCCGGACCGAGGCCGTGGCGCTGCGCGAGGCGTGGCGCGAGTCGGTGCTACGCCGGCGGCCGGCCTGGAGCGGAGGCTGGTGGACGCCGGCGGTCGAGAGCCTGACCAGGGCGATCGTCGAGACGCGCGACCCGCAACCCGCCTGTGCCCGGCTGGGCCGGGCCAGGGCCGCCGCCGGGGTGGGCATCGACGACACGGTGGCCGACCTCAGCACCCTGTACCGCAAACTGCCGGAGGGCGAACCACCCGACCACCTGCTGGAGGTGCTGGTCGAGGCGTGGACCGAGGTGACCCTGGTTCCGGAACACACCGCGCGCTGCGTCGGGTCGCTGCACCGGCTCCGGGACGTGGACGAACTCCGGGCGGTGCTCACGGAGATCGGTCGACACGCCCGACGGGTCGACATCCCGCTCGGCAACCGGCACGTGCTGCTGGTCGCCGACCTCACCACTGTGCTCGGGCAGCCGGTGCTCGGCGTGGAGCTGGCGACCCGGTTCCGGGCGGCCTTCCCCGGCGGCGAGCCGATCATCCGGCTCTGGCCCGGCGGTTATGTGGTCCTCACCGACACCTCGGTGGCGCCGGCCCGGCGTACCGCGTCGCTGCGGCGGGGGCTGGCCGAGATCGGGCTCGCCAGCGCGCCGCTCTGGTACGAGGACTTTCCCGACGACGTGCCGGCCGCCCAGGCCCTCTACCAACAGCTCACCCGACCCTGAACCACCCGTACGGGACGGTTCCGGGCGCGTTCGCCCGGCGGTGTTGCGGACCCCTGCCCGGCCGGTGCGGCCGCCCCGGGCGGGATGGTCGAGAATGGCGAGGTGAGCAGCATTCCCAACGTCCTCGCCAACCGGTACGCCTCGGCCGAACTGGTCGCCCTCTGGTCACCGGAGGAGAAGATCCGGCTCGAACGGCGGCTCTGGCTCGCCGTACTCCGGGCCCAGCGTGATCTCGGCGTGCCGGTGCCGGACGACGTGGTCGAGGCGTACGAGCGGGTGCTGGACCAGGTCGACCTGGCCTCGATCGCGGCCCGGGAGCGGGTCACCCGGCACGACGTGAAGGCCCGGATCGAGGAGTTCGGCGCGCTCGCCGGGCACGAACACGTGCACAAGGGCATGACCTCCCGGGACCTGACCGAGAACGTCGAGCAGTTGCAGGTCCGGCGCTCGCTGGAGCTGGTCCGGGACCGGGTGGTCGCCACCCTGGCCCGGCTGGCCCGGCTGGCCGTCGAGCACTCCGAGCTGGTTTTGACCGGACGCTCGCACAACGTCGCGGCCCAGGCCACCACGCTCGGCAAGCGGTTCGCCAGCGCCGCCGAGGAACTGCTGATCGGGTACGAGCGGCTGACCGACCTGATCGGGCGGTATCCGCTGCGCGGCATCAAGGGGCCGGTCGGCACCGCCGCCGACCAGCTCGACCTCTTCGACGGGGACGCGGAGAAGGTCGCCGAACTGGAGCGGCGGGTCGCCGCGCACCTCGGCTTCGCCCGGGTGCTGGACAGCGTCGGCCAGGTCTACCCGCGCTCGATCGACTTCGACGTGGTCTCCGCGCTGGCCCAGACCGCGGCGGCACCGAGCAGCCTGGCCACCACGATCCGGCTGATGGTCGGCCAGGAACTGGCCACCGAGGGCTTCAAGCCCGGCCAGGTCGGCTCCAGCGCGATGCCGCACAAGATGAACACCCGGTCCAGCGAGCGGGTCAACGGCTTCGCGGTGATCATCCGCGGTTACCTGTCGATGGTCGGCGAGCTGGCCGGCGACCAGTGGAACGAGGGTGACGTCTCCTGCTCGGTGGTCCGCCGGGTGGCGCTGCCGGACGCCTTCTTCGCCGCCGACGGGCTGTTCCAGACCTTCCTCACCGTGCTGGACGAGTTCGGCGCGTACCCGGCGGTGATCAACCGGGAACTGGACCGCTACCTGCCGTTCCTCGCCACCACCAAGATCCTGGTGGCGGCGGTGCGCCGGGGCGTCGGCCGGGAGACCGCGCACGAGGTGATCAAGGAGCACGCGGTCGCCGTGGCGCTGGCGATGCGAGAGAAGGGGATCGCCGAGAACGACCTCTTCGACCGGCTCGCCGCCGACGGCCGGCTCGGGCTGACCCGGGCCGAGATCGACGAGCTGGTCGCCGACCGGGCCAATTTCACCGGCGCCGCCACCGCCCAGGTCCGGGCGGTCGCCGACCGGGTCGCGGCGGTGGTCGCCGCCCACCCCGAGGCCGCCGCGTACAGCCCCGCGCCGATCCTCTGACCCGCCTCGACGCCCGGCGGCGACGCCGCTGTCGGGCGTCGACGCGTCCCGGCGGGGGCCAGCGAATCAGGCGGGTTCGCGGAAGTGTCCATGACACCGATGCTCGAAGCCTGCCGTCAACGGCAGGGTCAAGCCGTACGGCGACTCCTCGCCATGATCCGCGCCACACCTCACCAGCGGATGACGGCCCCTCGGGGCGGGTGACGACGCCGGGTCGACGCCGACGGGCGAGCCGGCGACCCGGAAACAGCGTTGACCTTCCAGTAGGTGGAAGGTGCAGGTTGACCGGATGGAAGACGACACGGAACACCTGACGGTCGGGCAACTGGCCGTCCGGACCGGTGTACCGGCCCGGACCATCCGCTTCTGGTCCGACGCCGGCGTTCTCCCACCCGCCGGTCGGTCACCCGCCGGACACCGCCGTTACGCCCCGAGCGCGGTCGACGCCCTCGACCTGGTTCGGACCCTGCGTGAGCTGGGGATCGGTCTGACCGCCGTGCGGCGGGTCCTGTCCGGGCAGGCAGCCCTGGCAGAGGTCGCGAACCAGCAGGTCGCGGTCATGGATGCCCAACTCCGCATCCTCCGGATGCGCCGGACCGTTCTGCGCGCCGTCGGCCGGCGCGGCCCCACCGAGCTGGAGATCTCACTGATGCACCGACTTGCCCAGCTGTCCGCGCCGGAACGGCAACAGATGATCGACACGTTCGTCGACCGGGCCTTCACCGGCGTCGACGACCAGGACGCCGAGGTTGTCGCGGGCTGGATGCGGGAACTGCCACCGACCTTGCCCGACGAGCCGACACCGGAGCAGGTCGACGCCTGGATGGAACTCGCCGAACTGGTCGCGGACGAGGAGTTCCAGGCGACCGTACGGCGGTTGGTGCTCGCCGGCGGCGTCGACAACCGGTTCGACTACGGTCTGCACGTCCGCGCCGCCGTGCTGCGGTACGCGCGGCCGGCGGTCGACGAGGGCATCCCGCCGGAGTCTGCGGAGGCGGAGGCGGTACTGGCCCGAATCGTCCCCACCGACCTCAGCGGGGTGGAGGTGGCCGACCTGCTCGCCTGGCTGGACACGGTCACCCAGCCCGGGGTCGAGCGGTACTGGCAGTTGCTGGACCTCGTCGAGGGTCGGACACCGCCACCGCCCGCCGTCCCCGCCTTCGCCTGGCTGGCCGATGCGCTGCGCGCACACCGCTGATCGGTCGCGTCATGTCGGGGTGTCAGTTGCGGGGGGTCGGGGTGCCGGCGGCGCTGCCGAGGTCCGGTGCGCTCGGCGGTTCGGCGATGGAACCGGAACTGCGCGGTTCGGCCGGGTGCGCGGTCTCCGCGGCGACCCTCGGCTGGTCGGTCGGGGCGGGTTCGACCGGCTGCCGGACGGCGACCACCGCCGTCCCGTACGCGCAGAGTTCCATCCACAGTTCGCCGACGTCGCGGTGGTCGAAGCGCATCCCGAGCACCGCGTTGGCGCCGAGCCGGGTCGCCTCCTCACCCAGCTTCTGCACCGCGTCGGTACGCCAGCGGGTGAGGTTCTCGGGCGCGCTGGGGTCGTACGCGCCACCCCGGAGACTCTTCACCCCCTCCCGGTACGGGTTCCGGGTCCGGGCCTGGGAGGAGACGACTTCGCCGAGAATCGCGCGGATCTCGTACCCCGGGAGGTGATCCGTCGTCACGATCAGCACACGTTGATGCTGGCAGAGAGCGGCCCGACCACTTCGCGGCCCGTGGTCACATCGTCGCCCTCAGCAAAACGAGGCGGCGACCCCGAACGGGTGGCCCCGCCCCGAACAGGCGCCGGGAGCCTGAACAGGTGCCCGGACCCCGAACGGGTGGCGGCAACCCGAAACGGTGGCCAGTACGCCGAACCGGGTGCGCCGGCCCCGAACGGGTGGCGAATGGCGCCGAAGGGCCGGCGACGGCCCGAAGGGTGTAGCGGGGACGGAGGGCTGAAACGGCGCGGCGGGGACGGAGGGCTGAAACGGCGCGGCGCGGACGTCCCGGGCGAGCCGGGAACGTCCGCGCCGTACCCCTGAGGAGGGTTCGAGGGCCTAGACCCCGGCCACGGAGGTGATCCAGGACCGGTTGTAGGCGACGCTGCCGTAGTTCTGGATGCTCACCCCGTCGGCCGTGGAGGCGACCCCGACCTGGGCCCCGTTGTAGAACTGCGGGCCGCCGGAGTCACCCCGCCAGGCGTTGCCGTTGATCCGCGTGCTGCGGATCGCCCGCCCACCGTACGCGTCGGTGACGTTGGTGCTGGTCACCTGGACGCTGGCGGTCTTCAGGGTGGTGGAGGCGGAGCAGTTGCTGTAACAGGTCATGCCCCAGCCGTAGATCGAGTTGGTCGAGCCGACCGGCGGGTAGGCGCTGGACAGCGTGACGTACGAGGTGTTGATCGCGGTGGAGAGGTTCAGCAGGGCCAGGTCGTACCGACCGTAGGCGGCCGTCACGCCACTGGTGACACCACCCGAGGACCGGTTGACGCTGCCCACCCGCACCGACATCGTGCCGCTGACGCAGTGCCGGGCGGTGAGCACCCAGCGCGCCGCGATGATGGTGCCGGAGCAGGTGAACGAGCCGTTGCTGAAGACCGCCGCCGCCCAGGGCGCGGACGAGACGGTACTACCGCCGATGATGTGCGACGGATCGCCCGGCGAGGGCGGGGCGGCCGGGGCCGCGGCCGGCGCGACGAGCACACCGGCGAGGGCGGTGGCGAGCATCACCAACGTGTGGCGAAGACGCATGGAGGGGCTCCTTCCGGGGGGTCACCCGGGATCACCGGGTCGGTTCGAGCCGCCGTAGGCGGGGGGATGTCCGCCGTACGGATCTGGACGGGTCAACGTTCGGCGGCTGAGACCGGACGTTTGACGCCACACGCTAAGCCGTTCGTCACCTATCCACAAGAGTCAACCTGTCCGGGAGGTTTCGGAGCCGCGTCGGCGGATGACCGGATCGACCGGAGACCCGACGGCCGCCGACCGGGCCGCCGGGAGCGGGCCGTCGGTCGCCGTCGGCGGGCCCACCGGCCGGCCCGTGCGCCAACTGCCTGGTCTGCCGGGTAGGCTGGCTCCGCTCGCCCCATCGTGGGCCGGCACCCAACTGCGTACACAGTCAGGAGTGCCCAGTGCCTCGCGTCGTCGTCGACGTCATGCTCAAGCCGGAGATTCTCGATCCTCAGGGCCAGGCCGTCGCGAATGCGCTGCCGAGGCTCGGAGTCACGGACGTGTCCTCCGTGCGCATCGGCCGGCGGATCGAAATCGAGTTCTCCGGCCAGCCGGACCTGGACCGGGCTCGGGAGATCGCGGACAAACTACTGGCCAACCCGGTGATCGAGGACTATTCGATCCGCCTGGCGGAGCCGGAGGAGACCGCACCATGACCGCCCGGATCGGTGTGGTGACGTTCCCCGGCTCACTGGACGACCGGGACGCCGCCCGCGCGGTACGGCTCGCCGGCGCCGAGGCGGTGTCGCTCTGGCACGACGATCCGGACCTGCACGGCGTCGACGCCGTGGTGCTGCCCGGCGGCTTCTCCTACGGCGACTACCTGCGCTGCGGCGCCATCGCCCGGTTCGCCCCGGTGATGGAGACGATCGCGGCCGGCGCCCGGGCCGGCCTGCCGGTGCTCGGCATCTGCAACGGGTTCCAGATCCTCTGCGAGGCCCACCTGCTGCCCGGCGCGCTGACCCGTAACCAGCACCTGCACTTCCGCAACCGCGACCAGTGGCTGCGGATCGAGTCGGCCGGCACCGGCTGGACCAACACGTTCCAGCCGGGGCAGGAGATCCTCATCCCGGTGAAGAACGGCGAGGGCTGCTACGTCGCCGACGAGCGCACCCTGGACGAGTTGGAGGCCACCGGCCGGGTCGTCGCCCGCTACGTGCACGGCAACCCCAACGGGTCGCTGCGGGACATCGCCGGCATCACCAACGAGGCCGGCAACGTGGTCGGCCTGATGCCGCACCCCGAGCACGCCGTGGAGGCACTGACCGGCCCGTCCCTCGACGGCCTCGGTTTCTTCACCTCGATCCTCAAGCACCTGGCGGGAGCGCCGGCATGATCGAACAGAGTGAGGTCATGGGCCAGCCCGAGCCCACCCTCGCCGACCACCCCTCGGCACCGGTCGACCCGGCCGGCCTGGACACCGTCGCACAGGCCACGGCGACCCCGGGTGACCTCCAGCCCTACACGGAGCTGGGGCTGCGGGACGACGAGTACGACCGGATCCGCCAGATCCTGGGCCGCCGGCCGACCCAGTCCGAGCTGGCCATGTACTCGATCATGTGGAGCGAGCACTGCTCCTACAAGTCGAGCAAGGTCCACCTGCGACAGTTCAGCGAGAAGGCGCCGCCGAGCGACCGGATGCTCGCCGGCATCGGCGAGAACGCCGGCGTGATCCAGGTCTCCGACAAGCTCGCGGTGACCTTCAAGGTCGAGTCGCACAACCACCCGAGCTTCGTCGAACCGCACCAGGGCGCGGCGACCGGCGTCGGCGGCATCGTCCGGGACATCCTGGCGATGGGCGCCCGGCCGATCGCGGTGATGGACCCGCTGCGGTTCGGTGCCGCCGACCACCCCGACACCGCCCGGGTACTGCCCGGCGTCGTCGCCGGCGTCGGCACCTACGGCAACTCGCTGGGTCTGCCCAACATCGGCGGCGAGGTGGTCTTCGACCCCTGCTACCAGGGCAACCCACTGGTCAACGCGCTCTCTCTCGGCGTACTTCCGGTGGACCGGCTGCAGAACAAGGCCGCGGCCGGCCCGGGCAACGTCGTCGTGCTGCTCGGCGCGAAGACCGGACGGGACGGCATCGGCGGAGTCTCCGTGCTCGCCAGCGCCACCTTCGACGACGCCAGCGAGCAGCGCCGCCCGTCGGTGCAGGTCGGCGACCCGTTCATGGAGAAGCTGCTGATCGAGGCCTGCCTGGAGCTGTACGACGCCCAGCTGGTCGTCGGCATCCAGGACCTCGGCGGCGCCGGACTCACCTGCGCGCTGACCGAGACCGCCGCCGCGGCCGGCACCGGCATGCGGGTCTGGCTGGAGCGGGTGCCGCTGCGTGAGGCCTCGATGGAGCCGCACGAGATTCTGGCCAGCGAGTCGCAGGAGCGGATGCTGCTGATCGTCGCCCCGGACAGGCTCGAGGCGGTGCTGAAGACCGCCGAGAAGTGGGGCGTACCGGCGAGCGCGATCGGCGAGGTCACCGGCGCCGAGGCGGGTGTCGAGCCGGGCCGGCTGCTGATCACCTGGCACGGCCACACCGTGGTCGACGTACCGCCGGGGTCGCTTGTGGACGACGGCCCGGTGTACGCCCGCCCGATGCGCGAGCCGGCCGACCTGATCCTGCTGCAGGCCGACCGGGCCGAGACGCTGGCCCGGCCCTCCACGCCGGAGGCGCTGCGGGAGACCCTGCTGCGGATGATCGCCTCGCCGAACCTCTGCGACAAGACCTGGGTCACCGAGCAGTACGACCGCTACGTGCTCGGCAACACCGTGCTCGCCCAGCCCGAGGACTCCGGGGTCATCCGGATCGACGAGGAGACCGGGCTCGGGGTGGCGATCTCGGTGGACGGCAACGGCCGGTACGCCCGGCTCGACCCGTACCACGGGGCCAAGCTGGCGCTCGCCGAGGCGTACCGGAACGTGGCGGTGACCGGCGCCAAGCCGGTCGCGGTCACCGACTGCCTCAACTTCGGCTCGCCGGAGGACCCGGCAGTGATGTGGCAGTTCGCCGAGGCCGTACGCGGCCTCGCCGACGGCTGTGCCGAATTGGGCATCCCGGTCACCGGTGGCAACGTCAGCTTCTACAACCAGACGGGCGCGGCGGCGATCCACCCCACGCCGGTGGTCGGTGTGCTCGGGGTGCTCGACGACGTCAACCAGCGGGTGCCGATGGGCTTCGCCCGGACCACCGGCGCGGACCACGACCTGATCTTCCTGCTCGGCGAGACCCGGCTGGAACTCTCCGGCTCCGAGTGGGCCTGGGTGACCCACGAGCACCTGGGCGGCGTGCCGCCGAAGGTCGACCTGGCGGCCGAGCGTACGCTCGCCGACCTGATCGCCGAGGCGGCCCGGGTCGGGCACCTGCGGTCGGCGCACGACCTCTCCGACGGCGGCCTGGCGCAGGCGCTGGTCGAGTCGAGCCTGCGCTACAACGTCGGGGCCCGGATCGCGCTGCCGGAGGGCTTCACCGCCGGTTCGATGCCGTTCGTCTTCCTGTTCAGCGAGTCCGCCGGCCGGGCGATGGTGGCGGTGCCGCGTGGCCACGAGAAGGCGTTCACCGCGCTCTGCGTCGAGCGGGGCGTGCCGTGGACCCTGATCGGGGTGACCGACGCCGCCGGTGGCGAGCTGGAGGTACGCGACCAGTTCACGATCGGGTTGGACGAGCTGCGTACCGCGTTCACCGGCACGCTGCCGCGGCTCTTCGGCGGTGCGGCGACCACCGTGCCGTCGCCGCAGGCGACCGGGGCGGAAGCCACGGAGACCGGCACCGACGCGACCGGACCGGCCGCTACCGGGCTGGCCGGGCCCGACGCGGCGGAGACCCAGTTGGCCGGCGCGGAGCCCACGGCCGACGTCGCCGACCCGGAGCCGGCGGCGACCACCGCAGACCCGGAGCCGGAGGCGACGGCTGCCGTCGCCGACCCGGAGCCGGCGGAGACCACCACCGACCCGGTCGTGGCACCCGTTGTTCCGGAACAGCCGGCCGCTCCCGCCGGGGAGCGTACGACTCCGGCGGGCGGCCCGCCGAACTCCTGATGGGACAGGCCGGGCGGTTCGCCGGATCGGTCTACGCCCAGCCGGGCAGTGGAGCCCGCTTCGACTGGGGGCTGGCCGGCGCGGCCGAGCTGAGCAAGGTCTGCGCCGCCCTGGTCGTCGTCGACGTGCTCTCCTTCACCACCTCGGTGGAGGTGGCGGTCGCCCGGGGGATGCGGGTCCACCCGTTCCCCTGGGGGGCCCAGGCCGGCACGTACGCGGCCCGGGTCGGTGGGGTGGCGGCGGTCGGTCGAGGCGCGGTCACCCCGGAACACCCCTGGTCACTCTCCCCGGCGGCGCTGAGCACCGCGCCCGTCGTACCGGACCTCGTGCTGCCCTCACCGAACGGCTCGGCGATAAGCGCGGCGGCGAGCGCGACCGGCGTGCCGGTGCTGGCGGCCTGTCTGCGTAACGCCGCCGCCGTCGGGCGCTGGCTCGTCAACCAGGGGTACGGCACAACCGAAGCGCCGGTCGGGGTGATCGCGGCGGGCGAGCGGTGGCCGGACGAGACCATCCGCCCCGGGGTGGAGGACCTGCTCGGGGCCGCCGCCGTGCTGGACGTGCTCGCCACTGTCCCCGGTGGCCTCTCCGTCGAGGCGGCGCTGGCGTTGGCCACCCTGGCCAGCGTGCCGGACCTGCCGGCCGCGGTCCGCGGCTGCGTCTCCGGGCGGGAACTGGCGGTCCGGGGCTTCGGCAACGACGTGGAGATCGCCGTCCAGGTCGGCGCCTCCGACGTCGTACCGGTGCTCCGCAACGGCGCCTTCACCGCCGCCTGACCGATCTCCGCCAGCCGGCGGAAAGCCGAAGGGCCGGGTCCGTGATCGGACCCGGCCCTGTCAAGCGTCGTACGTGTTGTCTGTCAGTCGTCCAGCCAGTCCAGTGAGCGACGCTCCCCACGGCCACCCTGCTGGGGTGCAGCGGAGCGGCTGTGCCCGCCACCGCCGGCCCGGGGCGCGTCGTCGTAGTAGCCGCCGCCCTGCTGCTGGTCGTAACCGGCCCGGTCGTCGTAGCCGCTCTGGTCGTCGTACCCGCCGCGACCGCGCTGGTCGTAGCCGCCACCGGTGCTCGGCTGGTCGTACCCGTCGTCCTGGCCGTAGCGCTGGGTCGCGTCGTAACCGCCGGCCTGGTCCTGGTAGCCGTTGCCGTAGCCGTTGTCGTCGTCGGCCCGGTTGTATCCACCGCCGGCGCTCGGCTGGTCGTAGCCGCCCCGGGCGGCACCGTACGCCCCGCCGTCGGCGTAGCCGTCGTCCTGGCCGTAGCGCTGGGTCGCGTCGTAGCCGCCGCCGGCACCGGAGGAGGGTCCGTAGCCGGCGTTCGGGTCGTACGGGTCGCTCGGCTGTCCGTAGTCGTCGTCCCGACCGGTGTACCGGCCGGTCGGCTCGTCGAACCGGTCGCCGTAGCCGCCGGCGGCGGCTCCGTTGGGGTAGCCCGCGCCGGAGACCGGGGCACCGTAGCCGCCGGCACCGGACGCCGGGGCGTTGCCGTAACCGGCCCCCGAGGCGGGGGCGTTGCCGTAGCCGGGGCCGGAGGCGGGGGCGTTGCCGTAGCCGGGGCCGGAGGCGGGAGCGGCACCGTAGCCGCCCGCGCCGGATCCCGGGGCGTTACCGTAGCCACCAGCGCCAGGCCCGGCACCGTAGCCGCCCTCGTCGCCCCAGCCCTGCTGGGCCGGACCGGCGCCATAGCCGCCGCCGGGCGGGCCCGACTGCGGGTTCGGCAGCGGTGCGCCGTACGGGTCGGGGAACTCGTCGACCAGCGGGGCGTTGTGCATCATGGTCGGCGCGTCGGCCAGGGACGGCCGGGTGACCATGGTCGCGTCGGAGGCGGATCCGGCCCGGTTGGCGACCCGGGTCGGCTCGTCGCCGCCCCGGTAGCCGCGACCGCCACCCGCCGGGGTACGCGGGCCGTCCTCGTCGTCGTCATCCTCGTCGTCGTCGCCGTTGTCCCGGCGCCGCATCAGCAGCAGCACGATGGCGCCGACGCCGAGCGCGACCAGCAGACCACCGGCGAGGATCAGCAGCATGCCGCTGCCGCCGCCGGAGTCCTCGTTGCTGGCGTTGTTCGTGTCGTCGCCCTCGGCGGCCGCGTCGGTCGGCTCGTCGGTGGCCTCGTCGTCCTCGAGGGCCGGGTCCTCCTCGGCCTCCTCGGTCGGCGTGGCCGAGGGGGTCGGCTCGTTGGCGGCGAGGGCGAGCGCGATGCCCCGACCGGTGACCCGCTGGCCGTTGGCGGCGTTCACCGACACGGACTCGCTCACGCCGTCCTTGGTCGCCTGCAGCTGGATCGACCCGGGAGCGATCGGACGGTCCTGCGTTCCGGTGAACTGGAAGGCGCCACTACCGTTCGTGCTGGTGTTGTAGGAGTGCCCCTCGGAGTCGCGCAGCGTCACCCGGGCGTTCGCGACCGCGTCACCGCTTGCCTGGTTGGTGACCTTCCCCGAGACCACGGCAACCGTCGGCGTCTGCTGTACCTCCGGACCCCTGACCCGGATGTTCCGGGAAGCGCTGGCGCTGTCGTCACCCACCTCGGCGGTGATCTGGACGGCGCCGGACCGTTCCTGTCCCGGCGCGACGTTTCCGGCCTTCAGCGTGGCGCTGAAGGACTTCGTCTCGCCCGGTCCGATGGTGTCGGTGAAGTCGCAGTTGTTGACGCACTGCAACTCGCCGAACGTGGAACCGACGGTGATGTCGAACGACGTCCCGGGCAGGATCGGGCCGTTGTTGTTATTCCGGACGGTGAAGTTCAGCGTTGTGGTCGCACCGGCGTTGAGGCTGGCGTTGACGCCGGTGATCGTCACCGTCGGATCGGCTGCGAGGGCTGGTGTGGCGGGGAGAGCGAAGAGAGCGCCGGCTATCAGCGCCATCACCACACCGGCCCGTGGGATCCAGGCTCGTCGGTGTGTTGTCACGTCCACCGCCTTCCGGTTCACCCGCCGGCCTCTCGCCGGCTGAGGATCAACCCATACGACTACACCGTCGGCAACTATGCCTTGTCTGACGGGACGAGCGCGACCCAGGGGCGCCGAGAAATGCGACAAACGCGAGTCGTATCGTCCCGTTATGTCCTCGGAACACGATATGTCACCGGCGGTTACGGCGGCCCTGGCGGCCCTTGACGCGGGCCGTACTCCGGAGCGCACCACGCTCCGTGACGCTGTTCGTGCGCTGCTGTCCGCTCTGGCCGGGCGTGCTCCGGGTCGGGCGGTCGAGGTACGGGTGCCACCCTATGGCGCGGTCCAGTGCTGCCCCGGCCCCCGACACACCAGGGGTACGCCACCGAACGTGGTGGAGATGGAGCCGGTCACCTGGGTACTGCTGGCCACCGGTCGGCTGCCCTGGGCGGATGCGGTCGAGGACGGTCGGGTACGGACCAGTGGCATTCGCGCGGATATCTCCCCCTACCTGCCTATTTGACATTATTCACTCATTACTAACCGTTACTGAAAGCAGCCAATGCGTGGCTCTCTGTATCAACTGCGGGTCGCGTACACTGTTGAGTCGACGGAACTCCGTATCACCCGGGCGACAGGCGAGTCCGAGCGAACTCAGCAAAGGGAGCGGCAGGTGCCCCGAGGCGACGGCCGGTTGAGCCATGACCTCGACCCCCAACGACCCGGCCCCCAGGACGCGTGCGGCGTCTTCGGTGTCTGGGCGCCGGGGGAAGAGGTGGCGAAACTCACCTACTTCGGTCTCTACGCACTCCAGCACCGTGGCCAGGAGGCGGCCGGCATCGCGGTCAGCGACGGCTCGGGCGTGGTGGTCTACAAGGACCTCGGGCTGGTCGCCCAGGTCTTCGACGAGCCGACCCTGGCGAGCCTGCGCGGCCACCTGGCGATCGGGCACGCGAGGTACTCCACCACCGGCGGTTCGACCTGGGAGAACGCCCAGCCGACGATCCGGGCCACCAGCGCGGGCACCACGATCGCCCTGGCCCACAACGGCAACCTGGTCAACACCGCCGAACTGGCCCGGCAGGCGACCGAGCGCGGCATGGACCCGGACGGGTCGACCAACGACACCTCGCTGGTGACCAGCCTGCTGGCCAGCCGGCCGGACCTCTCGGTCGAGGCGGCGGCGCTGGAGGTGCTGCCCACCCTGCGCGGTGCGTTCAGCTTCGTCTTCATGGACGAGACCACGCTCTACGCCGCCCGCGACGCGTACGGCGTACGGCCGCTGGTCCTGGGCCGGCTGGAGCGCGGCTGGGTGGTGGCGAGCGAGACCTCGGCGCTGGACATCGTCGGTGCGAGCGTGGTCCGGGAGATCGAGCCCGGCGAGCTGATCGCCATCGACGAGCACGGCCTCCGCTCGGCCCGGTTCGCCGCGCCGGAGCCGAAGGGCTGCCTCTTCGAGTACGTCTACATCGCCCGGCCGGACACCACGATCGCCGGTCGCAACATCCACGCCGCCCGGGTCGCCATCGGCCGGCAGTTGGCCCGGGAGCACCCGGTCGAGGCCGACCTGGTCATCCCGGTCCCGGAGTCCGGCACGCCGGCCGCGATCGGCTACGCGGCCGAGTCCGGCATCACCTACGGCGCCGGCCTGATGAAGAACCCGTACGTCGGGCGTACCTTCATCCAGCCGTCGCAGACCCTGCGTCAGCTCGGCATCCGGCTCAAGCTCAACCCGCTGCGGGAGAACGTCCGGGGCAAGCGGCTGGTGGTGGTCGACGACTCCATCGTGCGCGGCAACACCCAGCGGGCGATCGTCCGGATGCTGCGCGAGGCCGGCGCGCTGGAGGTGCACGTACGCATCTCCTCGCCGCCGGTGAACTGGCCGTGCTTCTACGGCATCGACTTCGCCACCCGGGCCGAGCTGCTCGCCAGCGGGCTGGACAACGACGGCATCCGGCGCTCGATCGGGGCGGACACCCTCGGGTACGTCTCCCTGGACGGCCTGGTCGCCGCCACCGAGCAGCCGAAGACCCGGCTCTGCCGCGCCTGTTTCGACGGTGAGTACCCGATCGAGCTCCCGGCACGGAACCTGATCGGCAAGCACGTACTCGAAGGAGTTGACCGACGGGTCGCGGGGGGCGTCCCGGAGGAGACGGGCGACCGTCCGGTCGGGGCCGCCACCCGCGGCGCCACCGGTCAGCCGTTCGTGAACAGTTCCAGTGGCGGCGAGCTGCCGTCACACGCGTGAGTACCACGTCGGTCGCGACTGACGAGTTCCGGCCGGCGATCAGGACCGGCCCGTCCGGAGCGCACCGGCCGGGCAGCAGGACAGTCGAGCGATCCTCGACCGCGACCGACGCGGCCAGCCGCGAGAACCACTAAGGGGAGAACCGTGACGCACGTGACCGAGCGCAGTGGTGCAGGAAGCGGGCCGGCTGGCACCCATCAGCCCTGGACTGCGGCGGCGGGACGCGCCGGCCGCAAACGCACCACGTCGTACGCGGACGCCGGCGTCTCGATCGAGGCCGGTGACCGCGCGGTCGAGCTGCTGCGCCCGAAGGTCAAGAGCACCCGCCGCCCCGAGGTGATGGGCGACATCGGCGGCTTCGCCGGCCTGTTCCGCCTCGACACCCAGAAGTACCGCAACCCGATCCTGGCCTCCTCCACCGACGGGGTCGGTACCAAGCTGGTCATCGCGCAGCAGATGGACATCCACGACACGGTCGGCATCGACCTCGTCGCGATGGTCGTCGACGACCTGGTCGCCTGCGGCGCCGAGCCGCTCTTCCTGCTCGACTACATCGCCACCGGCGAGGTCGTCCCGGACAAGGTCGCCGAGATCGGCGCCGGCATCGCCGACGGTTGCCGGTACGCCGGTTGCGCGCTGCTCGGCGGCGAGACCGCCGAGCACCCGGGGGTGCTCCGCCCCGACGAGTACGACATCTCCGCCACCGGTGTCGGGGTGGTCGAGGAAAGCGAGATCCTCCGCCCGGAGCGGGTCGAGGTCGGTGACGTGGTCATCGCGATGGGGTCGTCCGGGCTGCACTCGAACGGCTACTCCCTGGTCCGGCACGTGCTGCTCGGCGCCGGCCGGATGCGGCTGGACACCGTGATCGAGGACTTCGGCCGGCAGCGCACCCTCGGCGAGGAGCTGCTGACCCCGACCAAGATCTACGCCCAGGACTGCCTCAAGCTGATCGCCGAGGCCGAGGTACGCGCGCTGGCGCACATCACCGGCGGCGGCATCCCCGGCAACCTGGTGCGGGTGCTGCCCGACCACGTCGACGCGATCGTCAACCGGGCCACCTGGCGGCCGCAGCCGATCTTCGACCTGGTGCAGTCCAAGGGCCGGATCGAGGACCCGGACATGGAGGCCACCTTCAACATGGGCGTGGGCATGTTCGCCATCGTCTCGGCCGAGGACGCCGACCGGGCCCTGGCCACGCTCACCGGGCGGGGTGTCGAGGCCTGGCAGGCGGGCGAGATCATCGAGGGCACCGGCGAGGTGCACATGATCGGCCAGCACACCCGGGGCTGACCCCACCACGTGACCACCACCCGGCCGGCCCGACGGGCCGTTCCGGGTGGTCGGCGTACCTACGGGTGTTTCCGCGAAAGGCGCTAAAACCCGCAACCCAGAAGGTTGCCTCGAATCCACGTGATCCTCGGCATACCCGCCCAGGACTTCACCGGAGTGGCCGACGCCACCTAGCCTGAGGGCACCTCGGGCGCGGGGAGGAGGGGGTATGGCTGTCCGACGACAGGAGTTCTCCGGCATGCGGGGGATCGCCCCGGTCCCCAGCTACGTGGTGATGCAGCCGACCACTCTCTGCAACCTCGACTGCGCGTACTGCTATCTCCCGCTGCGGTCCGCGGACCGGCGGATGCCGGTCCCGGTGGCGGAGGCGGTCGCCGCGCCGGTCAACCGCTGGGCCGACCAGGGCCGCTTCTCCGTGGTGTGGCACGGCGGTGAACCGCTCGCCGCCGGCCGGGAGCACCTTGGGGCGCTGCTGGCCCCCTTCCAGCCTGCGGTCGAGCACCACGTGCAGACCAACGCGACCCTGATCGACGACGCGTGGTGCGAGTTCCTCGTCGAGCACCGGATCCGGGTCAGTGTCAGCGTCGACGGCCCGCGCGACCGGAACGCCGAACGGGTGACCCGAGGTGGACGGCCGTCGTACGACCGGATCATGGCCGGGGTGGAGGCGCTGCGCCGCAACGGCATCACCTTCTCCGCGCTCTGCGTGGTGAGCCGGCCGGAGGCCGGGCTCGCCACCGAGCTGTACGACTACTTCCTCGACCTCGGCTGTGACGTGCTGGGCATCAACATCGAGGAGACGGAGGGGGTCAACACCCGGCGCAACACCCACCGGGCCGACCGGGTCAGCGGCTTCTGGGCGGAACTTGTCGCGGCCTGGCGCCGCGACCCCCGGATCCACCTCCGGGAGGTCGAGTGGTCGCTGCGGTACGCGGCGGCGGTGCTCGACGGCACCGACGACCAGGTGCTGCCCCGCCAGCTCGACCCGATCCCGACCATCGGCCACGACGGCTCCGTGGTGCTGCTCTCACCCGAGCTGGCCGGCTTCTCCCACCCGGACTATGGCGACTTCAGCAGCGGAAACGTCCTGCGGACGGCGCTACCGGACATTCTCGCCGCCGCCACCGGCACCCCCTGGGTGGCCGAGTTCCTGTCCGGGGTCGAGTCCTGCCGCGCACACTGCCCGTACTTCGGGTTCTGCGGGGGCGGCCATGCCGCCAACCGTTACTTCGAGCACGGGCGTTTCGATGGTACGGAGACCGACCACTGTCGCAACAGCAAGATCCGTCTATTGGAGGGAGTGTTGGACCATGCCCGACACCACCAGCCGGCGCCAGCCTGAACAGACCGGGGCGGAGGCCGGCGACCCGGTGGCCCTGCGGGTCCGGGACGTCCGGGCGGGCCTGACCACCCTGCTCCAGGAGGCGGCGGAGGCACGACGGCTCCGGGCCGAGGTGACCGCGAGGAACGCCGACGGCGCCAGCGCGGTCTGCGCCTGGAACCACTTCGAGAACATCCCGACGTTCTACAACTGGAACAACCGACCCCGCTGAGCCCGTTGCCCGGTTCCGGCCGCCGCTGCGGACGCGGCGGGCGGTCCGGTACAGCCGCCCAGGTGATCGGGCGCACCCACACCGGTAAGGACCTGTCGCGGGTACGCCGGACATGATCCGACGCGGCAGGTCCTTACCGGTGGTGTTCCGATCCGCGGATGCGCCGCAATGCACTCGGACACGCGTGAGCACGCGGTGTCACCGCGTGCTCAGATGTGACCGGAGAGGTCAGCGGGTTGGCGCCCAGGTGTCCGGGTCGTCCTCCGCGTCGTGATCCTCGTCATCGTCGTCGACGTACTCTTTGTAGTCGTCGTCGAAGTCGTGGTCCGACTTACGGCTGCCGCCGAGTTCTCGCTGCAAGGCGGCGAGGTCGGTGTTCGGGGAGTGGTACTTCAGCTCCCGGGCCACCTTTGTCTGCTTGGCCTTAGCACGGCCGCGCCCCATGGCTCGACCCCCTCGCACAGAATTCGGGGCAGCCCGAAGGCGGGCCCCGATGACGTCAGGCATCTCTCGTGGCTCTTACGGTACATGGGGATGCCCAGGTTCGGCACCTCGGGTTGCCACCGTCCGTGCCCGCGCGTCGCAGCGGCATCGACCGGGCGCCCGATACCGGCGGGTAAGGGCCGCCTGTCGCACCGGTCGTGACCTTTCCGCCGGCTCCGGGGACCCGTTGTTACCCACAGCCTAATTTCGCCCCGTCAGCCCGGCAAACGTACGGATGTGCGAGGACCACCCGTCGGGGCGTGGAACGGGCCCCTGCCCCGTTTCCGGTGGCGGCAGGGGCCCGTTTGGTCGCTCAGCGGAGGTGGATGGTGCGGAGGCGGCCGACCTCGGCCATCCGGCGCTCGGCGAGCCGGTCGGCGGCGACCGCCGGCGGCACGCCCTCGGCGTCGGCGAGCCGGAGGATGTCCCGGGTGGTGTCGTAGATCTTCGTCGCCCGCAGCTTGGCCCGCTCGAAGTTGAAGCCCTCGATCTCGTCGGCGACCTGGATCACACCACCGGCGTTGACCACGTAGTCGGGCGCGTAGAGGATGCCCCGGTCGGCCAGCAGCTTCTCGATGCCGGGGTGGGCGAGCTGGTTGTTCGCCGCGCCGACCACGGCCCGGGCCCGCAGCGCCGGCACCGTGACGTCGTCGAGCGCGCCGCCGAGCGCGCACGGCGCGTAGACGTCGAGGTCGGAGGTGACCAGGGCGGTGGCGTCGGAGACCAGGTCGACCTGCGGGTAGGTCTGCCGGACCCAGGCCAGGGCCCGCTCGTCGACGTCGGTGGCCACCACCGAGGCGCCGTCGTCGATCAGGTGGGCGGTGAGGTGCCGACCGACCTTGCCGAGCCCGGCCACCCCGACCCGCCGGCCGGCCAGCGTCGGGGAGCCCCAGACGTGCTCGGCGGCGGCGCGCATGCCCTGGAAGACACCCCAGGCGGTCAGCACGGACGAGTCGCCGGCGCCGCCGTGCTCGACGCTGCGTCCGGTGACGAACCGGGTCTCCCGGGCCACCACGTCCATGTCCGCGACGTACGTGCCGACGTCACAGGCGGTGTAGTAGCGGCCGCCCAGCGACTCGACGAAACGGCCGTACGCGCGCAGCAGGGGTTCGGTCTTGATCCGGTCCGGGTCGCCCCAGATGACCGCCTTGCCGCCGCCCAGGTCGAGACCGGCGAGAGCGTTCTTGTACGCCATGCCACGGGACAGTTCGAGGACGTCGTGCAACGCCTCGGCCTCGGTGGCGTACGGGTAGAACCGCGTGCCACCGAGCGCGGGGCCGAGCGCGGTCGAGTAGATGGCGATGATCGCCTTGAGGCCGCTCTGCTTGTCCTGGCAGAACACGACCTGCTCGTGGCCGTCGGATTCCTGACCGTCGGTGCTGGCGAATACGTCCATGGCTCGCTCCTGGTGAGGCTGGACACCCTTGTGGGATGTGTGTGGGCCGGGGGTCGCCCGGGTGCCGGCGGGGGGATGGCGCCGACTCCTGCGAGCGTAATCGTGGTTCCGAACCCTGGTGGAGTGCCTCCGGCCCGTCCGAATGGTGGTCACCGGCGTTCGCCGGGCCGACCGGGTACCGCCGGACCCGGCGGGGATTGATCCGAGGTGCTGACGACAGCCGGCTCTCGTTTCGTGGGAGGATCGCGCCGTGCCGTCGCTCTTCGCTTCCTACCTGCGGGTGTACGAGCCGTTGACCGCCTTCGACCGGGATCGGCAGCTCTTCTGGCGCCGGTACGTCAAGGAGGGCAGAGCGGTCGCCCCGTCGGAGGGGCCGGTACGGCAGCGTACCGCCGTGATCGAGGCGTTGGGCGCGGGGTGGACCCGGCTGCCGGACCTGCCCGAGGAGGCGTACGTCCTGGAGGCCGACGACACGTTGCTGGTCTGTCCCTGGAACCTGCGGATCCGGATCGCCGAGGCGGCGCTCAGCGCCCGGGACGGCGTACCTCCGGTGTTGGCGGACGCGTTCGTGCCGCCGGTGCTGGCCGGGCAGGCGAAGGCGGTGGTGGACGACTGGCGCAGCGGGGCGCGGGTGCTGGAGCACGGGGTGCCCCGGCTGCACGAGCAGATCTCCACCTGGGGCGTGCCGCTGCGCTGGTTCGTCTTCGTGGACCCGGAGGAGCGCGAGTTGACGACCCGGCCGGACCGGCGGGTGCTGCGCTACCGCACGGAGATCTCCAAGGCCCGTCGGCGGGCCTCCCGGGCACTGTCGGTGCTGCGGAAGTCGGTGGGGGACGCGCCGATCACCGAGGCGGTCGAGGAGGGCGCCCGGTGGCTGGAGGAGTTCCACCCGCGCTCGGTGGTGGAACTCGACTACGGCGGTCTGGTGGACCTGCTGTCGGACGAGGCGCTGGACGGGGACGACTCGCCGGCGTTGGTCGCGGCCGGGCTCGCCGGGCTCTCCCGGGGCGACGCGGAGGCGGCCACCGAGGCGTACGAGACGCTCGTCGCGCGCTGGCGGGCGATCCAGCTACTGGAACGTTGCAACTAGTGAACGATGCCGCTCAGAGCGGGTTGGGAGCGCACACACGCGAGTGCCGCTCGTAATATTGGTGTCACGAGGGGCAATCGGCCGTCCGGTTAAGTCTTTTTCTGGCATAAAAAATAACCATATTTCGGTCATTGTTCATCCGTCCATCCAGGGACGTTCGGCCGTTCGGCCCATGTCGGACATCGGGGACTAGCCGGACCATGGGAGACGCGTCGGCCGGCGGGACCCCGGCCGATGTCTATAGGCACCTGTGGAGGAGTGACCGATGGCATCGCGTACGCATGAACCTGAGCCGCTACTCACACCGGCAGAGGTCGCGTCGATGTTCCGTGTCGACCCGAAGACCGTGACCCGGTGGGCGAAGGCGGGAAAGCTCAGCGCGATTCGAACGCTGGGTGGACACCGTCGCTACCGCGAGTCGGAGGTTCGCGCCCTGCTGCAGGGACAGATTCCCCAGCAGCGCCAGGGCGACTGAGGCGCGGCTCGCAGATCGACGTCTGGCTCAGGGGTGGCACCGGGTGACCGGGACCACCCCTGAGTCCTGTCCGGGACCGGTCCGGCTTCCGGACGACTGAGTTCCCGGACGACTGATCCCCCGGACATCCGACAGCCCCGCCGATCCGGCAGGGACCGACGGGGCTGTGGCGTCAGGCGGTGGTACGGGAGGATCAGCCGGCGGCGGCCAACCCGGCCGCAACCACCTCCTCCTCGGACAACAGCCGACCGTCGCGCAGGGTCAGCACCCGGTCCGCCAGCTCCATCAGACTCGGATCGTGGGTCGCGACCAGCGCGGTCATCCCCCGGCTCCGGACCAGTGCCCGGAGCAGCTCCATGATCTCCCGGCCGGTCTCCGAGTCCAGCTGTCCGGTCGGCTCGTCGGCGATCAGCAGCGGCGGATCGTTCGCCAACGCCCGGGCCAGCGCCACCCGCTGCTGCTGGCCGCCGGAGAGCTCGTACGGGCGCTGGGCCGCCTGGCCGCCCAGTCCGACCAGCTCCAGCAGCATCGCCACCCGCTCGTCCCGCTCGGCCCGCGGCCGTTTCACCAGCCGCATCGGCACGCCGACGTTCTCGGCGGCGGAGAGGATCGGGATCAGGCCGAAGGACTGGAAGACAAAACCGATCTTCGAGCGGCGCAGTTCGGCCAGCTCCCGGGCGCCGGCACTTGTCATGTCCAGCCCGGCCACCCGGATCTGCCCGCTGGTCGGCCGGTCCAGTCCGCCGACGAGGTTCAGCAGGGTGGTCTTGCCCGCGCCGGACCGACCCCGGACAGCCACCAACTCGCCCCGCCCGGCCGAGAAGGAGACGTCCCGGAGCGCGTGCACCACCCGCTCACCGCTGCGGTAGTCGCGGCCCAACGCCTCGACCCGGACCAGTTCCTCACCCACCGGGCCGTCCCCCTGTCCGGCCCCGGCGCCGTGCCGTCCGCCGTTGATGCCGCTCACGATGCCTCCCCGCCACCGGCACCGCCGCCGGCCCCGTTGCTGCTGTTGTGGTCGTCGGTGGTGCTGTCGCCGGGGCGTACCTCGACGTGGTCCGGCTCCAGGTTGAGCTTCACCCGGTCCCGCAGGCTCAACGCGGACACGAACGCGGCCGGCAACTGCATCCGGCCCGAACGGTCCAGCACCGCGTACTCCTCGGAGACCACCTCCTCCACCCCGTCCGCGCCGACCCGGGCGGAACGACGTACCTCGGAGGCGGTCCGGCCGTCGCGGATCGCGACCGTCCGGCGGACCTGGCCGGCCACCGCGTGGTCGTGGGTGACCACCACGATGGTCACCCCCAGCTCGGCGTTGATGGTGCGCAGCGCCGCGAAGACGTCGGCGCCGGTCGCCTCGTCCAACTCGCCGGTCGGCTCGTCCGCGAAGAGCACCTCCGGATCGTTGGCCACCGCGACCGCCAACGCGCAGCGCTGCTGCTCGCCGCCGCTCATCTGGCCCGGTCGACGGTCGGCGCAGTAGCCGACCCCGACCATCTCCAGCAGCTCCGTCGCCCGCCGCCGGGCCGCCCCGCCGCGCAGGCCGTGCGCCAGCCGCATCGGCAGCTCGACGTTCTCCCGGGCGGTCAGGTACGGCAGCAGGTTGCGGGCGGTCTGCTGCCAGACGAAACCGACCATCTTGCGGCGGTACCGCAGCCGGCTCTTCGCCGACATGTTCAGCAGGTCGAAGTCGCCGACCCGGGCGATCCCGGCGGTCGGCACGTCCAACCCGGAGAGGATGTTCAACACCGTGGACTTGCCGGACCCGGAGGCGCCGACGATGGCGAGCAGTTCGCCCCGGTCGACCACCAGGTCCAGCCCCTGCAGGGCCACCACCTCGACACCCTCGGTCTTGAAGATCCGGACCAGGCCGTCGCAGACGATGTGACCACGCAACCGGTCCGCCCCGCCGGCCCGGGCCGCCGCCCGTTCCGAGGCCCGCCGCTGCAGCACGGCGAGATCGGGGGTGCCCGGTGCGGCGGTGCTCGTCGGACTCGCCATCAGTTCTCCTCTCCGAGACGGAGCACCTTGCCGAGACGCATCCGCCGATTGACCAGACTCTCGATTCCCAGCGCGGTGACCAACGCGACCACCACGAGCAGCAGCACCCCGACCACCAGCAGCGGGTCGACGTGGACCCGCGCCGGCAGGCCGCCGGTGAAACCGGACAGCCCGAGCGCCGGTCCGAGCAGCCGGGGCAGCAGCACCCCGACCAGCCCGCCGGCCAGCACCGCCACCCCGACCAGCGGCACCAGTTCGTAGACCAGCAGGCCCCGCCCCTGCCGCCCGGACAGGCCCATGGTGCGCAGCCGGGACAGCACCCGCCCCCGCGCCGGAGCCTCGGCGAGTACGGCGAAACCGACCGCCAGCAGCGCCAGCGCGAGCGCCCCGGCGACCCCGGCGGTGAAGGTGAAGCTCAGCAGGCGGTTCACCCCACTGCCTTCCAGCGTCCGACGGTGCTCCTGCCAGGTCGTGACGGTGACCGGCAGGGTACGGACCTCGTCGGCCGGCTCGCCGAGCAGCCGGGACAGGTACTCCCGCTGTCCGGCCTCGACCGCCTCGCGCAGCGCGGTGGTCGACACACCCGTCCCGGCGACCAGGAACTCACTCGGCCGGATCGGCTGGAAGTCCGGCACCGGCAGGGCCTGCCAGGGCAGGACGACAAACCGTCGGGCGTCGACCGGCAACCCGGGGAAGGTCGACCGCACGGCGTCGACCGTGAAGCCGTACCGGCGGCCCTGGACGTCGGTGACCCCGGTGGTGACCTCCTCACGGCGGAAGTCCTCGGCGATGTCCGGGGAGACCACCGCCGGCACCGGACCGTCGATCCGGCCCGGCCGGGTGAACGCGGCCGGCAGCTCGGCGTCGATCCCACTATGCCCCAGCACCCGGGCCAGCGCCGGTCCGTCCACCACCAGGATCTGCGCCTGACCGAGCGGACGACCGCCCGTACCGTCCGGGTTGCGGACCCGCAGCGGCTGCCCCGACTCGGTGCCGACCGCACTGACCGCGGTGACCCCGGGCAGCGCGGCGAGCCGCTCGGCCGTCTGCTCGGCGGTGAAGGCGTTGCTGACGATCCGGGCGTCGCCGCCCACCTCCTGGTTGCTGACCTGGTCCCGGGCCTCGCCGATGGTGCTGGTCACCACGCTTGTGAAAACGCCGATGGCGATCGCCACCACCAGGATCGCCGCCGGGAAGACGGTGACCGGGGCGGCCCGGCCGGCCCGGGCCAACCCGACGAACGGCACCACGGTCCGGGCCCGGGCGGCGAGCCTACCCAGCAGCCGCAGCGGCCCCGGTACGAGCCGCAGGGCGACCAGCGCGGCGGCGACCGCGAGCAGCACCGGCACCGACGCCAGGTACGGGTCGACCCCGCTGGACTGGCTCAGCCCGCGTCGGCGCAGCAGCACCACACCCAGGACCGCGAGCAGCAGCACCAGCGCCTCGGCGGTGAGTCGCCGTACGGTCGGCCGGTGCCGGACCAGATCCCGCCGCTGCCCGAGGAAACGCATCCCGCGCTGGCTGGACATCGCCAGCAGCGGAACGGCGAGGGTGGTGCCGACCAGCAGCGCCACCAGCAGTGGCAGTTCCAGCCCACTCGGCCGGCCCGGCAGCAGACCGCCGACCGCCCAGCCCACCAGCACGGCGACCGGCATGACCAGCACCGCCTCGGCCAGGGTCCGCCCGCCGATCGTCCAGATCGCGCCGCCCCGGGCCCGGAGCAGGGTCAGCTCCTCCCGGCGGCGTTCCACCGCGAGGCGGGCGGCGAGGACAACCAGGCCGAGCACGGTGGTGAGGATGCCGGCCTGCACCACAGCCAGCAGCGCCTGCACCGAGCGGAGCTGGCCGTCGAAGGTCGACAGCGCGGTGTCCAACCCGGTTGCCAGCCGTGGCGCGTCGTCGGCGGTCGGCCGCCGGGCCTGCCCGATCGCGGCCATCAGGTCCGGGATCCCGGCCGTGGTCAGCCGCCGCTCGTCGACCCGGTAGCGCCACGTGTAGTCGGCCGGCAGGTCCAGGGTCGCGGTGGTGAGTCCCGGCAGGTCGGTCAGCAGGGGGGCCTGCCAGGTCCCTCCGGCGGTCGGATCCGGACACGGGATCGGCACCAGTCCCGCGCCGTCCCAGTCCGGCGCCGCCGGGTCGGCCGCCTGGTAGATCCCGACCACCCGGACCGGCACGGAGCCCCTGGAGAACCCCTGGCCGACCAGCGAGAACTGGTCGCCGACCCGGAGGTCGGTCGCGTCCGCGGCCGCCCGGGAGACGGCCACCTCCACGGTCGTCGCCCCCCGGTTCGCCGGCCAGTGTCCCTCCACCACGGTCGACACCCGCTCCAGCCCCGGCTGGTAACGCAACGGCAGGTTCGGCCGACAGGAACCGGACATCGTCTGCTTGTCGCCGGAGACCGCCACGTCCTTCGGGCCGATCTGGCCGACGAACCACTGACGGTTGACCAGATCGGGCAGCGGCGCCTGCAGCCTCTGCCGGATCGGGTCGAGCGTCGCCTCCGCCACCGCGGGGTCGAGCGGCGGTTTGCCGCGAGTCAGGCCGCCGCCGAACAGCAGGTCCCGGACCTGGTACGGCAGCGCGCCGACGTCCTGGCCGAGCCCCTGGTCGGCGTACCGGTTCGCCAGTCGGGGCGCACCGGTGACCAGCAGCGCGGCGACCAGGCCGAGCACGGCCAACAGGCCCAGTTGACCGGCGAAGGTCCGTAGCCGGCGCAGCGGTCCGGGCAGCCGGCGCCGGGCACCGGCGGATCCGTTCACGGGGGTTGTCCTTCCGTTGTCGACGAGCGCGCCGCCCCTGGTCCGGTCGCTCACCGGTCATCTCCGATCCGCAGCTGGGCGGCCGCCAGGCGGTTCCGCGTCGTGACGGCGGTCAGCCCGCTCAACAGCATCGCGAGCAGCAGCAGGACGAGCGCCGTACCGCCGGAGGGCAGCCAGGCGATCTCCAGCAGTGGGACCGGCACCGGCCGCTCGGCCGCCGGGGTCAGAATGATCAGCGGGGCCATCGTGGCCGCCACACCGATCCCGACCGCCAGCCCGACCAGTACGCCGAGACCGGCGAGAAAGCCCTGCTCGACGAGGAGGGACCGGGTCAACGTCCGGGACCGGGTGCCCAGGGTCCGGAGCACCGCCAGTTCGGTCAACCGGCGTCGGGCCGTCGCCCGGATGTCGACCCCGACCCCGACCGCGGCGAGCAGGATCGCGCCGAGTGCCGCCGCGAACAGGGCGACCCGGGCGCCGACCCCGTACGGGTCACTGCTCGCCTGGTCGGCGACCTCCCGCCGGTCGACGATCCGCAGTCCGTCGAACGCCGCGGCCGCCCCGACCACCGACCCGGTCTGTCCGGCCCGGGTCCCCACCCACCACTCCTGGGCCTCCCTGAGCACGTTGGTGTCGTGGAAGAGCCGGGCGTTCAACGACGGCAGGTCGGCCAGCAGCGCCGCGCCCTCCGGAACCCCGGGTACGGCCGCCACGGTGCCGACGACCTTGACGGTCATGGATATGCCGGAGATGGTCAGCTGAGTGCTGGTGCCGACATTCATCCGTAGCGCGGCCAACGCCTCGGTGGTGGCCACCACCGGCACCGGCTCCTTGCTCGCCGCCGGGGTTATCGCGACCGACCACGGCTGCCGGGCGCCGGTCCAGTTGTCGAACGTCGGCGTCATCAGGTAACCGGCGCTCAGCGTGCCCTCGCCTGCCGCCGTCTCGACCTGCGCGCCGCGGAAGTTCGGATCGGCGATGAGGACACCCTGCCGGTTCACCAGCCGCCACTGCGGGTTCTCCCCGAGCGACAGCGGGGTGCCGGCCTGGTCGCCCGTACCGGCGCGCAGGTCGGTCAGGTGCCAGTCGAGGCGGTAGCCCCAGGTGCCGAAACCGTCGACCGCAAAACCGGCCAGCCGTACCGTCCCCGGCGCCAGCTCGATGCTGAACCGCAGCGGCTTTCCGCTCTGGCTCTGGCCGAGCGGAATCCGGTGGTACGCCCCGGTCGTGTCGACCAGGACGACCGCGCTGTTGATCGGGGCCTCGGGAGCGTCGGCCGCCCGCGGCCGGTCCTCGGGTGGGGTGTCACCGAAGTCGTAGCCGGTGGCGGTGGTGATCTGCCCGGTCAGCCGGCGGGTACCGGCCGGCAGTTCGGCCGTCGGCGCGGTGACCGGGCTCGCCGCCAGCGCGTCGAAGACCCGGTCGGGGTCGCCGCCCGCCAGGTCGGCCCGGTACCGGACGACCGGACCGGCCATGGCCGACGGCAGGGCGAGCAACTCGGCCGGCACCCCCTCGGTGCCGAGCCGTAGCTCGTCCCGCCAGGCGGGCAGGACACCGGTGGCGCCGGACAACTCCGCGAGCTGCCCGGCCCGCTCCGGCGGCGCCTCGCCGGACGCCTCCACCAACCGCAGGTCGGCACCGACCTGGTGGTCGGCCTGGTCGGTCAACGACCGGTCCGAGGTGGCGGCCAGGCACCAGGCGAGGGTGCTGACCGCCACCGCCAGTGAGAGCAGCAGCACCGGGCCGGCGTGCGGGCGGCGGCCCGCCTGCCACATCCCGAACGTCATCGCGGTCCAGGAACGCCGGTCGACGGTCCGCTCGACCAGCCGGGCCAGCGGCGGCAGCGCGCGCAGCGCGAGGACCGCGCCGGCCAGCACCCCGATCGTCGGGGTGGCGGCCAGCAGGGGGTCGATCCCGAGCGCGGCCCGGCCACCGGCCCCGACCAGCGGCGACGAGTACTGGCGGAGCTGGAACCAGCCGAGCACCGCCAGCGCGATCAGCGCCACGTCGAGGCCGGCCCGCTGGACGGCCGTACGCCGGCTCGGCCGGGACCGGGCGGCCAGGTCGCCGACGTACGTGCCGCCGCGGCGCAGCGCCGGACCGGTCATCGCCAGCAGGCAACCGACCACGGCCAGCCCGGCCACCAGCCAGGTCAGCGAGTCGGGACGGGGACTCAGCCGGATCGCGGCGTCGGTCAGCAGCGGCGTACGGTCGGCGACCCCGATCAGGGCGACCGAGAGGACCGGGCCGAGTACGACGGCCGGCAGCACCACCAGCAGCGCCTCCCGGATCGCGAGTCCGACGAGTTGACCCCGTCCGGCGCCCCGGGCCCGGAGCAGTGACGTCTCGTCCCGCCGCTGTTCGGTGAGGAGCAGGGCCACCAGCAGCAACGCGTACCCGCCGAGGACCACGACCAGCAGCATCGGGGTGACCAGGGCCGACCGGCCCACCAGTTCGGCCCGGCCGAGCCGGTCGGCCAACTGGTCGACCTGGGTGGTGACCAGGCCGGAGCTGCCGAGCCCCACCTCGGACGGCAGGGTCGTCCCGACCTCCTTGGCGGCCTGGCCGAGCCGGTGCAGGGTGCCGACCGTGATCCGGTCGAGGTTCGGCTCGACCAGCCAGGCCACCGAGGCGTTGGCCAGGAACTGGTCCAGGAAGTCGGTCCGGTCCACCACCAGCGGGCCGTAGGTCGCCGACCCCGGCGCCGCCCCGGTCATCACGTCCGGCGCCAACCGCCAGTACGGGTCGTGTCCGTCGCGCGGCTTCCACACCCCGACGACCCGTACCGGGGTGACCTTCCGGGTCACCCGGTCGGTGACCGGGATCTGGTCGCCGACCTTGACCCCGAGGATGGTCGCTACCGGTTCGGCGAGTGTCGTCTGCACCGGCTGGGCGCCTGGGCTGGGCCAGGCGCCGGAGACAAGGTCGGCGTGGGCGGCGAGGTCGTCGAGAAAGAGGACCGAGGCGAAGACGACACCGTCGTCGTCCGGGACCGCCGTACCGGTCGGGCCGGCGAGCTGCCGGCCGGCGGCCACCCCGGCACCGGAGACGGTGGTCGGGACCCCGCTGAACCCGCCCGCGAACCGCTCCCGTAGCGCCGCGTCCCGTTTTTCCAGTTCAGCCTGGTTACCCCCGGCCGAGCCGCGAACCAGGATCGAGCGCTCCTCCGGACTCGCCGACGAGATCGCGACATCCGCCCCCGAATCGACCACGGCCCGGCTGTACCCGGCGAGGCCGGTGAGCAGGGCGGTGGCGATCAGGGTCGCCCCGGTCGCCGCGAGGAGCAGACTCTTCGCCCCCCGGGCGCGCCGCAACACCAGCCTCATCGTGTGGGTCTCCCCGTGTGCCGAACGGGGGCGACGTCGGATCGTCGCCCCTCACGGCTGCTGAGGCGCCCAAGGCCGGGAGAAAGGTTGCCAGGTGGGAACGTGATTTCTCAGACGTACCGGGGTTGTGACCCGGGGCTGGCCCAATCGAGATCATTTTGTTGCGTACCGGGACGTGACTGCCGCCCCGCCGGCCGGCGCCGGCGGGGCGGCGTCCGCGCGGGACGGTCAGACGACCGGCGGATGCCCCCCGTCGCCGTCCACGACCTCGTCCGGCTGGCCGTCCTCGTCGACGTCGACCATGGTGATGTCCACCTGACCGTCGCCGTCGGTGTCGAACTGGAACAGGTCGGGCTTGCCGTCGCCGTCGGTGTCCACCACCCACACGTCGGTCTGGCCGTCCTGGTTGGCGTCCGCCGTGAGCAGTTCGATCCGCTCGTCACCACGGGTGTCGACGGTCTCCTGCGTCTCACTCATCTGTTGCCCTTCCGTCGGGGTTGGCGTCCGGACCGGGGCCGGACGGTTCCGCTCCGCGCCGCCCGGGTGCCACCCCCGCGGAGCTTTCGGACCTGGATACCCGACTGTGCCACTCCGCACTCCCCGGCGTGGCCCCGCCCGCCGGTCGACCGGGACGCGGCGGCGTGCCGGGCGGACCCCGGGTCAGTTGCTGACGTACGGGTTCGCGTCGCCGTCGAGGTAGCTGGCCCGGTCGACGGTGCCGTCGCGGTCGAGGTCCACCAGGAGCTGGTCGGCTCGGCCGTCCTCGTCGAGGTCGGTGACGACCACGTCCGGGCGCCCGTCCCGGTTGTGGTCCGTGAGCCAGGTGTCCGGCCGGCCGTCGAGGTCGGTGTCGGTGACGCTCCGGTCCACCAGACCGTCGTGGTCCCGGTCGAGCAGGACGGAGTCGACCCGGCCGTCCGAGTTGGTGTCGGTCAGCACCTGGTCGGTCCGGCCGTCGAGGTTGGTGTCCCGCTCGACCAGGTCGATCCGGCCGTCCCAGTCGGTGTCCTGGTAGCTCAGGTCCATCACCCGGTCGCCGTTGACGTCGACCTGCACCAGGTCGACGTAACCGTCGCCGTCGAGGTCGGTGGCGAACCGGCTGGAGCCGTCCGCGTAGCTGGTGAGGACGGAGCTGACCGGTGGCGGGCCGGCCAGGTCGGCCTCCTCCACCAGCGGGGTCGCCAGCGGGTCCGGCAGGCCGTCCGCCGCGGTGCCGAAACCCTCCTGCCCACCGGCGTCGGGCAACTCGTGCTCCGTACACCCCTCGCCCAGCACGCTGGGGTCACCGTCGTAGCTCATTCGTACCTCCCCGGTCGGCGGTGCCCGGCCGTCCCGCCCGGGCATGCCCGCCACGCTAGGTGGGCCGCGCCGCCGCCGACTCCCCGATGTGTGCCAGTACGCCGATCCGCCCGTACGATCCCGGCGCCCCCTGCCGACACGGATCCGCCGGCGACCCGTGGCTACGGGGCGCCGGCGGAGGGCGGTGTCGCTACCGGTTCAGGTTCAACCCGGCGGCGGCGAGCGCCTGGATCACCTTCGCCGACTCGCCGAAGCCGATGACCAGGACGGCGTCCGCGCCGAACTGCTTGATCTCCTGCGCACCCTCGGTGAAGTCGGGTGGTGGCGCGTTCGGGTCCTCCGACGCCGGGTAGCTGTAGAGCTTCACCTGGTCCGAGCCGTGTCCGGCACGTTCCAGTTCGGCCCGGACGTTACCCTGCAGACCCTCGCCGTAGGAGTCCTGCCGGGCCACCAGGGCGATCTTTCGGGCACCGTCCCGGAGGATCATGTCGGCGAGTGCCCGACCCTGCAGGACGTCCGACGGGGCGGTACGGAAGTACAGGCCGCTGTCCTCGACGGTGCTGAGCCCGGCGTCGGTGTTGCTCGGGGAGAAGAGCACCAGGCCGGCCTTGACCACGTCGGGCAGCACGGCACGGGAGATGCCGGAGGCACCCGCGCCGATGATGACCTGCACGCCCTCCGTGATGTGCGTGTCCACGGTCGCCTTGGCGACGGTCGGGCTGGTCCCGTCGTCACCGTCGATCCAGACCACGTCCTCGCCGAACACGCCGCCGGCGTCGTTGATCTCCTTCAGTGCCAGCGCCCCGCCCGCCGCCATCGGCGGGTACGCCAGCGCCAGGTCACCGGTCTTCGACAGCAGACCGCCGAGCTTGAGCGGCGCCCCGCTCGCCCGGATGACGCTCGGCGTCTCCTTGACCGGTGCCGGCGGCTCCTTGCCGCTGGCGGTGGTCTCGTCGCCGGCACCGAGGAACTCGGTCTTGCCGTCGTCGAGCTGGCTGTCGCTGCCGAAGTGCAGCGTGCCGTAACTGGCGGTGGACGGCTCGCCGGCGTCGGTGAAGCCGCCCCGGGTCAGCGAGACGCCCCGGTAGGCGAGGTCGACGCCGTCGCGGGCCAACTCCAGGCAGGTGGCGATGGTGTCGCAACGTTCGCCGCCGTTGGTGACACCGACGATCTGCTCGGCGATCTTCGCCGGTTCGGTGCTGCCGGCGAGCTGCGCGGCGATCGCGCTGATCGCCACCGCGTCGTACGTCTCACCGGCGTAGAGGAAGTCGGAGAGTTTCGGGTCGATGCTGCGCAACCGTGCCTTGAAGTCGTCGGAGAGCGGCGTGAGGGGCGTGGTGCCCTTCATCCCCTTGAGCAGGCCGCTCTGGTCCCCGAACTCCTCGGCGAACGAGTTCTGCATGTTGCCGTCGGTGCCGTACAACCGGACCTGGGCCGGCGCGGTCTGGTCGACCGGACCGTCGTCGTCCGAACCACCACAGCCGGCCAGCAGGAGTGTGGCGCAGGCGGCGACGGTCAGCGCGGCGCGGTGTGGGCCGCGTGATACCAGCATCGGGTCATCCTTCCTCCCCGGAGATCCGTTGGCACATTAGCGCGCTCCGCCGTCGAACGTAGGTGGTGGTCGAACGGTTGACGCCTACTGCCAGGGAATATCATCCGGAACAGTCGGTGGTAGGTGTTCTTCCGGGCGCGCCTTGACCTGGCGGCATACTCTTCCGCACGTGACGGACGTTCCGCGCCAGACGCTCGACGACGCCGCGGCGGTGCTGAGCTCGGCGTTGGCAGGTGACAGCGACGCCGTGGTCGGGACGTTCGACGCGGTGGTCGACCGGGCCGGGGTCGCCGGGGCGTACGAGGTGGCCTGGTGCCTCGCCGCGACGATGATCGGGGACGGTGTGCCACACGGCGCCTGGACCCTCGACTTTCCCGGCATCGACGAGGCGGGCTACGACGCCCGCTGGGTGGCCCGGTTCGTCAGTGCGTACGCGAACTCCGACATCGACACCGGGGAGGCGCTCTTCGGTGCGGCGATCGCCGACGGGCAGCTGCCGGAGTGCCTGCTGACCCTTGCCGGCTCGGCCGTCGCGACGCTGCGCCACCGCGCCGGCTGACCGCCCCGCCACCGCGCCGGCTGACCGCTGGGGCCGGTGGACGTGGGGCCGTCCGGCCCGTTGTCCGGACCACGCCAGGATGTTCAGTCATCGATCCACATCTTTGCATATCGCACATGCGTCCTGTCCAGGGCGGTCCGCCCGACTGTGGTAGTCCTGTGGGGTGTCCGAGGCCATGTTGAGCAAGGTCCGCAAGCTGCTGGCCAAGGCGGAGGATCCGGCCTGCACAGCGGCGGAGGCGGAGGCGTTCACCGCCAAGGCGGCGGAGCTGATCGCCCGGTACGGGGTGGACCGGGCCCTGCTCGCCGCCCGTGACCCGGACACCGACCCGGTGGGCGACCGGGTGGTCGACGTGCCGGCGCCGTACGCCCTGGACAAGGCGGGACTGCTGGCCGGGATCGCCGACGCGCTGCGCTGCCGGGCGGTACGCCGACGGCAGGGCAACGGCTTCGCCATGCACCTGTTCGGGTTCGGCAGCGACCTGGAGCGGGTGGACCTGCTCTTCACCTCGCTGCTGGTGCAGGCCGCGCACGGGCTCGCCGCCGCGGTCGTACCGCCGGACGAGCATCCGGCCGCGTTCCGCCGGTCCTGGCTGGCCGGGTTCAGCCTGGCGGTGGCCGACCGACTCCGGTGGGCGGAACAGGCGGCCGCCGCCTCGGCGCCGCAGCCCGCCGCGTCGACCTCGGTGGCGTTGGTGCTCGCCGACCGTACCGACCGGGTGGAGCGACGGCTGGCCGAGGCGTACCCGCGACTGCGTAGCGCCGCGCCGCGTCGACTGCGCGGCGGTGGGCTGGATCAGGGCGTTGCCGCGGGTCGGCGCGCGGATCTCGGCGGGACGGGGCTGCGTTCCGGTCATCGGAGCGCGCGGCCGTCGCTCGACAGTGACGCCGGCCCGGTGGGCGGGAGGTGACGCCGGGCGCTGTCCACCGTTGGAGGAAAGCGCCGCCGCGCGACGGGTCGGGGTGGGAAGGTGGTTTTCCCGGGAGGCTGAAAACGGCGGGAGCGGCAGAGGAGCCATGACCAGGATCGGGGTCCTGCGCTGGCTGCGTCGGCGAGATCCGGGCTACCAGGTTCTACGGCGCGGGGTCCGACTGTCCCTGGTCGCCGCGGCCGGCCTCTTCGGCGGCACCTACGGCCTCGGTGATCCGGTGCTGGGTCTCTACACGGTCTTCAGCGCGATCGCCACCGGCTTCATCTCGCAGCTGCCCGGCAGCCCGGCGCAGCGGATCCGGTCGCTGCTCATCGTGCTCCCGGTGGCGTTGGTCCTGGTCACCGTCGGGAGTCTGCTCTCCGTGAGCACCTGGGCGGCGGTGGCCGGCATGCTTGTCGTCGGCTTCACCGTCGCGTTCGCCACGGCCGGCGGACCACGGATCCTCGGCGTCGCCACCGGACTACAGCTGTTCTACATCGCGTCGTCCTTTCCCCCGTACCAGCCGGCGAGCCTGCCCTCCCGGCTCGGTGGGGTCGCGCTCGGCATCGGGCTGCTCATCCTCGCCGAGCGGCTGCTCTGGCCGGAACGGCCATCCCCGGGGTACCGGGACCGCCTGGCCGAGGCCGGCCACACCGTGGCGCGGTACATCGAACTGGTCGCCGAACGGCCGTCGGGGGAGCCGGTCGACGGTGCCGAACTGGATCGCCGCCAGGCGGCGGCGCGCCAGGCGATGGCCGGGATGTCACTGGCCGGGTATCCGCCGATTCAGCGTCCGGCATCGGCCGGTTTCCGGGACCGGGCGATCCGGCACAGCACGAGCCTGCTGTCGCAGATCCTGGTCCAGGCGGACCGGCTCCGGGCGAGGGGCACCGACATCCGCGACGAGGATCTGACCCGACTGCTCCGGCGGGCGGCCGAGGTCATCCACGCCGCCGCCGACACCCTCGCCGACCGGACGGCACCGGTCGCGGAACACGAACTGGCCGAGCTCGACACCCAGATCCGGCACGGCTACCGCCATCCGGTGATCGAACGCGACGATCCGGCTCGGACGGTCACGCTGCTGCAGTTCGCCGCGATCACGTTGCGGCTCGCCAGCAATGCCCGGACCCTCGGCCTGACCACCCGGATCGCCTCCGGGCTCCGGCTGCCCCCGCGCCCCCGGCCGGCGCCCGGGCCGGACGACGTCTTCTACGCCCGGCGCTCCTCGATCTTCCTCTACTGGCAGCAGTTCCGCCTGCACCTGACCACCCGTTCGGTGTACCTGCAGGGGGCGTTGCGGGTCGCCGTGGCGTTGACCATCGCCCGGGGGGTCGCCGGATCCCTGCACCTGACCCACGGGTTCTGGGTGCTGCTCGCGATCCTGACCCTGATGCGGGCCTCCGCTGTCGAGACCGGAAAGGCGTTGAGTCCGGTCCTGTTCGGCACGCTGCTCGGTGCCGGGGTCGGCACCCTGCTGCTGACCGCGGCACACGTATCGGAACTCATCCTGGTGGTACTTCCGGTGGTGATGCTGCTGACCTTCACGTTCAGCCCGCTGCTGCGGCCCCTCTGGGCCCAGGCGATGTTCACCGTGCTGTTCGTTCTGGTCTTCACCGAGGTGGGGCCGGTGGACCTGAAGATTGCCGGCGCCCGCCTGCTGGACGTCACGGTCGGTGCCGTGGTCGGCATCCTCGTCGGGGTGCTGCTCTGGCCGAAGGGCGGCAGCGGCGAGGTGCGCCGCTCGGTCGCCGCGTATCTGGAGCAGAGTGCGGCGACGGCCGAGGGAGTGGTACGGAAGCTGGCGGGGCGGCCACTGGACATGGGCATACTCGACAGTTCGCGGCGCGGGCTGGTCCTCGCCGAAGCCTCGTTCCTGCAGTACCAGGCGGAGCGACACGACCGGTGGCTGCCACCGATCGACTGGATGGCCGCCATCGTCGCCGGAAACTACCTGCACCTCGGCGCGATCTTCCGGCTCAGACGTGGAGCCGACGCCCGCCTGCCCAGGGTGGCCGGCGCGGCCGACCGGCTCGAGGAGTACGCCGGGCAGATCCGGCGCAGCTACCACGAACTCGCCCGGCAGTTGGAGGAGGGCCGGTTGCGGCAGCGGGTCTCCGCCCCGGCGCCGGACGGCTTCGCCGAGGAGGTGCGGGCGGTGCTGGACGCGGGCGAGCCGCCGTCCGCCGCGTTGAACCTGATCGAGGTGGAGGTGTGGCTGAGCGGCGCGGCCGACAACCTGGACCGGATCCAACCGCCTTCGGCGGACCTGCCGGCCGCCGGACCCGGTGAAGGCCGGCGGCGGACCGACTGACCTGTGCGGTCAGTTCCTGGGAGAGTTGCGGACGGTCGTCGCGTACCGGGAGAGCAGTTCGTGCCAACCGGCGGTGAGCGCCGTGCGGTAGCCCTCGGCGGCCTCACCGTGCCGGTCGAAGTCGCGGTGCTCCACCTCGACGAGGGTGGTGCCGTCCGCCTTCGGATCGAACCGGACCTCCACCACGCTGCACTTCGACGGGTCCGGCACCGGAGCCCGGTCCGGCCCGATCTGCCAGGTGAAGACGAGGCGCCGGGGCGGTTGCCATTCCACCACCCGACCCCAGTCGGCGCGGAACCCGTGCGGACCGATCTCGTACGCCATCCCGCCGACGCCGGACTCGATGCCGATTCTCGCCAGCAGGTCCGGACCGGACCAGGTGTACTCCTTTACCCACCAGTCCGCCAGCCGATCGGTGAACACCCTGAAGGCCCGATCGGCCGGGCCCGGGACACGCAGGCTGCTGCGCACGGAGTACGCGGTCGACTCCTGCCGAATCGCGGCGGCGTTCGTGGTCTCCTGTCCCATAGGCCCGGACGATACCGGCTGCCTCCTAGCTGTGCACCTTTGGCGCGGCGGGCGGTCGATCCGTGCGCCGAACGGTAGATCGATTCACGTACCGTCCGGCTTCACGAGGATCGGTGACGAATCACTTGCCGCCCATCACGATTCCCGGGTTGAGGCAGAGGCCCGGGTTGCTGCCGGTCCGCTCGGCAATTTCGAGGCAGCGGGTGATCTTGTCGACCTCGGCGTTCTTCTCGGTGACGGCCTTCTGCTTTTCCGCGTTGATGAGGTCTTGGTCGAGGTTCCGGCCCTGCGCCAGCTTGTCCTGGAAGACCTTGATGTTGGCCTCGGTCTTCTCGTCGTGGTTGACCCGGATGATCGTGACGCTGAGGATTTCGATGTCGTCGCCGAGACGTTCCTGCGCGGAGGTCTTCACCTTGTCGGCGAAGGGCTTCAGGTCGACATTGAGGTTCCCGGTCTTCGCGTCGATGTTCGCCAGCGGGTTGTAGGTGGCGAAGGCGTCGTTCACCGCGCCGTCGAGCTGGACGCCGACGCGCTGACCTCGGAACGCTTCGAAGTCCCCCTTGTAGTCCATGAACTGCCGGGGCGCGTTCTCGGCACGGACCTGCCACTCGACCAGCAGCTCGACTCCGGCGACAGCGAGCGTTCCGGTCCGGACCGGGACCGCGTTGTCGGCCCCGATGTGGTCGTACTTCTGCCGGCTGGCGTCCCACTCGCCGATCTTGTTCCATGGCGCGACCCAGTTCAGTCCGCTGCCGGTGGTCTCACCGGTGGGCTTGTTGAACGAGGTCACGATGCCGACGTTCCGGACCGGCACCGAATTCGCCGAGGAGGCGATGGTGAGTGTGACGCCGAGCAGGAGTGCGGCGAACGCACCGCCCAGGGCCGCGGCCCGGGTGCCCCTCGGCGCGAACGCCGCGTAGAGCGCGCCGACCACCGCGGCGGCGAAGACGATCAGTGCACAGACGAACAGCGCTGGCATTGCCGCATCTCCTCTGCTGGGCCCGACCGATTCCCGTGATCTTGATCGGTATCCGAAGTGTAGCGAGGGCGGACAACCTCGACTTCCGTTGATGCCCGGACATTCAACGGCATCTCGTCCGCCGACAGGCCTTATGGAATATCGGCGTTCGGATCTCAGGCGTACGCGGTGCGGCCCACGCCCGTCACACGGCCTCGGTGCCGCAGCAGCCGGCACCGCAGGCGTCGGGTGCCGCACCGGCGGGTGCGCAGTCGGCGCAGTGTTCGCCGCGCCACGCCCCGACGCCCTCCTTGACGGCCACCCCGGCGATGACGAGCGCGGCGGCCGGGTCCGCCCACGACCAGCCGGCGGCGGCGTTGAGGACCAGGCCGACGAGGAGTACCGCGGACAGGTACGTGCACAGCATGGTCTGGGTGGAGTCGGCCAGGACCTTCAACGGGTCCGTGTGCGGTGTTGCTGCTAACCGCTGGCTGGTGCCGTTTCCGTCGGGCTCGAGACGGCCGCCTCGTACCTGAGCAGGGTGTCGACGAATGTGCGCTGTTGTGCCGGGCTCAGCGGTGCGAGGGCCTGCCGCCACGCATGGGCGCCCGGAGACAGCCATTGGGTGATGGCCGGACGGCTCTCAGGACTGATGTCGACGATGCGGCGGCGGCGGTCGGCGTCGTCCTCGCGCCGTACCAGGACTCCTCTGCGGCTCAGATCGCCCACGATCAGGCTCACCGTGGTCGGTGCCACACCCAGCATCCCGGCCAGTTGGGAGACGGTCAGCGGACCGTCGAGTAGGAGCAGGGACAGCATCGACAGGTGTCTCGGCGCCAGCTCAAGTGACCGTAGCTGTTCCGGCAGTGGCAGACGCTTGATCCTACCGACCAACCTTGGCATCACCAGGAGCAACGTCCTGACCGTGTCGTCCGTGGTGTCAGGCGTTGACATCCGCCCACCTCCCGAATACCTTTGTAACCAAAGCTAATTTGTGGTCAAACCCGTTCACGGAGGATGGTATGCCCCACCTCAGCGTGCATGTGCTGGAGAGCGACCTGGCCGGTCAGGAGACCGCATTGATTCGAAACCTGACCGACGCGGTCGTCGCCGTCTACGGGGAGTGGGCCCGAAGCATCGCGGTCGTGCAGTTGATCGGCCTACCGTCCGGCCGTTGGGGTATCGGCGGCAACCCAGCAGAAGCAGCCTCTCCCAGCGTCACGTTCGGCATCAGGGAGGCGGCGTTCAGTCGACCCGACGCCGACGAGATCGTCGCCCGCCTCGTCTCCGGAGTCACGGACGCCATCGTCGACGTCCTCGGGGAGCGCGTCCGTGCCGGCCTCACGGTCGAGCTTGTAGGCACCCCGGCCGGGCGCACAGGAATCGGCGGAGTTGTCGTCACGGCATAGGGATCAATGAAGTGTCGGAGCCGGTTACGAGCACCAAACAACACTCCATCGGCGCGCTCGACTGTAGCCGTGATCCGTGCGCATCATTCTGTGGGCCTCTATGCCGACAACTGTGACCGGCAAGCCCAGGAGGTCAGCCAGGCCGTACCGGGCAGGGTGTAGAGCGGAGGTACCGCAACGGCCGCCGTCGGGCCTGATCCACAGTTCGTCACCAGGAGCCTGGCGAAAAGCAAGATCCCCACCCGCGTTTCCGCTGGTGGGGACCTCTGTAGCCCGGCGAAAGGCTATGTGGCCAGGGGCGGGGTCGAACCGCCGACCTTCCGATTTTCAGTCGGACGCTCGTACCAACTGAGCTACCTGGCCGGGTTGCTCGGCTCATGATACCTGTACGACGGCGCTACCGCCGCCCTGGGAACCTGGGCCGAAACGCAGAACGCCGCGCGTACAGACGCGCGGCGAGCGGCGCTGGCGGTCCTGACGGGACTTGAACCCGCGACCTCCGCCTTGACAGGGCGGCGAGCACTCCAACTGCTCCACAGGACCTAGCTCGTACTGCTATGCCTCCGGCCGAGACCGGAGCCGTGCCCCCAACGGGATTCGAACCCGTGCTACCGCCTTGAAAGGGCGGCGTCCTGGGCCGCTAGACGATGAGGGCGGCCCCGCCATCATTGCACATGACAACTTTGACGGCTGTGCTCCCATCCGGCCCCGCCGGAGGCTTGGAAAGCATACGTGATCCCGTGCCGCCCAGCAAAACCGGTATCCCGGCTACCACAATACCTCCCAAATCACCCGTTCCGCGCCCGACAGATGCCGGGATCCGGCGATCAACCCACCGGTACGGCGCGGAGCAGCGCGACCGCCTCGGCCAGGCTCGCCGGGGTGACCACCCCGGCCGGCAGCGCACCGGCCGGCCAGCCCGGGCCGCAGGCCAGCAGCAGCACCGGGCGCCGGGGCGTCGCGAGCACCGCCCGGAGCTGCTCCGGGTCACCGGTGTCCGGGAGATGCGACCAGACGGCCACGGCGTCCGGTGCGGTGCGGCGTACCGCCGCGACCAGCGCGGTCGTCGGCACCCGGGCGCCGAGCAGGCGGCACGGCACGCCCAGTTCGGCCAGCGCGGCGTCCAGCGCCTCCAACGGCAGGCTGTGCTGCTCCTCGTCGGCGCAGGCGAGCAGGATCCGAGGCGGGGACGGGGTGGCGGCCGGCCGGTCCACCGCTGCCAGGGCCTCCGACACACAGCGGGAGAGCAGGTGTTCCACCTCGACCAGACCGGCGGTGGCGGCGTGCCGGTCGCCGACTCCGGCCAGCACCGGCCGGAGCAGCCGCTCCCAGGTGGCGACCACGCCGTCGGTGTCGAGCGCCGTGCTGATCCGGGACCGCATCGCCGCGGCGTCGAGTCGCAGGGCGGCCCGGGACAGCCCCCGGGCGGCCGGCCCGGCCCGCCGTACCGGGATGACCGGTCCGCCGCCGGTCCGACCCGGCGCTCGCCCCGGGCCCTCCGGTACAGCGGCGACGGCAGGGGCGCCGATGGCGTCCGAGGCGGGGGTGGCGTCCGAGGCGGGGGTGGCGTCCGGGGCGGCGGGGATGGCCGGGGCGGCGGGACCACTCGCCGCAACGGGAGCCCGTCGGGCCCAGTACGCGGCCTCGGCCGGGTTCACCCCCTCGACGGTGAGCCGGTGCATCAACTCCAGCCGGACGAGATCGTCCGGGGCGTACCGTCGATGTTGACCCGGCACGTGCCGGCTCGGGCCCAGCCCGTACCGCCGGTGCCAGCTGCGCAGGGTGGTGACCGCCACCCCGAGCCGGCGCGCGACGTCGCCGGCGCTCAGTCCGTCATCGGCCACCCTGCCGCTCCGTCGCCGGGTGATCGGCTCCGAGGGGTCCGGTCCGGGCTCCGGCGGCCCGGCCACCCGGGTCGGGGAGATCCACACCGACGGCGCCGGCCGCCGGGCCCGAACCGGTGAACCGGCCCAGCACCCCACCGAGCCAGGGGGCGTACGACCCGGGGTCGGCCGTGATCCGGTCGCGCAGTTCCGCCGGGTGCACCCAGTGCAGGTCGGCGACCTCGTCCGGGTCGGGCAGCACCACGGCGTCCGGGTCGAACTCGCCGCGCAGTACGTGGTCGTACTCGTACTCGACCCGACCGGTGCCGGGGTCCTCGGCGCGGTAGAGGTAGACCCCGACCTCGGTCAGCGGTACGGGGTTGATGCCGAGTTCCTCGCGCAGGCGGACCCGGGCGGCGCGCTCCGGTGACTGGCCGGGGGCCGGATGTCCGCAGCAGCTGTTCGCCCAGCGCAGCGGGAACCGGGTCTTGACGGCGGCCCGCCGCTGGAGCAGCACCCGCCCGTCCGGGGCGACCAGCAGTACGGAGAAGGCCCGGTGGAGCAGGCCCGGTGACCGGTGCGCCTCGTCGACGGTACGGGTGCCGAGCGCCGTCCCGGCCTCGTCGACCAGTTCCACCAGGTGCGCCTCGCGACCTGATGTCATCCGTTACCTCCCGTCACCCGGGCAGCGGCGAGCTTCCCGGAGATCAGCACCATCGGCACGCCGACGCCCGGCTGGGTGCCGGAGCCGACGAAAACCACATTGGACAATGTTCGGTGCAGATTACCCGGACGGAACGGGCCGGTCTGCCACAAACTGTGCGCGGCGGCGAACGGCGTGCCGGCGGCCATCCCGGCGGCGGCCCAGTCGGCCGGGGTGACGATCCGGCTCACCTCGACGCTGTCGGTCAGCCCGCGGTAGCCGCGTCGTTCCAGGGTGGCGAGCAGTTCGTCGGCGTACCGTCGGGGCAGGTCGCCCTGCCAGTCGAGCCCGGCACCGACCTCGAGGTTGGGCACCGGGGCGAGCACGTAGTAGCTGTGCCGGTCCGGTGGCGCGGCCGACGGGTCGGTCCGGCTGGGGTTGGTGACCAGCAGCGACGGGTCGGACATCAGTTCGCCCCGACGGATGACCTGGTCGAAGGTGCCCCGCCAGGCCCGGCCGAAGTGGATGTTGTGGTGGGCGATCCGCCGGTAGCCCTGCCGGGCGCCGACGTGCAGCACCACGCAGGACGGCGAGTAGCGCAGTCGGCGTGGGCCGGGTCCGGCCGCCGTGGGCAGCAGGTCGCGGTACGCGACCGGCAGGTCGGGGTTGAGCACCACCACGTCGGCCGGGATCCGTTCGCCGTCGGCGGTGACCACGCCGGTGGCCCGGCCCGTCGAGGACTCCACCCGGGTGACCGTGGTGCCGTACCGGATCCGTACGCCGTGTTTCTCGGCGGCGTCGGCGAGTGCCCGGGAGACGGCGTGGATGCCGCCGCGCGGGAACCAGACCCCGGCGACCGAGTCGAGGTACGCGATGACGGTGTAGATGGCGAGCGCGTCGTGCGGGGCGAGGCCGGCGTACATGGCCTGGAAGGAGAAGATCCGTCGGGTCCGGGGGTCGGCGAAGAACTGGTTGATCTTGGTTTGGAGTCGCCGGAAGGCGCCGGCGCCGAGCAGGCGGAGCAGGTTGGCGGTGAGCAGATCGGTCGGGCTGTCCAGGTTGCGGTCGATGAAGTCGGCGCGTTCGAGCTGCCAGAGGCGCCGGGCGTAGTCGACGAACCGCAGGTAGCCGTCGGCCTCCCGGGGGCCGCAGACCCGGGAGATCTCGGCGGCCATCCGGGACGTGTCGGTGATCACGTCCAGTGTGGAGCCGTCCGGGTAGTGGGCCCGGTACGCCGGGTCGAGCCGGACCAGGTCCAGCCAGTCGGTCAACTCCTCGCCGACCGCGCCGAACGCCTCGGCGAGCAGGTCCGGCATGGTCAGCACGGTCGGGCCGGTGTCGAACTCATAGCCGTCCAGGGTCAACCGCCCGGCCCGGCCGCCGGGGAGCGGCTCGCGTTCCAGCACGGTCACCTGGCGGCCGCTGCCGGCCAGGTGCAGGGCGCAGGCCAGGCCACCGAGTCCGGCGCCGACGACCACCACTCGGTCGGTCCGTCCTGTCACGGTTCGCACCCGTCCACCTCCGCCACGCCGTCACCAGCAGCTCCGTCGACGGGGCGAACCCCGGCGTCCGTCCGCCGCTGAGCGTACCCTGAGCTGACGAGTTGCATCGATTTATGCGTCGATTCCCCGGGAGGGTCGGTGTACACCAGTCTCGACGGGTCCTACCAGCGCTGTCGCGAGCTGCACCGACAGCACGGCCGGACCTACTATCTCGCGACCCGGCTGCTGCCGGCGTGGAAACGACGACATGTGCACGCCCTCTACGGCTTCACCCGCTATGCGGACGAGATCGTCGACCGCACCGAGGACCTGCCGGCCGAGGCCCGGGCCGCGCGACTCGCCGACTGGTCGGAGCGGTTCCTGGCCGGACTGGCCGGGGAACCGGTCGACGACCCGCTGCTGCCGGCGGTCCTGCACACCATCGCGGTCTTCGACCTCGACCGGGCGGACTTCGCCGTCTTCCTGCGCAGCATGGCGATGGACCTCACGGTCACCGACTACCCCCGCTACGCCGACCTGCTCGACTACATGGCGGGCTCGGCGGCGGCGATCGGCACGATGATGCTGCCGATCCTGGGCAGCGCCGACCCGGCCGCCGCCCGGGAACCGGCCCGGCAACTCGGCCTCGCCTTCCAGATGACCAACTTCATCCGGGACGTCGCCGAGGACCTGGCCCGGGACCGGGTCTACCTGCCCGGCGAGGACCTGGCGGCGTTCGGGGTGACCCGCGCCGACCTGGTCGAGGCCGCGCGGCGACGGGCCAGCCCACCCCGGGTCCGGCACCTGATCAGGTACGAGGTGGAGCGCGCCCGGGCGCACTACGCGGCGGCGGCGCCCGGGGTGACCCTGCTCGCCCCCGCGTCGCAGTCCTGCATCCGGACCGCGTACCTGCTGTACGGCGGCATCCTCGACGAGGTCGTCGCCGCCGACTACGAGGTCTTCGCCCGCCGGGCCGTGGTGCCGAAAGGCCGTCGCGCCGCCGTGGTCACCCGGGCACTGCTGACCCCGACCGGCGCCCCGGTGCCGGTACCCGGAACCCCGTCCGCCCCGACCCGGGACGAGCGGGCCGCCGGCGGTCAGCCGCTGAAACCGCCGGCGGTCAGCCGCTGAAACCGCCGGTGGTCAGCCCTTGATGCTGCCGGTGGTCAGGCCAGACATGATGTTCCGCTGGAAGATCAGGAAGATGATCACCGTCGGGATCGCGGCGATGACCGAGGCGGCGACCACCACGTTCATCGGCGTACCACCGGAGAAGGCGTAGATGCCGACGCTGACCGTCCGGGTCTCCGGCGACGGCATGACCAGCTTCGGCCAGAGGAAGTCCTTCCAGACCGCGGTGACCGCCAGGATCGAGACCACGCCGAGGATGGGGCGCGACATCGGCAGGATGATCGACCACAGGGTGCGCAGCGGTGACGCCCCGTCCATCACCGCCGCCGACATCAGCTCCTCCGGGATCGAGTCGAAGAAGCGCTTCAGCAGGAAGATGTTGAACGCGTTCGCGACCAGCGGCAGCCAGATCGCGAACGGCGAGTCGAGCAGGTTGATGTGCAGGATCGGCAGGTCGATCACGGTCACGTACTGCGGGACGATGAGCACCATCGCCGGGATCATCAGGGTGGCCAGCATCAGGCCGAGGATCACGTTGCCGAGGACCGGCCGCAGCTTCGACAACGAGTACGCCGCCGCGGCGTCGAAGACGAGTTGGAACAGCACCGCGCCGGTCGCGTAGTAGAACGTGTTGAAGAGCAGCTTGGCGAGGTCGAGGTTCTGCCACGCGTCGACGTAGTTCTGCGGCTGGGGATCCTCGGGGAACAGGGTCGGCGGGACCTGCGCGATCTCCTGGCCGGACTTCAACGCGCCGGTGACCATCCAGTAGAGCGGCCCGAGGAAGACCAGGGTGAACACCACCACGACGACGGTGAGCAGCGTCCAGTAGACGACCCTGCCGCGCCCCCGCCTCAGCTGGGCGTGGGAGATGAGCGTCCGGGTGCCGGAGTCCTGTGCCATGTCTCGCCCGTCCTAGTCCTGCTTCGAGGTCATCCGCGCGTAGACGGCGCTGAAGCCGGCGAGCACCACCAGCATGATCACGCCGAGCGCCGCGGCGCCGTTGAGGTCGTTCTGGAAGAACCCGTGCTGGTAGATGAGGTACGCCACCGAGGTCGCGGAGTCCTCCGCGCCCGCACCGTTGGCGAGGATCAGCGGTTCGATGAAGAGCTGCATGGTGGCGACGATCTGCAGCATCGCCAGGAGCAGGAGGATCAGCCGGGTCTGCGGGATCGTCACGTTGACGATCCGTCGCCAGGTCCCGGCGCCGTCCAGCTCGGCCGCCTCGTACAGCTCGCCGGGGATGTTCTGCAGCGCCGCCAGGTAGATGAGCACCGCGCCGCCCATGTTCATCCAGGTCGACGCGAACACCATCGCCGGCATCGTCATGTCGGGGGACTGCATCCACTGCGACGTCGGCAGGTGCAGCGCCTTGAGTACCGCGTTGAAGAGGCCCGCCTCGCTCGGGTCGTACGCGTAGTACTTGAAGAGGAAGAGCGCCGAGGCCGGCGGCAGCATCACCGGCAGGTAGACCAGGATCCGCAGATAGCCCTTGAAGTGCCGGAACTCGTTGAGCAGGATCGCCACGAAGAACGGCACCGCGTACCCGAGGATCAGTGCGAGCGCGGTGAAGTAGAGGGTGTTCTTCCAGGCGGTCCAGAAGCTCGGGTCGTCGATGATGCGCAGGTAGTTGTCCCAGCCCACCCAGGTGGTCTCGCCCCGTCGGGTGCGCTGGAAGCTCATCACGATGCCGCGGATCATCGGGTACCAGGAGAAGACCGCGAAGCAGAGCACCGCGCCGATCAGGAACGCGTGCCCGGTGAGGTTGTCCCGTACCTTGCGGCCGAGGCCGGTACGCCGCGGACCGGCCGTCTTCGGCGGTGGCGCGGCGCGACCCGGCCTGGTGGTCCCCGGGACGGTGGTGATCGCCAAGGCAACTCCTGCGGAAATCGGTGGCCGGACTCGGGCGGCGCGGACGCCGATGGGGGGCCGGTGTCCGCCGGCCCCCCGGGGGTACGTCAGCTCTCGGCGGCGAGCAGCTGGTTGACCTTCTCCTCGGCCGTCTTGAGCAGTGCGTCGATGTTCGAGTTCGGGTTGGTCAGCACCCCGGACATCGCGGCGTCGAGGACCGCGTAGATCGCCTGCGCGTTGCGCGGTTCACCCTTGATCGGGACCGGGGTCGCCTCGAAGAGCGCGAAGTTCGCCGTGTCGACGTTGGCGTTCGCCTTGCGCAGTTCGAGTTCCTGCTTCTGCGCCTCGGTGCCGTTGGCGAACAGCAGCGGCTGGGGCAGCCCGACCGGGTAGTTCTGCGGCTTGGACCGTACGTAGTCGAACTGGCCCTTGCCCGGGGTCAGCTTCTGGTACGCGATCCACTTCAGACCGGCCTTGACCTGCTCGGGGGTGAGGCCCTTCTTGAAGAAGTAGCCCTCGCCGCCGCCGAGGGTCGCGCTGGCCGGACCGGCCTGGCCGGGCAGCGGCGCCATCGCCCAGTCCTGGAACTTGCCCTGGAACTGGCTGACGATCGCCTGGGTGGCGTCCGGCGCGCCGACGAACATGCCGACCTTGCCGCCGGCGGCGTTGGTCAGCAGGTCGCCCCACTGCAGCAGCTGGCGGCTGCCCATGCTGTTGTCGCCGTACCGCATGTCCTTGAGGTTCTGCAGGACCTGCTTGCCCATCGGGTTGTTGAAGTCGGCCTTCGTGCCGTCCGGGGTCAGCACCTGGCCGCCCTGGGAGTAGAGCAGGGCGGTGAAGTGCCAGCCGCCGGTGTTGCCGGCGCTGTACTCGGAGTAGCCGGCGATGCCGTTACCGAGCGCGGAGATCTTCTTGGCCGCCTCCCGGACCTCGGGCCAGGTCTTCGGCGGGTTGTTCACGTCGAGCCCCGCCTGCTGGAACAGGACCTTGTTGTAGATCAGACCCATCGAGTAGTTCTTCACCGGCAGGGCGTAGAGCTTGCCGCCGTCGCTGAAGACCTCCTTGAGCGCCGGGTCGATGCTGTCCCAGGTCGGCACCGTCTCCCTGGTGGCGAACCCGGTGATGTCCATCGCCTGGCCGGAGTCCAGCACCTGCTGGAGGTCGGTCATGTATCCGTAGAACACGTCGGTCACGGTGCCGCCGGCGAGCCGGGCGGTGAAGTCCGGCGGGTTGTTGCACTGCTCGCCGACGCTCACGCTCTTGACGACGATGTCCGGGTTCAGCCGCTGGAACTCGGCGACATCGTCGTTCCAGTTCTGCAGCAGCTCCTTCTGGGAGCCGACCGGCTGGCAGTCGACCGTGATGGTGACCTTGCCGCCGGCGTTCGAGTCGCCGTCGTCGCTCTTCGTGGAACATGCCGTGAGGCTGAGCCCCAGGCCGGCCGCGAGCGCCAGGGCCGCGGCCTTCCGGTACTGCGGTACGGACATCTGTCCATCCCTTCGGGAACGGGAGTCTCCAGGACCTCTGCTGATCCGCGGGATCGTCACCGTGGCTGCCCTGCTGTCGACCGCTATCCGCCCGGTGACCAGGCCCTGGAGCTGCGTGGCGTCAGTGTGTGAGTGGGGTCACTGTAGCGAGGCGAACTCATCTTCGCAAGATATCGATTGTGCTGTGAAAAGACACGACTCCATCACGACAGATGATGACAGGAGTAATGCTTGATGCCCGGAATCCACTGGTTTGGTGGAGCCAGCCGAGGCGCGGTTGCCCTCTCGCCCGTCGCCGGAGGCTTCTGAGGTTTGTCGGATGCGCCCCAAATCCGAGTCGGGAACCCGGCACGGAGTTGCCGTCCGACGTGCCCGGGGCGGGGAGCCCGATGCGCCGATCCGGTTGGTCGGCCAGCCACGGATGCGGAAAGCTGGCCTCATGGCTGAACCGGAACAGAGGCACGCGGACGGCGACGTCACCGCCGAGGTGGACGTCGTGGTGATCGGGCTGGGGGTGGGCGGCGAGGAGACGGCGAACCGACTCGCCTCCGCCGGCCTCACGGTCGTCGGCGTCGAGCACAACCTGGTCGGCGGCGAGTGCCCGTTCTGGGGATGCGTACCGAGCAAGATGATGATCAGGGCGGCCAACGTGCTCGCCGAGGCGCGTCGGGTCGACCACCTGGCCGGTCGGGCCCGGGTCGAGCCGGACTGGAACACGGTGGCCCGGCGGATCCGGGACGACGCCACCGCCGGCTGGACCGACAACCGCGCCGCCGAGCGGTTCACCGCCAACGGCGGCCGTCTGGTCCGGGGCACCGGCCGGCTGGTCGGCCCCGGCCTGGTCCAGGTCGCCGACGAGCTCTACCGGGCCCGGATCGGGGTCGTGCTGGGCACCGGAACCACCCCGGTCATCCCGCCGGTGCCGGGGCTGGCCGGTACGCCGTACTGGACCAACCGGGAGGCGATCGAACTGGCCGAACTGCCCGGATCCCTGGTGATCCTCGGCGGCGGGGCGATCGGGGTGGAACTCGCGCAGGTCTTCGCCCGGTTCGGCGTACGGGTCGAGATCATCGAGGCCGGCGGACGGATCCTCGCCCTGGAGGAACCGGAGTCGTCGGAACAGGTCACCGCGGCACTGCGCGCCGACGGGGTGACGGTGCACACCGGCGCCGCCGCCGAGCGGGTGGCGTACGACGGCACCGGCTTCACCGTGCACCTGGCGAACGGCGACGACGTACGCGGGGAACGGCTGCTGGTGGCGACCGGCCGGCGGGCCGTACTCGACCGGCTCGGCCTGGACACGGTCGGGCTGGACCCGACGGCGCGGTTCGTGACGACCGACGACCGGATGCGTGCGGCGGACGGCATCTGGGCGGTCGGCGACCTGACCGGACACGGCGCCTTCACCCACGTGGCGATGTACCAGGCCGGGGTCGCGATCGACGACATCCTCGAACGGGCCGGGACCGCCTCCCGGCAGGGTGGCGCCCGGCGGGCCGACTACCGGGCGGTGCCCCGGGTCACCTTCACCGACCCGGAGGTGGGCGCGGTCGGGCTGACCGAGCGGCAGGCCCGGGACCGGGGGCTGACCGTCCGGGTCGGCAACACCGCGCTCTCCGACTCCACCCGGGGATGGATCCACGACGTCGGTGGCGAGGGCTTTATCAAGCTGGTCGCCGACGCCGACCGTGGGATCCTGGTCGGCGCGACCTCGGTCGGGCCGGTCGGCGGCGAGGTGTTGAGCGCGCTGGCGGTGGCGGTGCACGCCGAGGTCCCGGTGCAGACGCTGGCCGGCATGATCTACGCCTATCCGACCTTCCACCGGGCGATCGAGACAGCGGTACGAGGTTTGTTGCAGTAGCGCGGCGAACTTTGGTTCGGTTTTTGCAAGTTCCTGTCGTACGATCGCGGCCGTGACGAGAAGACTCACCGAGGTGGCCCGGAAGGCCGGGGTCAGCGAGGCCACGGTGAGCCGGGTGCTCAACGGTCGGGGCGGCGTCTCCGAGAGCACCCGGGTCGCCGTGCTGACCGCCCTGGACGTGCTCGGCTACGAACGGCCCAGCAAACTGCGGGGAGAACGGGCCCGGTTGGTCGGACTCGTCCTGCCGGAACTGCAGAACCCGATCTTCCCCGCGCTGGCCGAGGTGGTCACCGGGTCACTCGCCCAGCGTGGTCTGACCCCGGCGCTCTGCGCCCGGACCATCGGCGGCATCTCCGAAGTGGACTACGTGGAGATGCTGCTCGACCACCAGGTCTCCGGCGTCATCTTCGCCGGTGGCTCGTACGCGCTGGCCGACGCCCAGCACGACCACTACCGCCGGCTGACCGACCGGGGCCTGCCCGTCGTCCTGGTCAACGCGGGTGTGGACGAGCTGGGCTTCCCGTGCGTGTCGACCGACGACGCGGTGGCGGTCGAGCAGGCGTACGGGCACCTGCGGTCGCTCGGACACGAGCGGATCGGTCTCGTGCTGGGGCCGGCCGACCACGTACCGTCCCGCCGGAAGCTGGCCGCGATGGCGAACATCGCCGGCTGGTCCGAGGGCGAGGAGTGCGTGGAACGCTCCAGCTTCTCGATGGAGGGTGCCCGGGTCGCGGCGAGCAAGCTGATCGAGCGCGGGGTGACCGGGGTGATCTGCGCCAGCGACGTGATGGCGCTCGGCACGATCCGGGCCGCCCGTCGGTTGGGTCGCGCGGTGCCGGCGGACATCTCGGTGGTCGGCTTCGACGACTCGGCGCTGATGACCTGCACCGACCCGCCGCTGACCACGGTCCGGCAACCGATCGAGATGATGGGCCAGGCCGCAGTGGACCTGCTGGTCAACCAGATCGAGGGGGTCGGGGTGCTCACCGACGAGCTGCTCTTCGAACCCGAACTCGTGGTACGCGGCTCGACCGCGCCGGCACCCGGCCACTGAGCCGGCACCCGCTGCCGCCGCTCGTCGCAGGTCGCCCGCTCCGAGATCGTCGCCGTCCCACTGTCGCTGTTGCCGGCCGCCGGCCGGAACGACCATGTTGCCGGCCGCCTGCCACGGCCACCCCCGGGTGGGGCCGTCCCGCTCTGGTGCGTTGCCGTCCCCGGGCTGACCCGGCCCGGCTCGTGTCTCGTCCGGGAACATCCGGAAGCCCGGCCGGCCCTGCGCCGTGCAGATCGCCACTCACCCGCAACCCGGACAGCCTCGGTCGTCATCTTTCAGACTTCTGTCGGCTTATTGCGAAGCTCGCGCAGGGTTTGTATGGTCATCGACACCAAACAAGGCGTAGCAGAGGTCCGTGTCACCCCCGCACGCCCGGACCCGGGTGGCCAGCTGCCGACGGCGACGACCCCGGACCGATCCAGAGAGCAGGTACTCGTGTCCACATCAGACAGCCGCCGGTGGTGGCGAGACGCGGTGATCTACCAGGTCTACCCGCGCAGCTTCGCCGACGCGAACGGCGACGGCATCGGCGACGTCGCCGGCATCCGGAAGCGGCTGGGCTACCTGGCCGACCTCGGTGTCGACGCCATCTGGTTCGGGCCGTGGTACCCGTCCCCGATGGCCGACGCCGGCTACGACGTCTCCGACTTTCGGGCCATCGAACCGGTCTTCGGCACCCTCGACGAGGTCACCGAGCTGGTCACCGAGGCGCACCAGCTCGGCCTGCGGATCATCATCGACCTGGTCCCCAACCACTGCTCGGACCAGCACCCCTGGTTCCAGGCGGCGCTGGCCGGCGGGCCGGGCGCGCCGGAGCGGGACCTCTTCTGGTTCCGTCCCGGACGCGGGGAGCACGGCGATCTACCGCCGACCGACTGGATCGGCGAGTTCGGCGGCGGCACCTGGACCCGGACCACCAACCCGGACGGCAGCCCGGGTGAGTGGTACCTGCACCTGTTCGCCGCGGAGCAGCCGGACTTCAACTGGGACCACCCCCGGGTACGGGCCGAGTTCGAGGAGATCCTGCGGTTCTGGCTCGACCGGGGCATCGACGGCATCCGGATCGACTCGGCCGCTCTGCTGCTCAAGGACCACACCCTGCCCGAGGTGGTGGAGGGCTCGCCGCACCCGTTCCACGACCTGGACGGCGTACACGAGATCTACCGGAGCTGGCGGCGGATCGCCGACTCGTACCCGGAGCCACGGGCGCTGATCGGCGAGGTGTGGCTGCCGGACCGGCAGCGGTTCGCCAACTACCTGCGGCCGGACGAACTGCACACCGCGTTCAACTTCGACTTCCTCAGCTGCGCCTGGGACGCCGCCAAGCTGCGCGACAGCATCGACGGCACCCTCGCCGAACACGCCCCGATCGGCGCACCGGCGACCTGGGTCCTCTCCAACCACGACGTCACCCGGGTGGTCACCCGGTACGGCCGCGAGGACACCACCTTCGCCTTCGCGAAGAAGCGCGAGGGCATCCCGACCGACCTGGAGCTCGGCACCGTACGGGCCCGGGCGGCCGCGCTGCTCTCCCTGGCGCTGCCCGGCGCCGCGTACGTCTACCAGGGCGAGGAACTGGGCCTGTGGGAGGTCGAGGACATCCCGCCGGCACTGCGGCAGGACCCGATGTACCCGCGCTCCGGCTATGTCGACCCGGGCCGGGACGGCTGCCGGGTGCCGCTGCCCTGGGAGGGGGACGCCGCGCCGTTCGGCTTCAGCCCGGACGGGGCCACCACCGCGCCATGGCTGCCGCAGCCGGCGACCTGGAAGGACCGGACCGTACAGGCGCAGACCGGCGACCCGCACTCGATGTTGGAGCTCTACCGTACGGCGATCCGGCTCCGCCGCGCGCTGCCGGCCCTCGGCGACGGCGCCCTGCGCTGGCTCGACGCCCCGGACGGAGTGCTCGCCCTCGCCCGCGACCCCGGGTTCATCTGCCTGGTGAACCTATCCGCCGAGCCGGTGCCGCTGCCGGCACACCGTACCCGGCTGCTGACCAGCCGCCCCGTCGACGGTGACGTTCTGCCGCCGGACACCGCCATCTGGCTCGAGGTCTAGGTACGGATGTCAGGGAGGGGGCCTCCGGTCGTCTCCGGTCGTCTCCGGTATCGGAGAGGGCCCCTCCCCTGACAGCTGGGCCCGCCCACCTGCTGGACGATGTTTGTCCTGTTCAGTACGGCGGAGCAGGATGGGAACGTGGGCAAAGTTCATGATCGGATCGACGGTCGACTGCGCGCCTTCATCGAGGCACAGCCGGTCTTCTTCGTGGCGACCGCGCCACTGGCCGCCGACGGGCACGTCAACCTTTCGCCGAAGGGCCTCACCGGCTCGCTGGCGGTGCTCGACGAGCGGACGGTGGCGTACCTCGACTTCGGGGGCAGCGGCGCGGAAACCGTGGCCCACCTGCGGGAGAACGCCCGGATCACCCTGATGTGGTGTGCCTTCGACGGCCCGCCGAACATCGTCCGGGTGCACGGCCGGGGCGAGGTGGTCTTCCGGGACGAGCCGCGCTGGGGCGACCTGATCGGGCGGTTCAGCCGCGCCGACGATCCGGGCCTGCGGGCGATCATCCTGGTCACCGCCCACCGGATCAGCGACAGCTGTGGTTACGCCGTACCACTGATGGACCTGCGGGCGGAGCGGACGCTGCACACGGAGTTCTTCGGCCGCAAGACCGACGAGGAGTTCTCCGCCTACTGCGAGAAGAAGGAGTACGTCGCCAGCAGCCTCGACGGCCTGCCCGCGATCCCACTCCCGCTGCCGCCGCTACCCGACCGGCCTGACTGACCGTCGTCGGCCCGCCCGGCCCGGCTGACTGACCGGCCTGACCGACCGTCGTCGGCCCACCCGATGCGGCTGACCGCCCCGGCTACGGTCTCGCCGCCGGCTTCGGGGACGGCCAGGCGCCGGTCCGCGCCGGCTACCCGGTTCCGGCGGCGTCGCCGTCCCCGCCGACAACCCGGGCCGCCGGCCCCCGTCGGGGCCGGGGCGTCGGATCGTACGTCCCGTGCCGGCCCTCGCCGGCCACGAACCGGGCCACCCCCTCCGGCGCGTCGACGGCGAGCGAGTCCATCCCGTACGCCAGCTCGGTGCGCAGCGCCTCCGCGTCCGGCCGACCGGCGCCGGCCAGGACGGCCAGCCGGTCGTTGCGCAGGCAGCGCTGCGGAAACGAGGCGATCTCGGCGGCCAGCCGCTCCGCCGCCGCCCGCGCCTCACCCGGCGGCACCAGCCGGTTCACCAACCCCATCTCGTACGCCTCGGTGGCCGGAACCGGCCGGCCGGTGAGGATCAGGTCCATCGCCCGGCTCTCGCCGACCAACCGGGCCAGCCGACTCGTCCCACCGTCGATCAGCGGTACGCCCCAGCGGCGGCTGAACACCCCGAACACGGCGTCGGTCTCGGCGACCCGCAGATCGCACCAGAGTGCCAGCTCCAGCCCGCCGGCGACGGCGTATCCGGCGATCGCGGCGATCACCGGCTTGGTCAACACCATCCGGGTCGGTCCCATCGGACCGTCCCCCTCCGGTTCGACCCGGTTGCCGCTGGACGTGGTGATCGCCTTCAGGTCGGCTCCGGAGCAGAACGTGCCACCCTCCCCCCAGAGCACCGCCACCGACGCCTCGTCGTCGCTGTCGAAGATCCGGAACGCGTCCGCCAGTGACCGGGCGGTCGGCCCGTCCACCGCGTTCCGGCTCTCCGGCCGGGACAGCACCACCGTCCGAACCGGACCGTTATCCTCCACCCGTACGCCCATCGGACCAGGATGCCTGCCGGACGTGGGTCTGCCCATCCCCCGGGTACGCGGTCCTGCTCCCCAGTTCCGGGCGGGCCGGCCGGACGAGGCGACGGCCGGCTACCGGGCGACGGCCGGCTACCAGGCGACGGCCGGCTACCGGGCGGGCCGACGCTCCGCCACCGGGCGACAGTCGGCTACCGGGCGAGGGTCGTGCTGAAGCCGTCGGCGGCGAGGTCGACCAGTTCGGCCAGGGCCCGGCGGGCCTGGTCCGCCGCGACCGGGTCACGCTCGACCAGGCCGCTGGCCAGGAACTCGTCCTCGTCCAGCCGTTCCACCCGGCTCAGGTCGGCCGAGACCCACAGGTCGAGGTCGAGATCCGCCACCTCCAGCGCGCCGCCCCGGACCACGGTCGGCCGGGTCACGTCGCAGTACCAGCCCTTGAGCCCGCCGGCCGCGTCCCGTACCTCCTTGACCGCGTACCACCGGTCCCGCCAGTAGTGCTCGACGAAGACGTCGCCCGGTGCGAACTGGACAAAACCCAGATCCCGCACCTGCGGGTCAGCCCAGGGGGCGTAAACCGTCACGTGGACGCCGTCGTCGGCGACCACCGTCGCCGGGTACGACTTGTCCGGCCGGGGCGCCTTGACCAGCCGTACCGTCACCGGGCTGCCCGCCGACAGCCGCTCGTCGGTCAGGTTCCGCTCCGCCATGTCGTACGCCTCGTCTTGTCGGATCCTCAGGTCGAGGGCCGAGATTAGCCTGGAGGGGTGGTCCACGCCACCGGTTTCAGCCGGGTGGGGCGAACGGCCACTCCTCGAAGGACCGGCACCGGTTGTCCCCGGCAAACCGCATGATCCAGAGGTCGCGGTACTCGTCTCCGCTCGGCGGGCCGTACCGTACCTCGACCCGGGCCACCGCGACATCGCCGTCCACCGCGACGATCTCGTGCCGCATCGTGAAGACCTCGTCCGGGCCTTCCCGCTCCGCCTGCCACATCCGGGCGATCGCCGGCAGGCCGACCACCGGTTCCCGGTACGGTCCCTGCAGGTAGCGGGCGTCGTCGGTGAAGAGTTCGGCCAGCGGGGCGGTGCCGACAGCGCGCCACGCCCGCTCGTACCCGGCGATCCAGTCCGCCACCCCGGTCCGGTCCACGCCCTCCAGCCTGCCGCACCCGGGTGTCAGGAACGGGCCCTTCGCCACAACCGGCCGCCGCCCGGCGACAAGAAGGGATTCCACCTGCCGATCAGGCTGCTTGTTGACGCATCGGTGGAGTCGGGGCGCCGGCATGCTCGGCGATCCCGGCGAGCAGTTCCCGCAGCGCGTCGACGGCGTCGTGCCGGGGCCGCCAGCCCAGCTCCCGCTCGGCCCGGGAGCAGTCCATCAGCGGCGCGGCGGCGCTCAGCTCGAACCAGCCCTCGTCGGCGGGGAGCAGCCGGCTCCGCCACGCCGTCCGGGCCAGCAGCCGGAGCAGCGGCAGCGGCAGCGGCGCCGCCAGCCCGCCGACCTCGGCGGCGACCAGCGGCCCGTCGAGCACCGGCTCCGCGGCGAGGTTGAAGGCTCCGGTCAGGCCACCGCGCAACACCTTCAGGTACGCCTCGGCGACGTCGTCGGCGTGCACCACCTGTACCCGTAACAGCCGGTGCCGCGGCACCACCGGGAAGCGCCCGCCACGGAACAACGAGACCGGTACGAGGCGGCCGAGCAGGTGCCGGGTGACCTCGGCGCCCGCCTCACGCTGGACGACCAGGGGTTTGCGCATCCGGACCACCCGCAGCCCCGGGTAGTCGCGTTCGACGCCGTCGAGGTACGCCTCCACGGTCGCCTTGTCGACGCTGTAGCCGGAACGCCGGCCGATGCCGGTTGCCGGCCAGCTCTCGTCGACCAGCCGGTCCTTCGGCCCGGGCGCGTACGTCGCGACCGACGACCCGTACACCAGTTTCGGTACGTCGGCGGCGAGCATCGCGTTCACCACGTGCCGGGTGCCGTTGATGTTGGTCCGCCGCATCCGGGCGCGCTGGTGACCGGGTTGCAGTTGCCAGGCGAGGTGCACCACCGCGTCGACCCCGGCGAGGAGTTCGGCGAGTGGATGCAGGCAGGCCGGGTCCCCGAGGTCGGCGGAGTGCCAGCGCACCGCGTCGTACGGCGGGCCGGAGCCCGGTTCCGGACAGCGCCGGACGATGCCGATCACCTCGATGTCCGGCTCGGCGGCGAGCCGGCGCAGCAGCGCACTGCCGACGTTGCCGGTGGCGCCGGTGATCGCGATCCGCATGCCTGCCGTTCTACCCGGCCCGGGTCCGGGCATGCCGGCGACTCGCCCGGAGTGTGTGCCGGTCCGGTGGACGCTGTCGAACCGGTGGGCGTTTGCCGACCGCGACGGTGGGTAAACCCCGGCGGTGCGTGCCCTTCTGAGCCGACTTGAGCAGACTGCCGTACTGGACCGGGCTGGTGACCGGCTCCAGCGGGGGGTGCTCGCGGTGCTGCGTCCGCAGCGGGTCCGCGACGCCCTGCACGGGGTGTGGCTCGGGCATCCGCTGCATCCGGCGCTGGTGCAACTGCCGGTCGGCGCCTGGACCTGTTCGGCCATCCTCGACCTGTGGCCAGGCCAGCGCCGCGCCGCCACCGCCCTGGTCGCGGTCGGTACCGCCACCGCGTTGCCCGCCGCGCTCGCCGGGGTCAACGACTGGGCGTCGCTGGCCCGGGAGCAGCGTCGGGTCGGTCTGGTGCACGCGATCGCCAACGGCGTCGGTGTCCTGTTGTACGCGGGCTCACTCGCCGCTCGGCTCGGTGGGCTGCACACGGTCGGCCGGGCCCTCGGGTTCGCCGGCCTGTCGGCGGTCAGCGGTGGCGCGTTCCTCGGCGGGCATCTGGCCTACAAGCAGGCGTCGGCGGTCAACCACGGGGCGCCGGAGTTGCGTCAGCTCTCCGACGGCTGGTACGCGATCGCGGACCTGGCCGCCCTGCCGGAACGTGCCCTGCTCACCCGTCGGATCGACGAGGTGTCGGTGCTGGTCTACCGGCAGGGTGACCAGGTGAGTGTGCTGCTGGACCGGTGCGCCCACCAGGGCGGTCCGCTCGGCGAGGGTGAGCTGGTGACGGTGGGCGGTCGGGACTGCGTCCAGTGCCCGTGGCACGGCAGCAGGTTCCAGCTGGACGCCGGTCGGGTGGTGCAGGGTCCGGCCGCCAGTGACCAGCAGGTGCTGCCCACCCGGGTCGTCGGGGGCGTTGTGCAGACCCGCCTTCCCTGAGCAGTCCGCGGCCCGCCCGGCACAGCGGGACAGGTCGAATCCTCGTGCTGAGCGTTGGCTCTCAGTCACCCGCCCCGTCACGGAGCCGGTGCCGGCCGGTGCTCACCGAGGTCCGTCGGGACGGCCGGCCCCGCAGCCCGAACAACGCACCGACCTGCGCGCCGACCATGCCGGCCGCCGCGATCACCGCGGCAACCGCCAGTGGCCGGTCGACCCCGTCCGGCGTGCCGCCGACCGGACCGGTCGCGCCGACCGGGTGTGTCGTCCCGTCGTCACCTCCCCGACCCGACGGGGGCGCGGTCGTACCGGTCCCTTCCGACTGCCGCCCGTCGGGGAACGGCCCGCTCGCCGGCCCACCGCCCGGCTGCTCTGCCGTGCCTGGCTGCGCTGTCCCGCCCGGCTGCTCTGCAATGCCCGGCCGTTCTGTCGCCCGGTCGGGCTGGACCGGCTGGACCGGTCCGGGGCGGTCTGGTTCCGGCCAACCGCCGGGCGGCGGCGGGTTGGCCACCAGGCCGGTGGCGTGGTCGCGTACGCCCCGGTCCTCGGCGGACTCCGGCAGGTGCAGGAACTGGCCGGGGCGGATCCGGTCCGGGTCACCGATCCTGTTCAGCCGGGCCAACTCCGGGTACCGGTCGAAGTCGCCGAGGTACCGGTCGGCGATGTGCCCGAGGTAGTCGCCCTTCTCCACCCGGTACACCGGCTCCGGCTGGTCCGGACCGCCCGGTGCGGCCATCCAGTGCGGCGCCGGTCCGGACGGGGTTTCGGTCATCCAGTGCGGCGCGGGTCCGGACGGGGTTTCGGTCATCCAGTGCGGTGCCGGCCCGGACGGCGGCTCGTCGGCGAGCAGGGCAGCCGAGCCGACCGAGGCCGGCAGCACCGCCGGCGCCGGCAGGGCCGCCAGCCCGCTGCCCGTGGCCGCGGTCGCCGCCACCGGACCGGCGGCGAGGGCCAGGGCGACCGAGCCGACCAGGGCGGCGGCCCAGCGCTGCTGGCGACCGAGCCCGGGCAGCCGGATCGCCGGCCGGCGCAGCATCCGGGCCGGTATCTCCACCAGCACCGAGAGCGCGAACGTCGCCCAGCCGGCCCAGCCCACCAGGGCCAGCGCCCGCAGGAAGAGTTGCCCGTCGTCCCGGCTGGTCAGCACGGTGCCGATCTCGTCGAGGGTGGGTACGTGGTCCGGTAGCGGGTTGCCGGCGAAGGTCAGCAGCGCGATCGGCGCGCCGACCAGCAGTCCGACCAGGACAATCAGCGCGCCGAGTCCGGTGACGACCCGACCGGCCCGGTGGGCCGTCCGCGATGCAGGCATGGCCATGCCCCCTGTTCAGCGGTTGCTCGTGGTGAGGAGTGTCGCGGTGGCGGTGCCCGGCACCGTGACGGTGCCGTCGAAGCTGAAGAGGCCGAGGAAGGCCCGTTCGTAGGTGAGTTCGAGGTCGACGGTCAGCCGTGGGTTACCGTCCTCGACCTGGATGTCCACGTTCCGCAGCGTCACCCCGTCGACGCTGTCCAGGTAGTTGTCGATGGCTGCCCGGGCCGCGTCCCGGTCCAGCACGGTGGTCCCGTCCGCCAACAGCTGTCCGAGGTCGACGGCCTGACCGCCGGCCCGGGCGGCCTCGGCGGCCAGGTTGTCCGCCCGCTGCATGGTGCGGAGCTGCCCGGCGCCGTCGTAGGCGAGTCCGATCAGCGTCAGGATGCCGACCAGCGCGATCGCCAGGAACAGGCTGACCCGACCGGCGTCACCCGGGGGCACGTCCCACTCCGGTCGGCTCACTGGCCACTCCTCGCGCGGTAGCGGTCGAGCGGGGACGCGAAGGTCGCCTCGGCGTACGTGTGCTCCGGCACCCCGGGCACCAGCGGCATCCGGAGATTGCCCACCGGCACCCGGCAGCCGACGGTGACCACCACCGTGGCGTCCTCCCCGAGATCGCTGGCGAAGACCTCGTCGAGGTCGTGTTCCTCGCCGGCCACCGTGCCGGTGAGGTCCAACTCGGGTGCCCCGGCGCAGAACCCCTGCTCGGCCAGGCGTTCCGTGACGGCGGCCTCGGCCGCGTCCCGGGCCTCGTCGGCGGTCCGGGAGATCGAGGCGGCGCGGGCGGCCTCGTGTGCGGCGACCTCGATCGCCTCGTGGGCGACGGCGGTCCGGCCGGCGACCCCGGCCAGCGCGACCAGCGCCAGGAAGGCCGGGGCGAGAATCGCCACCTCCACCGAGACGGAACCCCGGTCGCCACCGGTCATGGCCTCTCCTCGCTCCGCTCGTCGACGCCATGACCTGCGTGACTGTCCCTGCTGATGACCTCGCTCCGCTCGGTCATGGCCTCTCCTCGCTCCGCTCGTCGACGCCATGACCTGCGTGACTGTGCCCCTCATGACCTCGCTCCGCTCGGTCATGGCAGCCCCGGCTCGGTGAAGCGCTCGACCGGCCCGGAGGCGGTCTCGCGGATGGCGGGCAGCGAGATCAGCGGTACGACCCGCAGTGGTGTGCCGGTGACGGTGGCGCTGACCCGGGTGCCGTCCGGGTCCGGGACGCTGACCGTGACCTCCCAGCCGACCAGCCAGTCGCCGGCCCGGTCGAGGAAGTCCAGTGCGCGTTCCTCGCCGACGCCCGGTTCGGCCTGGTACACCCGCTGTGCGCTGACCGCCTCCTGGGCGGCGTTCAACGCGGTCGAGCGGGCGAGGAACCAGGCCGCCGCCTGGATCGAGGAGAGCAGCAGGACGAGGATGGCCGGCATCAGCACGGCCAGCTCTACCGGCGTCGCTCCCCGCTCCCGGTCGGATCCGGTGTCAGCTGTCGCCACCGGTGTCCCCGCCGTCCCCGCCGTCACCGGGCTGGGGCAGGTCCTGCAGCCAGTCGCTGACGCTGTCCGAGACGGCGACGGTCACCGCGAGCGCGGCGGCCGCCAGCCCGATGATGATCACGGCGGTGGGTACCGGGCTGTCGCCCCGGTCGCGTTCGGCACCTCGGCGCAGTTCGTTCAGGCGTATCACCAGCGCGGTGTGCAGATAGGAGATGACGGACATCGGGACTCCCTCCTCACGGGATCAGGTGCGTCGCGGTCAGATCCGGGCCACGAACGGATAGAGCACGAACCCGACCAGCACGAAGACCAGCAGCGCCCCCGGTACGTCGAGCCGGCTGGTGATCGTCTCGGCCCGGGCCAGGTTGTCGGTGCGGATCTGGTCGCGTAACGAGTCGGCGCGGCTGCGCAGCGAGTCGTGCACCTGCGCACCCTCGGTGCCGGAGGACTGCATGATCGCGCCGACGTCGCCCAGCTCCGGGATCCCGATCTTCTCCGCCAGGTCGCGCAGTTCGGCCCAGGGCGAGTGCATCTGCAGTTGGGCGATCCGCAGCGCCTCGCGGATCCGTTCGAAGACCCAACCGTCACAGACCCCGGCGGCCCGTTCCAACGCCTGCACCGGGCCGTGCGCGGCGGCCAGCTGCAGCGCCACCAGGTCCAGGTACGCGCAGACGGCCTGGCTGAACTCCCGTCGGGCCCGTTCCGCCCGGACCAGGACGTTCCGGTGTGCCAGCAGCACCGCGAGCAGCGCGAAACCCAGCGAGCCGACGGTCGGTACGACAACCGGTGGCCGTACCCCACCGAGGAAGAGGATCGCGCTCGACACGGCGGGGGTGGCCAGCCCGACGAGCCCGGACAGTACGAGCGAGAGGGTGTACTGCTCCGGGGTGCGGCCGAGCAGTGCGAGTTGCCGGTGCGGTGGGCGTACCCAGCGGGTGAGGCCGGTGAGCCAGTCCAGGTCGCGGACGCCGGCCCTGGTCCGGGGCCGGGTGAGCCCGGGGGGCTGGTGCAGCCGGCGCAGGGCCGGCCCGAGCGCCGGGGTGGCCGGCATCGCCTCCCGGACCAGCAGGAACAGCCCCAGCCCGACGGCCGCGCCGCCGAGCACACTGATCGCGAGGTGCCAGTTCAGCATCACTGGAGCACCTCCTCGGCGGCCGGCGGGGCGAGGAACCGGGCGGGCCGGGGCGGCAGGCTCATCGACCGCACCCAGGCCAGCAGGGTGACGAAGGCGGTGCCGAGCAGCACCATCACGAGCTGGCCGGTCGGTGTCCCGTACGGGCGCATGTAGTCGGGGTTGACCAGCCCGTACGCCAGCACCAGCAGGGTCATCCCGGTCAGGAAGCGCACCGCGAACCGGGGCTGGGCCCGCTTCGCCTCCACCTCGCGTCGGGTGACCACCTCGGCCGCCGCCGCGCCCGCAATCGCCCCGAGTACGTCGCCGAGCCGCTCGCCGCGGTCGCTCAGGTGCAGGATCAGCGCCGCGACCACCTGGTCGCAGACCGGGTCACCGATCTCGTCGGCGAAGGCCAGCAGGGCGGTACGGCCGTGCCAGCCCGCCTGCAGCCGGGCGGCGAGCAGGCGTACCTCCTCCTCGATCTGCTCCGGTGCGGTGGCGACCGTACCGACGATCGCCTGCTGCAGACCCTGTCCGGTGCCGGAGACGTCCTTGAGCCGGCGGGCCCACTCGCCGATCGCCTCGATCCGGTTGATCGCCCGGCGTTCGGCCCGGCCGGCGGTGAGCAGCCATGGCGTACCCGGGACCGCGACCGCGACCAGGAGGCCGACCACCGGCAGCCCGGTGAGCAGGAACGCCACCGCCCCGGCGACGACCGCGCCGACCAGCAGCGTCTGGTGGGCCCGCCGTTCCCGGGGTGTGCTGCCGTTGCCCTGCCAGAGCCGGCGCAACCCGGGGCCGGAGTTCGGTCGGGCCGGCCGGGTGGTGCCGACGATCGCGACCACAGCCAGGATCAGCCCGGCGACGCAGGCCGCGCCGGAGAGCACCGCGATCAGCTCGATGTTCGACGGCAGGTTCACCTGACCACCACCTGACCGGGACCCGGCGCCGCCCGGACGGCGGCCGACCAGCACGGAGCCGGGCCGACCGTGCCCGGCGCAGGGATCAAGCCTGACCGCCCGGCTCTATCCACCAGGCCCGCTCTATCCACCAGGCCCGCTCTATCCACCAGGCCCGCTCTATCCACCAGGCCCGTGCCATCAACCCGCCCCCCGCTCACGCCCGCCGCCCCAGCTGGCTGTGCCGGGGCCGTCGCCACGCCCCGGCGCCGGCCTCGATGTACCGGGTCAGCAGCCGGGCGTCGTAGCCGACCCGCAGCAGCTGGTCACGGATGCGTTCCGGCAGGTGGCGGGGGATGGCCCGACCGTCGGGGCCGGGGCCGAAGACGGTGGTGGTGGTGATCCGGTTCCCCTCGCCGACGCCGATCACCTCCTCGACGTGCGAGACGAACCGGTGCTTGCGGCCCCCGATGGCGGTCTCGTCCTCGATGGTGACGTAGACGATCAGGTCGAGCGCGTTGCCGGCCATCCGCCGGGCCTGTTCGACGGTCATCTCCCGGCCGTGCGACAGGGCCAGCTCGATGATCCGTTCGCTGACCCCGGCCGGGGTACGGGCGTGGATGGTGCACATCGAGCCCCGGCTGGTGGTCATCGCCTGGAGCATCGGCACGATCTCCCGGGACCGCACCTCGCCGACGATGATCCGCAGTACGCCCATCCGCAGCGCGACCGGGATCAGGTCGGCGATGGTCACCTCGCCGGCCGGGCGGCCGTCCGGTCCCCGGTCGCCGTGTCCCTCCCGGGACTCGAAGCTCATCACCGCCCGGTGTCGTATCCGACGTCGGGCGGGCAGCAGTTCCCGGCTCTCCTCCAGCAGCACGTACGGCTCGTCGACCGGGATCTCGTCCATCAGGGCCCGGACCACGGTCGTCTTGCCCGCGCCGGCGAGCCCGGCGACCATGATGTTCAGTCCGGCCCGCATCGCGGCGCGCAGAAAGTCCCGGATCAGCACGTCGATCATCTCGTCCAGGTCGCCCCGGCCGCCGGCGATGTCGTCCAGGGTCACCTCGACGGTGTTGTGCTTGCGGATCACCGCGTACGGGCGCTGGCTGACCAGGAAGACGGCGGCGAGTCGGCTGCCGTCCGGCAGTTGCAGGTCGAGGGTGGGCTTGGAGGTGGAGAGCGACCGTTCGGTGGCGCCGGCGCGGCGGGCCGCCGCCTGGAGGATCTCCACCATCTCCTCGTCGGTGTCGGCGATCGGGTCGCCCCAGTCGACTGTGCCGCCCCGGCGGGTGATCCGGACCAGGTCGCAGCCGAGAATGTGCACCTCTTCGATCGAGGTGTCGACGAGCAGGCTCTGCAGCCGGCCGAGCCCGACGAGTTCGGCGTTGACCTGGTCGAGCAGCAGCCGTTCCTCGAGCGCCGACATGGGGGTGCCGGCCCGGCGGACCGTGTCGGCGTACTCGGTGACGACGGTGGCGGCGAGCCGGCTGCGTTCGGCGTCCTCCTCGGCGGTGGTGAACTCGCGGCCCCGCTGCCAGGCGGTGAGCCGTTCGCTGAGTTCCCGGCGCAGTTCGCGGACCACGGCGAAGTCGACCCGCCGGGGCGGTGGCGGCGGGGGTGCGGTGACCGGCTGCGGCACCGGCAGGTGTGGCACGGCGACGTGCGGCGGGGTGCCGTTGCTGACCGTGCCCGGGTGTGGGTGCCCGTTGTGCGGCACTGTCTGCCAGGTGGGCCCGTCGGCCGGGTCGCGGCGTCGTGGGTCGTGGAAGACCGGCTCAAACCGCATCCGGCACCTCCTCGGTGGTCGGCCAGCGCAGTCGTGCCCGGCGGCGGTCGAGCAGTGCCCGGATCGGCACCTCCAGGGCGCCGGCCGCGCGGATCAGCGGCCGTCCGCTGCGGACGGTGCCGCCGTGGCTGAGCACCTCGGCGGTACGCGGGTCGTGTGGCAGCTGTTCGATGACCGGCAGCCGGAGTGCTTTGCTGACCTCGCCGCGGCCGTGTCCGGCACCGACCAGCAGCAGTCGCAGTGAGCCGGCCGGTACCCGGTGGTCGGCGAGGTCGCGTTCGATCGCCTTGACCGTGGCCTGGGTGCTGGACAGGTCGGGGAGTCGGGCGGCGGTGACGACCAGGACGATGTCGGCGGCGCGCAGGATCGGCCAGGGCGGGCCGACGACGTGCAGCCGTCCACAGTCGACGATGACGTCGTACGCCGGGTCGCCCTTGCCGAGCGCGGTGAAGAAGTCGGCGAACCGCTGCCAGAGCGGGATGACGCTGCCGGCCTGCGCCGGGTCGACCACGCCGGGCAGCAGCAGCCGTTCCCGTTTCGGGGCGTCGAGGTCGACGAGCTGGGACCAGAACGCCTCCTCCAGGTTGCCGTCCCGCAGCTCGCCGACGGCGAGTTCGCCGATGCCGCGCGGCCCGGGCAGCGCACCGCCGAGGTATCCGGCCAGCACCGAGCCGCCGGCCGGGTCGCATTCGGCGAGGATGATCCGGTGGTGCCAGCTGAGGGCGCAGGCGAGGGCGGTCGTGGTGACGCCCGGGGACCCCTTGGCGGAGACGAGGGCGATGACGGCCATGGTCAGGCTGCCGCGTTCAGGACGACGGCGATCCGCCCGTCGCTGGCCAACGCCACCACCGGCGGTACGTCCTTGGTGGCGAGTGCGAGGTAGAGGACGACGGTGTTGCTGGCCGGGGTGGCCATGTCGATGACGGTGGCCTGGAACCGGGTCGGCGGGGCGTTGCCCGGATCGTCCCGGCCGGGAGTGGAGAGCAGCAGCACCTTGTCGCCGGGGCGGAGCCGTTTCGCCGGCACCTCGGCGGGCTTGAGCCCGAGGGAGATCTGCTGCTGTCCGGGGCCGAGCAGCGGCTTGTCGGTGAGTTGGGCCATGGTGAGCAGGGTGCCGGGGGTGAGGGTCACGGTGGCCCGTTTGCCGAGCACCTCGCCGATCCGGTCGGCCGGCACCGGGTCGAGCCCCTGACCGCCGGCGACCTGCACGGTCAGCACGTCGTCGGCGCTGAGCGTGGCACCGACCGGCACGGTACGGGCGACCGCCAGGTAGCTGCCAGTGGCCCGGACCGAGGTGACCGCGAACGCGGAGCCGAGCCCGCCGAGTGCGATCAGCAGGACCGCGAGCCCGAGCAGACCGGGCCGCATCCGGCGTTGTCGGACGATCCGGGGCGGGGTGACCGGCGCGTCGACCGGTCCGCCGCCGGTGGTGGTTGTCGTCGCCACGGTCACCGGGTCACCACCTGGAGTTCGTCGATCTGGATCGTGGTCGTGGCCTGCGGCGAGCTGACGCCCTCGAACGGTTCACCCTCGCCGGCGACGTTGCTGCCCCAGCGCACCGTGTAGTAGCGGGTGGCGGTGATCCGGTACTTCCCGCCGTCGACGTCGTCGCTCGGCTGGGCGTACCGGTGGGTGCAGGCGTTGCCGGGTGGCCGGCGGGGGTCGTGGACCCCGGACCGGAACGCGACTCCGGCGCTGCGGCATGTCTTCCGTTCCCCGTCGCCCATCTCCCAGACGATCCGGGTCGGGGTGGCCTCGATCCAGACGGTGACCCCACCCTCGCCGGCGCTGTCCTCGACCGGGGCCCAGCTTCCGGCGTCGTACAGCCAGACCGGTACGCCGACCAGCCCGGGCGCCTCGTCCGGGGCGGTACGGATCTGCGGCGGGGTACGCAGCACCCGGCCGAGCAGGTCGCGGGCGAGTTCCTCGGGGTCGGGCGGGTCGAAGCCGGGCGGCGGGTCGTCGAGGAAGACGGTCTCGGCGTTGACCGCCCCACCGCTGCCGCAGCTCTTCAGGTAGCTGGTCTGACCCGGCGGGGTCTGCGGCGACTGCGGCTCCTGCACCTTGTAGTAGCAGTCGTCCGCGCTGTTGAACCAGCCGCGGATGCTGTCGTAGCAGGGCACGGTCTCGCCGTTGTCCTTCGTGCAGACCCGGGGTCCGCCACCGCCGCCACTGCCGTTGCCGGAGCCGTTGCCCGAGCCGCCGCCGGTGTTGCCGTTCTCGTTGTCGAAGACGTCGCAGTTGTCCTGCCCGGGTGGGCAGTTGGCGCCGGGGTCGGCGAGGGCCGGTCCGCCGGGCGCCAGGGCCGCGGCCAGGACCAGCAGCGTCGCGGCGCCGATCGCCAGTGTCCGCCGGGTCAGCACGGCTGCTCCTCGTGTACGGCGCCCTCGCTGATCAGCCAGCGGCCGTCGGCGTACCGGACGGCGGTGGCGGTGGCGACGTGCCGGCCGCCGGCCGAACCGCGGACCACCTTCCGGGTCTCGCGGTTGACCAGCCGGTATCCGGTGGAGTCGAGACAGTCCTGGATCTGGACGGTCGCCGGTACGGTGTCGAGGCTGACCTCGGTCACCGTCGGGTCGGAGACGAGTTTTCCGGTACGCATCGCGCCGTGCTCCTTCGCGTCGCGAATGGCCAGCCTGACCCGGGTGAGCAGGGGGTCGGCCAGGTATTGCGCCAGTCGCGGGTCGTGGGGGTCGCCGTCCGACTCGGCCTTCCGCAGGGCGTCGAGATAACCGGCGTACGCGGCGAGGCCGGCCTGTTCCGCTTCGGCCCGCCGGGTGTCCGGGGTGGCCGGGGCGTCCGACCCGGCCGCGGTGCCGGTGGGGCCGGCGGGGCCACCGCAGCCGGCGGCGAGCACCAGCGTGGCGACCGTGAGCAGGGCGGCCGGGAGGTTGGCCGGTTGCCGGTTCCGCAACGGTGTCTCCCTCCTGCTGCGCTGCCGCAGGATCGGTTCTCTGCGCTCTCGCCGGGTCAGTCCTCGTGCCGGGTCACCGGGCCGCCCGGGGACGCCGGACGGGCCTGCGGTGGGAAGGTGGGCACGGCCGCTCCGCCCCGAAGGCCCGTGGCCGGGCCCGGCGCCGCTGCGTCCACATTCGATCGGGTCGATCTGGAATTCTGGGTTCGGGTGCTGTCGATTGATCGGTGTGGTGTGGATTCGCCGACGGTTGCGCGTCGTCCAAGGGGCGAGCATAGGCTGGCCGGCGACGATACAACAGGGGCTATTCCAGGGAATACGTACGGTTACGATCTCCGTAGTCGATCATTGAGGAGATCATATGACGACAATCGATGTGTCCTGTGTGATCAATAGTTTTCCGATCCGGCGGAGGCGCGGATCCTTCCGGTTCGATTGTGCCGGCGGGCTGGGGTGAATTGCGATGGATGACGGTGATCTGACAGCTTCCGTGCCAGGGTGTTCCGGCCCGCTGGCCGCCGACGTCGACCCGACCGGTCGACGGCCGCCCGCCCTCGACCCGCCTCCCGGCCCTAGCTCCGACGACCAGCGGAGATCAGATCTCGGCGATCATGAGGTCACCCTCCGTGTCCGGGATTCCGGCCGGATCCGGCGGTGGCTGGTGATGATCCTGACCGTGGCGCCGTCGCTGCGCCGCCTGGTGGCGATCGAGGGGGTCGACGCCGGCCGACCCCGGCGCTCCGGATGCGACACCTGCGGCACACCGCTCGCCCCGGCCGGCCCACTGGGCGCCGTCCTGCCGTCGGCCCGGTGCGCGGGCTGCGGCGGGCGGCTCGGCGCCGCACCCTGGGCCGTGGAACTTCTACTGCTGTTCGCGGTGGCGGTGCTGCTGCTGGCTGGCCGGCCCTGGCCGGAGACGCTCGCGATCGCCTGGTTCGCCGGCTGCGCCGTACCACTGGTGCTCGTCGACCTGGCCGTGCACCGCCTGCCGGACCGGCTCACCTGTCCCGCCGCCGTCGGCACCCTGGCCCTGCTCGGCCTCGCGGCGCTGGTCGGCGGCGACGCCGCCGCCGGACGGCGCGCCCTACTCGCCGGGGTCGGGTCGGCCCTGCTGTTCGCCCTCACCACCGTCCTGTTCGGACAGCGCGGATTCGGACTGGGCGACGCCAAGCTGGCGCTGAGCGCGGTGGCGCTGCTCGGCTGGCTCGGCTGGCCGGCGGTGGTCGCCGGGCTTACCCTGGCCTTTGTCGGGTCGGCGCTCTGCGGGCTGGTCCTGCTGCTCGCCCGCCGGATCGGCTGGCGCGACCACCTGCCGTTCGGTCCGTTCCTGGTCCTCGGCACGCTCGGCGTCCTGGCGCTACCCGTCCCCTGGTGACCTGGCCCGCTGCCGGCTCGGAGCGGCGTCCGGGGGCTGTCGGCCATCCACCGGACGGGCGACTCGACGCCCGTCCACCGGTCGGGCTTCCCGGACAATCGACTGGCGGCTATCCCGCCAATTGCCACGCAAATCGGCGCATCCTTCGACCCGCTATCTGAAGAAGCCGTGGTGACGGGGTCGCGAGAGGGTTTTGTCGCCGGTACGGTACGTCGGTCATTCCACTCCGATTTGCAATCACCGGGGGCAATATGATTCCGCGTACCCCTCGTGCCTGGGTCCGTGCCGGTGCCGGCGTGCTGGTGACGTTCTCCGCCGGTGCGATGATCGTGACCGGTGGTGCCGCGTACGCCGCCGAGGGCGTCGACCTGACGGTCAGCGTCTCGGACCGGACGGTGGCCGCCGGCGAGCCGCTCGCCCGGCACCGGGTGACGGTGCGCAACACCGGCACCGTCGAGGTCCCGGCCGGCTGGCGCGTCGAGTACGACCTCGGCGGCCTCGACGAGCGGGTGGTCCGCCGGGACGGTGAGCTGGCCAGGGGCTGTGTCGAGGAGCGCGGAAAGATCGTCTGCACGGTGCCGGAGGGGCTGCCGGTCGGTCGGAGCCTCGACCTGGCCACCCCGTTCACCCTCACCGGGGTCGGCGCCGGGCCCGGACCGGCCGGCGGTTTCACCGTCGCCGCCGTCGCCGAGGAGGACGGCAACCCGGCGGACAACACCGCGACGGTGGACGTCGAGGTGCCGGCGGTCGGGGTCGACCTGGTCAGCTATGCCGAGGACATCCGCCAGGTGACCGCCGACGGCGGCGGCACCGACCGGCCGGTGCCGCCGGGCGGCGAGACCATCCTGTTCGGCGCGGTCGCCAACGTCGGCGACACCGTCGCCGAGGGCGTCCGGGTCCGGGTCACCCTCCCGGAGTACGTCACCTTCGGCGAGGTGGAGCAGGGCTGCGACTACACCCCGGACAACCGGACGGTGACCTGCGACTACCACCAGATCGTCCTGGTGCCGACGGACCGGGACACCGGCGGGGACGACGAACTCGTCTCGGCCGTCGGCCTCTACTTCCCGGTCCGGGTCGACCGGGACGCGCCCGGCCCGCTCGTCGCCGAGGGTGGCGAACTGTACGCCGCGGCGCTCGACACCACGGACGGGACCAGCCCGGCCCGGCGCCGTACCCCGGCCCTGCCGGAGGGGGTGCGGGCGCTCTCCGCCGAGGAGGCCGAGGACCTCGCCGCCAAGGAGGTCGAGGACGCCGAACCGGGCGACAACTCGTACCCGTTCGCCGCACACATCGCCGGCCCGCCGGACGGTTCCGGCTCCGGTTCCGGCTCCGGTTCGGGCGGCGGAGACGGTCTGCCGGTGACCGGGGTCCAGGCGGGCCTGATCGGTGGCGTCGGAGCCGGGGTGCTGCTGGTCGGCGGGGTGCTGATCTTCCTCGCCCGGCGGCGTCGGGTCGTCCTGGTGGCACCCGAGGACGAGAAGCCGAACGCCTGAGCCGTCCGGACCAGCCGTTTCCTACCGGCGTCCGGCGCGGTAGGCGCGCATCTTGGCCCGGCTGCCGCAGACGCTCATCGTGCACCAGCGGCCGCGCCCGGCCGGGCTGTGGTCGTAGTACACCCACTGGCAGCGGTGCGCCGCACAGGCCTTGAGCCGGGGCCAGGTACCGGTGGCGACGGCGTCGAGGATGGCCGCCGCCACGTGGGCGACAAGTGCGGTGGCCCCGTCGAGGCCGGCCGCCGGTACGGCCCGGGCGGCACCGCTGCCGTCGATGGTCAGGATCAGCGGCGCGTGGCCGAAGGCGTGGCGCAGCATGGCGGCGGAGGCGGCCGGGACCGGGGCGCCGGCATGTCCCCGGCAGGTGTCCCGCAGCGCGTCCCGGAACCGGCGTAACTCGGTGACGTCGGAGTCGCCGAAGGTGAGGCCGCCCGGCCCGTACCGGGTGGCGAACATGGTCAGTTCGGCGATGGTGCGCAGCCGGTCCCGGCCGGCGTCGATGTCCACCGTGTTCAGCAGGTTCTGCACCAGCGCGAGCGGTCCGGGTGCTGGTGCGCGGTCACCGGGCTGCTTCATGGCGCCACCGTACGCAGCCGTCGCCAGCCGATGATACTAGTTAACGATATATGACAATACATTGATACCCGGCGGTTCGGGCAGGAGTGGCTGCCGGCCGCGCCCGGCCCGGGCTCAGGGAGTGTCGAGCCGGTGGGTGAGCGCGGTGTGCCGGCGCCCGGTCCCGGCGGTACGGACCGCGATGGCGAGCGCCTTGCGGGAACCGACCAGGACGACCAGCTTCCGGGCCCGGGTCACCCCGGTGTAGAGCAGGTTCCGCTGCAGCATCGTGTACGAGCTGATCGTCACCGGGATGACCACCGCCGGATACTCGCTGCCCTGCGACCGGTGCACCGTGATGGCGTACGCGTGCTGGAGTTCGTCGAGCTCGTCGAAGTCGTACCCGATCTCCTCGTTCTCGTCGGTGCGGACGGTGAGCTGGCGCTGTTCCAGCGAGAGGTCGGTGACCACGCCGACGGTGCCGTTGAAGACCCCGGCGACCCCCTTGTCGTAGTTGTTGCGGATCTGGATGACCTTGTCGCCGACCCGGAAGACCCGGGCGCCGTGCCGACGCTCCGGCCGGCCCTCCCGGTACGGGGCGAGCGCCTGCTGCAGGGCGGTGTTCAGGTTGCCGGCCCCGGCCGGCCCCCGGTGCATCGGGGTGAGGACCTGGATGTCCCGGGGATGCAGGCCGAACTTCCGGGGCACCCGCCGGGCGACGATGTCGACCACCAGGTCGGCGGTCGCCTCCGGCTCGTCGGCGGGGAAGAGGAAGAAGTCCGGGTACTCGCCGAGCAGCGGCGACTGGCCGGCGTTGATCCGGTGGGCGTTCACCACCACCCCGGACTCCTGCGCCTGCCGGAAGATCTTCGTCAGTCGTACCCGGGGAATCGCCTCGGCGGCGAGCACGTCCCGGAGCACCTCGCCGGCCCCGACCGAGGGGAGCTGGTCGACGTCGCCGACCAGCAGCAGGTGGGCGCCGGGCGGCACCGCCTTGATCAGCTTGTTGGCCAGGATCAGGTCCAACATGGACGCCTCGTCGACGACGATCAGGTCGGCGTCGATCGGGTTGTCCCGGTCGTGGGTCGGGTCGCCACCGGGGCGCAGCTGCAGCAGCCGGTGCACGGTGGCGGCCGGGTGGCCGGTCAGCTCGGTCATCCGCTTCGCGGCCCGGCCGGTCGGCGCGGCGAGCACGATCTTCGCCTGCTTCGCGGCGGCGAGCTGGATGATCGACGAGACGGTGAACGACTTGCCGCAGCCGGGTCCGCCGGTCAGCACCGCGACCTTCGAGGTGAGCGCGAGTCGTACCGCGGTCTCCTGCTCCGGCGCCAGGTCCGTCCCGGTCCGGGTCCGCAGCCAGGCCAGCGCCCGGTCCCAGTCGACTCCTGCGAACGCCGGCATCCGGTCGGCCGAGGTACGCAGCAGCCGTAGCAGACTGTTCGCCAGCGCGGACTCGGCCCGGTGGAACGGCACCAGGTAGACGGCGGGGATCGTGCCGCCCTCGACAGTCGGGTTCGGCACCGCCTCCCGGACCACACCCTCGTCGGCGGCGAGTTCGTCGAGACAGCTCCGGACCAGCTCCACCGGTACGCCGAGGATCTCCGCCGCGTCCGCGACCAGGTTCGGCTCCGGCAGGTAGCAGTGGCCGCCGTCGGCCGCCTCGGAGAGCGTGTACTGGAGGCCGGCCTTGACCCGCTGCGGGCTGTCGTGCGGGATGCCGACGCCCTTGGCGATGGTGTCGGCGGTCTTGAAGCCGATGCCCCAGACGTCGGCGGCGAGCCGGTACGGCTCGTTGCGGACGATCGAGATCGAGCCGTCGCCGTACTTCTTGAAGATGCGTACGGCGAGCGAGGTGGAGACGCCGACGCCCTGGAGGAAGACCATCACCTCCTTGATCGACTGCTGTTCGGCCCAGGCTGCGGCGATCATCTTCGTCCGCTTCGGCCCGAGCCCGGGCACCTCGACCAGCCGGCCGGCCTCCTCCTCGATCACCCGCAGCGTGTCGACGCCGAAGTGTCCGACGATCCGTTCCGCCATCTTCGGGCCGATGCCCTTGATCAGCCCGGAGCCGAGGTAGCGCTCGATGCCCTGGATCGTCGCCGGCAGCACGGTGGTGTACGACTCGACCTCGAACTGCCGCCCGTACTTCGGGTGCGAGCCCCAGCGCCCGACCAGCCGTACGCTCTCCCCGGGCTGTACGCCGAGCAGCGAACCGACGACGGTGAGCAGGTCGGCGCCGCTGCGGTCGGTGGCGAACCGGGCGATCGTGTAGCCGGTCTCCTCGTTGGCGTAGGTGATCCGTTCCAGCACCGCCTCCAGCACCACCCCGCCGGGGCGGTGTCCGGTCGCCGGCGCCTGCTGCACGGTCACCCGAGCATCATGCAGCACGCGGGTGACTCCGCTCTCGCCCGCCACCGGCGTATCGTCCGCCCCGGCCGCCGCGACCTGCGGTGATCCGGACCCCGGGTGGGGTGGCCGGATCTAGCGTGGGGCCATGGACGATGCCAGGAACGCCGAGCAGGCCGTGGTGATCGACGGGGAACTGCACGAGCTGCTGGTCATGCTCGCCAGCTACCGCAACCAGACGCCGCTGGAGGCGGTCACCGAGCTGGTCGAGGCAGAGTTCGAGCGGATCGAACCCGGGCTCCTGGACGACCTGCGCCGCCCCGGCGCGGCGATCAAACGCCTGTACGCCGCGACCGGCCGGCCGGTGCCGGCGGTCTTTCAGGAGTCGGTACGCCCCGAGTTCGGTCGGGCGGCCCTGCTCCGAGAACTGGACGAAACCGGCGAACTGCACCGGATCTAGTCACTCGCCGTTCTTGTTGCCTCAGCCTCGTCGTCCTGCTGGCGGGGTCCCGGGTCAGCAGGTTCGGCGAGCAGGATGCCGCGCCAGAGGTCGAACAGGTCGGTACGCGGCACCGGCAGCGCGATTCCGCAGGCTTCGAGCAGGGCTCGCAGACTCGCCCGCCGGTGGGCGCACGGGTGGCGGGCGCCGCAGGCACAGCGGTTGTCGCCGCCGGGCTGGTGGAGTTGGTGCAGGGTGTGGGCGATCCGCCACAGCGTCGGCAGCACACAGTCCGGCGGTGGTTCGGTGGGTGGGTCGAGTGGGTCGAACGGCAGTCGGCTCATCGTCCGGTGGCCGGGTGGCGACGTGGGTCGAGTGGTAGGCGGGTCATCGGCCACCTGCCGGTGGTGGCAGCGGGTCGAGTCGGCGTCGCCAGCCGTGGGTGAGCAGTGGTGCGAGGCGCAGCAGCAGGGTCGGTGGCCTGGGTTCCGGCGTCGGTGGTAACACCGGGAACCCCAGTTCGACCAGGCGGTTCGCGGCCACGTTCGCCGGTTGGCACGGGCCGGGGGTCCGGCAGATCGGGCAGGTTCCGGTTTCGGGATCGGGTACGTGCGCGGCGAGGATCGTGTGTGCCGCCTCGGCTTCCCGGCTCGCCCGGGATCGGTACGTCGTCATCGGCTGTCCCTCCTCCCCGGGCGGTTCTGGAAACCGCGCGGGTGACGAAGGGCGGGCACCCGGCCGCCCGGCCCGCCGCTCTCCGAGGGGGGAAGAGGCGGGTTCGGCGGGCCGTGCCGTCGACGTTCCGGGTGCCCGCCCGGCTCAGGCCGGGCCGCGTGGACTGGTCGACGCGGCACCGGGTCGGGACCGGGCGGGACCGGGCCACCTGCCTCGACGTCGCCGCACCGGCACCACCACCGCGCCGACCCGTACGGGTGGGCTGTCTGGGCTGGTCGGGACGTGGTAGACAGACGGGGAGTCGTTCCCCGGGACGCGGTCCATCGTGCTCGCTCCCTTGTCGGCTCGTACGCCGGATCGGGGTGGGCTGGCCGCCAAACCGACCACCCCGGTCCGGATCTCTCCACTTCCGACAGTCACCCCTGGTGACCGTCGACACACGCCCAGCATGCACATGGAATCGTGGCTATGCAAGCTTGCATCGAAACTTTTCTTGCGGAATGCTGATGGCCATCGACGGATGCCGAGGAGGTTGTCGTGCCGAACGAGCAGGCGTTCACCCTGCGGGCCCAGTGGCTCGGTCAGCAGCTCCGCGAAATGCGTGAGTCACGGAAGCTGACCCTGAAGGCGGTCGGCGACTTCATCAAGCGCGACCCGTCGACCGTCAGCCGGATCGAGTCCGGCATGCTGCCGGCCCGGGTGCCCGAGGTGTTGGCCTACCTCGACATCTGCGGTATCGACGACCGGCAGCGCCGGGAAGACCTCAAGACGATGTCCGAGGACGCCTGGCAGAAGGGCTGGTGGGACGGCTTCACCGCGAACGTCGCCTCCTCACTCATCGACTGGATCTGGTTGGAGAGCCGCGCCGCCGAGATCTACTCGTTCCAAGTGAGCGTGCTGCCCAGCCTTTTGCAGACCCGGGAGTACGCCGAGGCGCTCATCCGGGCTGCCCATCCCGATGCGACCGAGGATCAACTCAGCCGGTTTGTCGACCTGCGGATGAACCGCCAGCAGCGCCTGAATGGCGACGGCCCGGTCCGGCTCAGCACCATCATCGACGAGGGCGCGCTGCGTCGGGTGGTCGGTGGTCCGGAGGTGATGCGAGCACAGCTCGCCCACCTGCGGGAAGTGACCCGACGCCGGCATATCGAGGTGCTGGTCCTGCCCTCCGAGGTCGGCGCCCACCCCAGCCCGAACGGCGCCTTCGACGTGTTCCGGATGCGCTCGCCCTACCCGGTCGCCGGCTTCGTCTCCACGCCCGCCGGCAACCTGGTGGTCGAAGGCGACAAGGCTGAAACGCTGTTCCAGAAGTACGATCGGCTGCGTGACGTGGCCCTGCGGGAGAAGGCCACGATCGCATTCCTGACCGAACTGGAAACGCGTCTGGAGTGAGCACCATGGCGGCACAGCACGCAGCGCGGGCCGTCGCGCTGCCCGAGGTGGCCTGGCACGTCAGTACCCGCAGTGGAAACGGGGACGGCAACTGCGTGGAGGCCGGTCCGGTCCTCGACACCAGCGGTCGGGTCGCGGTCCGTGACAGCAAGGACCGCAGCGGACCCGTACTCCTCTACACCGGCAACCAGTGGGGCGTCTTCCTCACCGCTCTCAAGGGCAACGCCCTCTGCGCCTGAACGTCGTGATCACGTAAACCGTGGCCTGCCGCAGCCGGCCAACGTTCACGTGATCACGGATGGCCCGTTCCGCCGGCGTTGGGTATCCGGGGGATTCCTGACCGATCTGGTGACGCGTCTGGAGTGAGCATCATGGCGGCACAGCACGCAGCGCGGGCCGTCGCGCTGCCCGAGGTGGCCTGGCACATCAGCAGCAAGAGCGACGGCGGCAGTGGCAACTGTGTAGAGGCCGGTCCGGTGCTCGACAACAGTGGCCGGGTCGCGGTCCGTGACAGCAAGGACCGCAGCGGCCCCGTACTCGTCTACACCAACAACCAGTGGGGCGTCTTCCTCACCGCTCTCAAGGACAACGCCCTCTGCGCCTGAACGTCGTGATCACGTAAACCGTGGCCTGCCGCAGCCGGCCAACGTTTACGTGATCACGGATGGCCCCAGTGATGCGTGACGTGGTTCTGCAGGAGGGGACGAGGCGTTGTGGGCACGTTCGGAACCGGACCATTCAGCAGTGACGGTGCGCTGGACTTTCTTGACGAACTCGCCGAACGCCCGCCACGGCAGCACGTCGAGGTGCTTCGGCACGTGTTCGAACACGTCCTTGCCCACCGCGAACTCCTATGGCGGGAGTTCTTCCCCGACCAGGTCGTCGCGGCGGCAGCCCTTGTGGCCGCCGCCCTCCCTGGCGGCGAGCAACTACAGCACCGCCTTGCGCAAGTGTTCGACGAACCAGACGCGGTGCTGCCCGAGCCGGTACCGAACCTTGCGGCGTCCGCGCTCGACGCGCTGCACTTCGTGGCTGGTCCCGGCGGGGCATGGCATCAGGGTTGGACAACCGAGACTGACCGTGCCGAGGCTCGGCAAGCCATCGACGACCTCGCAGCCATCCTCCGAGCAGCAAATTCGTAACATCACCAGACACGCCACTCAAGCGAAGATCGCGAAGTGCGGCTGGCGCTAGACGATCATGGAGGGGATCTTCCCGGCTCGGGTCAAAGATAGTCGAAGTAGCGGGTCCACCAGGTGGCGTCGCCCGGTGCGAAGGTGGCGGGGTCCCAGGTGCCGTCGTAGCGTTGCCAGAGGGGTTCTTCGGGGATGAGGGTGTAGCCCAGGTCGTCGAGGGCCTGGCGGATTCGGGTGGAGTCGTCCGGGTGCAGCAGTTGGCCAGCCGCCTCGGCGTCCCAGACGCCGGGGTTGTCGACGGCGAGGACCGCCAGGCCGCCGAAGTTGCTGATGACGATGACGAGCGGGTGGCCGGTGGCGGTGGCTGCGGCCGGGATGGCGATGCGGCCGTGGAAGCTGGCGTCTTGCACGTGCTGGTCGACGTCGGTCTGGCAGTTGAAGTCGCGGTCGAGTCGCTCGGACAGGTGCTTGAATCGTGCCCTGGCTCGTCGGTGGTCGTAATTCGCGGGGATCTCGAGGTGTTCGGGGTCGTCGAGAGAGTGCATCAGCTGCCAAAGCTGGGCTTCGTCGGCCGGCATCCACTCATTGTGCCTGTCCGTTTCTGACCTGAGGGTGCTGAGGTTGTGGGCGCTGGGCCGGGGCGGGGTGGTCCGGCGGGGCGGGCGGTCGCGCAGGCGGGCCCCCATTACGTGAAGTCATCGTGTGACGCTTCAACCGGAGTCGGACACTCGGCGCCTGAACGTCGTGATCACGTAAACCGTGGCCTGCCATGGCCGGCCAACGTTTACGTGATCACGGCGCGGTCGGGAAGGGTCAGCGGCGGCGGGGCGTGACCAGCCCCGACTCGTACGCCCAGACGACCAGTTGCGCCCGGTCCCGGCAGTGCAGCTTGGTCATCGCCCGGTTGACGTGGGTCTTGGCGGTCAACGGGCTGATCACCATGCGCTCGGCGATCTCGTCGTTGCCCAACCCCCGGGCGACCAGCTCGACGATCTCCTGCTCCCGGGCGGTCAGCACGTCCCGCCCGGCGGACGGGTCGGCCGGCGCCGGCCCGGCGACGAACTCACTGATCAGCGTACGGGTCACCGTCGGGGCGAGCAGTGCGTCACCGCGCGCCACGATCGTGATCGCCTGCAACAGGTCGGCGGGGTCGGCGTCCTTGAGCAGGAACCCGCTGGCACCGGCCCGGAGCGCGGCGAAGACGTAGGCGTCGAGCCCGTAGTTGGTGAGGATGAGGACCCGGACCGCGGCGAGGCCGGGATCGGCGGCGATCCGCCGGGTGGCCTCGATGCCGTCGAGTCCCGGCATCTGCACGTCCATCAGGACCACGTCCGGGCGCAGACGTCGGGACAGCTGAACGGCGGCGGCGCCGTCCCCGGCCTCGCCGACAACCGCCAGGTCGTCCTCGGCGTCGAGCAGTGCCCGGAACCCGGCCCGCATCAACGCCTGGTCGTCGACAAGAAGCACCCTGATCACGTTGGCCCGTCCAGCGGGAAGGTGGCCCGGACCGCGAATCCGCCGCCGTCGCGGGCGGCGGTGTGCAGGGTGCCACCCAGCCCGGTGACCCGTTCCCGCATGCCGCGCAGACCCACGCCGGGGGTCACCGGTCGGCTCGGTGACGCCCGGCCGTCGTCGGTCACGCAGACGGTCAGCCGCTCCGGGGCGTACTCGATGTCGACCCGGGCGGTGGCCGGGCCGGCGTGCCGGGCCACGTTGGTCAGCGCCTCCTGGACGACGCGGTATCCTGCCTGGTCGACCTCGGCCGGCAGCTCCCGCTGACCGGTGACGGTCAGCTGCACCGGTACGCCGGCCGCCCTCGTCCGCTCGGCGAGACCGTCTACCCCAGCCAGCCCCACGGGATCCACATCGGACGCGCTGCGCAGCACGCCCAGGGTGGCCCGCAACTCCCGCATCGCGGCGCCGCTGGCCTCCTGAATCGCCAGCAGCGTCGCCGACGGCTCCTTGCCCTGCTTACGGGCCAGGTGTACGGCGATCCCGGCCTGTACCTTGATGACGGAGATGCTGTGGGTCAGCGAGTCGTGCAGATCCCGGGCGATCCGCAGGCGTTCCTCCCCGGCTCGACGTAACGCCATCTCCTCGCGGGTTCGTTCGGCCTCGACCGCCCGCTGCTCGACCTGCTCCAGGTACGCCCGGCGCTGCCGCGCGACCAACCCGGCGACGTTGGCGGCCACGAACCAGCCGAGCAGCAGGGAGGTCCGCTCTGCGACCTGCTGCGCGGGCTGGTCGGCGGGCGCGACCGCGAAGTCGCGGAACAGAAAGCAGCCGAGGAAGACCAGGCTGGCCAGGGCGGCGGCCGCCCGGTGCCCCCGCCAGGCGGCGAGATAGACGGTGCCGAGGACCGGAAACGCGGCGGCCGGGCCGGGATGGAGCCGGAAGTGCACGGCGAGCATGGCGGCGGTCACCACCACCAGCGCCGGCACCGGGAACCGCCGGCAGACGGCCAGCGCCGCCACCATGACCAGGACCAGGGCGACGTCGAGGGCCCGGATCGGCCTGGCGTCGGGCGCGAGCGCGGCGTTGCCGAGCAGTAGGCCGCCGAGGGCGAGGCCACCGAGCGCGTACGGGAGGTCGCGGCGCATGCCCGCACTGTAGAGCGGCCGGTCAGCGGGGCGCATCCCACGGCTGCGGTAGCCGGGGCCTACCACGGACGCGGTATCGGCGGCCGGGCAGGTGTCCACGGCCGTACGACGTTTTCCCGACCCGCCCCGACGAGCATCGAGCCCATGACATACCGCTTCTTCCGTCCCGCACCGGTGCGGTCGGCGACCGGGCTCACCGCCGAGGTCTACCGGCAACTGCGGGACGAGTTCCTCGGGCCGGTGCCCACCTTCCGGGCGCTCTCGGCCGCACCGGAGCTGCTGGCCGCGACCTGGGCGTTGATGCGCGAGTCCCTGCTCGCCGGACAGACGTCCCGGGTCGACCGCGAGCTTGTCGCCTCGGCGGTGTCCCGGGCGAACCACTGCCGGTTCTGCGTCGACGCCCACGTGATGCTGCTGCACGCACTCGGCGAGTCCGAGCTGGCCGAGATGATCGCCAGCGGTGGAACGCCGTCGGAGCCGAGGTACGCCGCACTTGTCGCCTGGGCCGAGACCAGCCGCAGCCCTCGGTCGACCGACTGGACCAGCCCGCACCACCCCGAGATCACCGGCACCCTGCTCGCCTTCCACTTCGTCAACCGGGTCGTCTCGGCGTTGCTCGACCCGGACCTGCTCCCCGGCGGCCTGCAGCGTTCCCCGCTGGTGCGGACCGCCGGGGGCCGGCTCGCCGCGCGACCCGCCCGGCAGCCGAAGGAACCCGGCCGCAGCCTCCCACTGCTCGGCGATGCTGCCACGGCACCACCGGACTGGGCCGGGGACAGCCCGGTCGGTGTCGCGTACGCGGCGCTGCGCGACGCCGCCGCGCAGGGCGGAACCCTGCTGGGCGAGACCGCGCGGGAGACCGTGACCGCCACCGTGCACTGGGAGGACGGGCGGCACCCGGACCGGCCCGTCGAGTGGGCCACCGAACTGGTCCGGGGACTGCCCGACCGCGACCGGACCGGCACCCGGATCGCGCTGCTGGCGGCGTTCGCGCCCGGCGCGATCAGTGCCGACGACGTCGCCCGCTGGCGGCACGGCCATCCGGCCGACGCCGACCTGGTGCGGCTGGTCGCGTACGGCGCGATCACCGCCACCGACCACGTCGCCCGGGCGCTCGTCCCGGCCCACCCCTAGGAGGTCACCATGCGCAAGTCCCTGGTCGTCGTCACCCTCGTGCTGCTCTTCGCGTTCGTCGCGCAGTTCGTCTTCGCCGCCGTCGGCGCCTTCACCCGGCCGGGCGGAGACGGGGCGTACGTCCTGCACAGCGTCACCGGGATGATGGTCATCCCGGTGCTCATCCTGCTCACCATCCTGATCGCCGTGCTGGCGAAGGCACCGGGCCGGCTGGTCGGGCAGGCCAGCCTGACGCTCGGCCTGGTCGTGCTGCAGCCTTTCATCGCCATGCTCGCCAGGGCGTTCAACGACGCGGCGGGCACCAGCACCGGGGTCGGGCTGACCATCGGAGGGCTGCACGCGCTCAACGCGATCATCGTCGTACACGTGGCGGTCGGCGTACACCGGGCGGCGCGGAAGCTGGCCGAGCCGGCGCCGGCGGACCCAACCCCGGTCGGCGTCCGGGAAGTGGAGCCGGCGTGAGCACCGCCTCGCTGCTCGTGGCCGACCTGGTGATCGCGGTTCTGGCAGCCGCCGCGTGGCTGGGCGGCGGCGCCGCGTCCGCCGCCCGGCGGCGTCGGCCCGCCCTGTGGCTGGCCGCCGTCGCGCTGCTCGCCACGCTCGCCCGTGCGGTCACCGTCACCGCGCTCGCCCGCGCCGGCTGGTGGTTCGCGGCGGAGAAGGTCCTGATCGCCGCGCCCCTGTCGCTCGCGGCGCTGGCCGTCGCCGGGTCGCGGCTGCTGCGGGCCCCGGCCGACATCCGGTCCGTCGCGCTCGCGCTGCTCTTCGCCGGGTACGCACACAGCGCCGCCCTGCTCGTGACGGTCCTGCACGGCTACCCGGCGTCGGCGGGTGCCGGACTGCTCGCGGTCGCCGGGGTCGTCGCGGCGACCGCGGTGTCGTGGCGGGCCCTCGGCACGCAGCCGTCCCGGGCGGTGTCCCGGACCGCCCTGGTGGTGGCGGTCGCGGCGCTGGTGACCGGCACCGGGCTGGCCGTCACCCCGGGGGCCGCCCCCGCGGTCCCGCACGACCACGACTATCGCGACACCCAGCCGGTGGGCGAACCGACCCGACGGTTCACCCTGACCGCCGGGACCGCCACCGTGGACGTGGACGGCCGGAAGGTCGCGGCGTGGGCGTTCGACGGGCAGGTCCCCGGGCCGGAACTGACCGCCACCGTCGGCGACGTCGTCGAGGTGACGCTGCGCAACCGGGACATCGGGCGGGGCGTCACGCTGCACTGGCACGGGTACGACGTACCGAACAGCCAGGACGGGGTGCCCGGGGTGACACAGGCGGCGGTGCTGCCCGGCGAGGAGTTCGTTTACCGGTTCCGCGCCGACCAGGTCGGGACGTACTGGTACCACACGCACGCGGTGTCGGACGTCGGCGTGCGGATGGGCCTCTACGGCGTGCTTGTCGTCCGTCCGGCACCCACCTCCGGCGTCGACTCCTCCGTGCCGGGCGTCGACGTCACGGTGCCGGTGCACACGTTGGCCGGACTTCCACTGCCCGTGGCGCGGGTGGAGCCGGTCGGGGCGGGCGTTCCGGTACGGCTGCGTCTGATCAACACCGACAGCACCACCCACCGGTACGCCCTGGCCGGGACCCCGTTCCAGGTCGCCGCGATCGACGGGTACGACCTGCGCGGCCCGACCCCGCTGGTGGAGATCGCCGTGCTGATCCCGGCGGGTGGCCGCTACGACCTGGTCTTCAGCGCGCCGGCCACACCGGTGGCGCTCTTCGTCGACGGTCGGACGGTCTGGTCGACCGGGCCGGTGTCGGCGTCGACCGGCACGTGGCCGGTACTGGACCCGCTCGGCTACGGCGTCAGCGCGCCGGTGCCGTGGTCCAGGTTCGACCGCGAGTTCACCCTGGTCCTCGACCGTGGCCTCGACCTGCGCGGACTGCTTCCCCGGTACGCGCACACCGTCAACGGCGCGGCCGACCCGGACATCCCGTCCCAGGTCGTACGCCTCGGCGACGTCGTCAGGTTCACCATCGTGAACCGGTCACTGGAGGTGCATCCGTGGCACCTGCACGGCCACCACGTCCTGGTGCTGTCCCGCGATGGGGAGCCGGCGCGCGGCAGCCCGCTGTGGTTGGACTCGTTCGACGTACGCCCGGGTGAGGTCTGGGAGGTGGCGTTTCCGGCCGACAACCCCGGGGTGTGGGCCAACCACTGCCACAACCTGCCGCACGCCGACGCCGGAATGGTCCTGCACCTGATGTACGGCTGAACGTCGGCCGCAAGCCTGATCCTTGGAAGGTTGCGGTGCATGCCGAGCCGGAACTCGACACGAATCACGAGGATCTGAGCAGCATGTCGGACCGGGTCGCCGTTGGCCCAGCGGCGCCCGGTCACGGCCGTTGACGAGGGTCCAGCGGTCGGCGGGGTTCGCCGCGCCGCCGGCTCGTCACCCGGCGGCGGACTTACGGCAGGTACTCGTTGCCGAGCAGCAGTTGGTGCAACTCGGCGGAGATGGCGGCGACCTGTTCCATGTGCGCGTTGTGCCCGAACGATCGTGGACGGGGGATGTCCACGTCGACGAGCTTGTTCAGCCGGCCCGGTCGGGCGCTCAGCACCGCGACCCGGTCGGCGAGCAGCACGGCCTCCTGGATCGAGTGGGTCACGAAGACCACCGTCGTGCCGAGCTCGATGTGGATCCGCTGCAGCTCGACCGCCAGCTCCTCCCGGGTCAACGCGTCCAGGGCGGAGAACGGCTCGTCCATCAACATCACCTTGGGACGCTGGATCAGCGCCCGGCAGAGCGAGACCCGCTGCTGCATGCCGCCGGAGAGTTCGTGCGGCAGCTGCTTGGCGAAGCCGTCCAGGCCGGTCATCTCCAGCAGCCGCATCGCGTGGTCGCGGTGCTGTGCCCGCTTCATGCCGAAGATCTCGACCGGCAGCAGGACGTTGTCCAGCACGGTCCGCCACGGCAGCAGTGCCGGCCGCTGGAACACCATCGCGACGTCGCGGCGGGGACGGCTGACCCGCTCCCCGGCGACCAGCACCTCACCGTCGGTGGGTGGGATCAGACCGGCGATCAGCCGCAGCAGGGTCGACTTGCCGCAGCCGGAGCGGCCGATCACGGCCAGGAACTCGCCGTTGGCGATGTCCAGGTTGAGGTTCCGCAGCGCCTCGACGGGGCCGCTCTTGCCCTTGAAGGTCCGGTTCAGTCCGGCGATCTTGATCATTGGGCTCTCCATGAGGGATGCGGATCAGGATGAGATCGACCGCGCCCACGGCACGAGGATCCGTTCGAGACCCACCATGGCGTAGAACAGGGCAGCGCCCATGACGGCGAGCAGGGTCAGTGCGGCGAAGGCGAGCGGTGTGTCGGCCGACTGCCCGGAGGAGGAGATCACGTAACCGAGCCCCTGGCTGGGTTGAACCACCTCGCCGATGATGGCGCCGATGATGGCCAGCGAGGTGGCGACCTTCAACCCGATGAAGATCTGTGGCAGGGCCCAGGGCAGCCGGACCCGGATGAAGGTCTGCCACCAAGAGGCGGAGAGCGACCGGGCCATCTCACCGAGGTCGGCCGGCGTCGAGCTGAGCCCGGCCATGGTGGCGACCAGGATCGGGAAGAAGCAGAGCAGGATGGCCATCAGGACCTTGGCCTCGGGCTCGATTCCGACCCAGATCAGCAGCAGCGGGGCGAGCGCCACCTTCGGCACCGCGTTGATCCCGGCGATCGCCGGAAAGGTCATCCGCTCCACGGTCCGCGAGGCGGCGAGCAGGATGGCCAGCAGGATCGCACCGACCGTGGCGATGCCGAAGCCGATGACGGTCTCCAGCAAGGTCACGCCGGCATGCTTGAACAGGTCCTGAGGGATCTTCAGGAACGACTCCACCACGTCCGGCGGCGCGGGCAGGAAGAACGGCTCGATGCTGAATACCCGGGTGATACCCCACCAGAGACCGATTATCAGCACGGTGCCGAGGGTGGGTAACCCGATGTTGGTCCACCGTTGAGGTGGCCGGGAACTGTCAGTCATGGTGATTTCCCTGAGGGATGGGAGTGGGGGGCGGCGCGGGCCGGAATCACCGTGACGCGCACGTCGGCCGCGCCGCGAGGGGACCGGTGGTGGGACGGCGGCCATCTCGGCCACCGTCCCGACCGTCAGGTACGCCTGCCGCTCGGGCAGGGGATTCCGACCAGGGCCGGAACCGTTTGGTACGGGTGGTACTGGTGGTGCGGTGTTGTCGTCAGGACGCCTTCACGAAGTTGAAGTCGACGACGTTCTGCGGGGTCAGCCCCGACGGGATCAGGCCAGAGCCCTGGAGAACGGCGATGGTCCGGGCCACCCGCTGCTCGTCCATGAGGCCGATCGGGGCACCACCGGCCGGCCGAACGTACGGGGTCATCACGTCGATCTCGCCCTTGCCCGCCGCAACCGCGTACGTCGGCTTGGCCTTGTTCAGGATCGCCGCCGCCTCGTCCGGGTGCTCGATGCTGTACTGCAGACCCTTGAGCGCCGCGTTGGTGAACCGCTGCACCAGGTCGGGGTCGTCCGCGATGAGCTTCGGCGTGGTGATGATCGCGTTGCCGAACAGGTCCCGCAGGTAGTCGCTGTACGGCAGGGTCACGACCTCCTTCTTGGAGGCGGTCGCCAGGGCGCCACGGCTGAGCAGGAAGGTGCCGAGCGCGTCCACCTGCCGGCTCGCCATCAGGCCGTTGAGCGCGGTGGCCTGCACACCCTGGATCTTGACCGACTTCGGGTCGAGCCCGGCCAGCTGGGCGTACGCCGGGAAGAGCAGCTCGGTCACCGAGCCGGCACCCGTGGCGATGGTCTTGCCGGCCAGGTCCTTCGGGGTGGTGATGTTGGTGTCCTTGGTGGTCATCACCGAGATGAGGGTCTGCTGGTGGATGGCCGCGATGGCCCGCCAGTCGGTGAACTCGCCCTTACCGGCCTGGATCACGGCACCGGTGAAGTCGAGCGCGGCGAACTGGACCTGGCCCGCCTTGAGCGCGGTCAGGTTCGGCTGGTTACCCGCACCCTCCTTGATGTCCACCTCGATGCCGGCCTCGGCGAAGAAGCCCTTCTCCTTGGCCACCCAGGCGAACGCGTCCCGGCCGACGGCGCCGAACGCGGTGATGTAGGCGACCTTGTCGGTCTCCTTGCTGCCGACGTCACCTCCCTTGTCGTCGGAGCCGCTGCAACCGCTCACGGCCATCGCCGTGGCCAGCAGCCCTGCTGCCAGCACGCGCGAGCGTCTGATCATTGTGAATGCCTCCAGCTTCAAACGGATCGACGGGCAGCCAGCCGCCGGTGCGCCCGCGCAGGCCGGACATCTCAGGATCGACGCCTGTGCGCGCTCGGCTCTCGCCCGGTCGAGAATGGTAGATGACCCGGGTTGCGCCTGTCACCGCAGAGATCCACAAAGTTGCGGCAAACGCCCGATGTTTTCTGTGCTGCCACAGGTTTCCGCAGCTCACCGCAGTGTTGACATTGTCCGGTCGGGCGGCGATCCTGTCAGCACGATTGTAAATAATCTTGGAGACAATGTTGCGGATGGTGGCCTCCAACCAGGGCGCGGCACACTCTCGCCCCCCGTCTGACCAGGGAAGTTCCCGTTCTTCCAGGTTGGACACAATGTATGGGCACGGAGGGTGACGCGGTGACGACCGAATCACGGGAGGCGAAGTCCACAGTGCGGCGTCCGGCGACCCGGACCGCCGACGAGGCGTACGAGCAGCTGCGGCAGGCGATCCGCAGCGGTGAGCTGATGCCGAACGAGCGGCTCATCGAGGTGGAGTTGGCGGCCCGGCTGCAGGTCAGCCGCGCGGTGGTGCGTACCGTGCTGGTCCGGCTCGGGCAGGACGGCCTGGTGGTGCTCACCCCGAACCGGGGTGCCCACGTACGGCTGGTGACCGAGGCCGAGGCGGTCGAGATCCTCCAGGTGCGGGCGGTGCTCGAGGCACTTGCCGCCCGCCAGGCGGCGATCAACGCGACCGCCCGGGAGATCGGCGGCCTGCGGCGGGTGCTGAACCGGATGACCCAGAAGCTGGAGCAGGACGACCTGCTCGGCTACTCCGAGGGCAACGCCAGCCTGCACAAGGCGATCATCGCGGCGGCGCGGCACGACACCGCCGCCCGGCTGATCAGCGGGCTCCGGGCCCAACTGGTCCGGTTCCAGTACCGGACGATCCTGGTGCCCGGCCGTCCGGCCCAGTCGCTCGGTGAGCACACCGACATCGTGGCGGCGATCGCGGCCCGCGACCCGGACGCCGCCGAGGCCGCCATGCGCCGTCATCTCGGCCAGGTGGAACTGACCCTGTCCAACACCGCCCGCGCGCGATCCGCGACGGTCAACCCCCTCCGTCCGTCCTGAGTCCGCGCCGCGCCCGTGCCGACCGCCGCTCGTGCCGACCCACGTACCCCGACCGATCCGAACCGACCGTCCCGGCCGCCCGTCGTGAACCGACGCGGCGGCAGAGCCCCTCAAGGAGCAGCATGTCCGATCATCCCGTCCCGTCCGCGCGGGCTCGTGCCCTGGTCGCCGGGGCGTACGACACCCACGTACACGTGGGTCCCGACGTGATGGAGCGCCGGATCGACGACCTCGACCTGGCGCGCCGCTGCGTCGAGGTGGGCCTCGCCGGCTTCGTCCTGAAGTCGCACTACGTGGCGACGGCCGAGCGGGCGGCGGTGGTCCGCAAGGTGGTGCCCGAGGTCGACGTCCTCGGCGCGGTCACCCTCAACGGCGCCATGGGCGGAATGAACCCGGCCGCCGTCGAGGTTGCCGGGCGCCAGGGCGCCCGGGTGGTGTGGATGCCCACTGTGGACTCCGGTAACCAGCGGCGCAGCACCGCCACCGACCTGCCCGGGTCCAAGCCGGCGATGTGGGGTGCGCTGCAGGCGGACCTGCACGCCCAGGGCATCGTGCCGGACGTCGTCGAGGTCGTCGACGACGAGGGACGGGTCCTGGAGCAGGTGCGCAAGGTGCTGCGGGTGATCGCCCGGCACGACATGGTGCTCGCCACCGGCCACCTGAACGGTGCCGAGATCCTGGCCGTCGTCCGGGCCGCCAAGGAGGAGGGCGTACGCCGGGTCGTGGTCACCCACCCCGAGTTCACCTCGCAGCGGCTTCCGGTGGAACAGCAGCGGGAACTGGCCGAGGCGGGTGCGCTGCTGGAGCGTTGCTTCACCACGCCGCACACCGGAAAGGTCGCCTGGGCGGATCTGATCGCCAACATCCGGGCGGTCGGCCCGGAGCACTCGATCCTCTCCAGCGACCTGGGACAGCCCTTCAACCCGCCGGTCGAGGACGGTCTGGCGCTCTTCGCCGACCACCTGCTGGAGGCCGGCTTCACCGAACAGGAGATCCAGACCATGGCGGTGGTCAACTCCCGTTTCCTGGCCGCCGCGAAGGCTGAGGTCATCGCATGAGCAAGCGGCGGATGCTGGTGGTCGGGGCGCACTCGGCCGACTTCGTGTGGCGGGCCGCCGGCGCGGTCGCCAAGCACACCGCGGCCGGGGGTGAGGCCCTGGTCGTCGCCCTCTCCTACGGCGAGCGCGGCGAGTCCGGTGAGCTGTGGAAGGACCCGAACCAGACGATCGAGAACGTGAAGCGGCTGCGGCACGCCGAGGCGGAGCGGGCCGCCGCCGCCGTCGGTGCCACGTTCGAGGCGTTCGACCTCGGCGACTACCCGTTGCGGATCCGGGACGAGGACATCGACCGGCTCGCCGGGCTGATGCGGGAGTACGCCCCGCACGTCGTACTCACCCACCCGGACCGGGACCCGTTCAACCCCGACCACCCGGTGGCGCACGCGGCGGTGGCGACCGCGCGGCAGCTCACTGCCGGCGCCGGGGTCTCCAGCGGGTTCAAGACCGCGCCGCCCTCGGAGTTCCTGATCTTCGAGCCGCACCAGCCCGAGCTGTGCGGTTTCGTGCCCACCGTCTTCGTCGACATCACCGACGTGATGCCGGCGAAGCAGGAGGCGATGGCGGCGATGGGTGCCCAGGGCTACCTTCGGGAGTACTACACCCAGCGGGCCGACCAGCGGGGCAACCACGCCCGTCGGGTCACCGGCAACGCCGCGATCAAGCAGGCGGAGGCGTTCCAGCGGCTGATCCCGAACGTGGTGGGGACGCTGTGAGCGGGGCGGACGACACGACGGCTCCGATCGACCCGGAGGTGCTCGGCACGCTGGCCGACGCCGGGGTGGCCGCCGTCTACGAGGCGTCCGGGCGACGCGGCCTGGTCGACGCCGACCTGACACAGATCGTCCCGGGGACCCGGGTCGCCGGTCCGGCCCGTACGGTGCGCTGCGGCCAGGACGACAACCGGGCCGTGCACGAGGCGATGACCCGGTTGCGCCCCGGTGAGGTCCTGGTGCTCACCATGCCGGAACCGGCCCCGGTGGCCCTGGTCGGCGAGCTGCTGGCCACCCAGGCGAAGGTCGCCGGCGCAGTCGGCGTACTGGTGGACGCCTCGGTGCGGGACGCCGACGAGCTGCGGGACCTCGGTCTGCCGATCTGGGCCCGTTGGGTACGGGTGCGTGGGGCGACCAAGCGCGAGCGGGGCGAACTCGACATCCCGGTACGGGTGGGCGGTGCGACGGTCAACCCGGGGGACGTCGTGGTGCTGGACGCCGACGGTGCGGTGGTCGTCGCCCGGGAGAACGTGGCCGAGGTGGCCGCCGCGACGACCGCCCGACTCGCCAAGGAGGCCGGGCTGCGCGCCCGGTTGGAGGCCGGCGAGCTCAGCTACGACCTGCACGGGATGCGGGCGGAGGACGAGTCCGCCGGATGAGGACGAGCCGTCCCGGGCTGGCCCAGCAGCCCGGGACGGCTTCCCCACGCGCCGCCGTCGGTTCCAGCCGGGCCGGTCGCGCCAACCCGCTCGCGTCAAACCCGCTCGATCGGTGGTTACCGCACGGCGAAGTCATCGCTCATGATGAATGTCCGGGTGTCGGGGGAAGCCCTCGACGCCGGCCGTCGAGAGCGAGGATCCGCATGTCCGACCGATCATCCCGTCCTGCCCGGTGGAGGGCCCGCACGCTCTGCCTGTCGATCGTCGCCGCCGTCGCGCTCGCCGCTGGCGGCGCACCGGCGTACGCGGCCGCCGACGACACCGAACCACCGACCACGCCCGGTCCGGTCACCGTCGTCGAGGCCACCGAAACCTCCGTCGTCCTCACCTGGGCACCGTCCACCGACAACGTCGGCGTGGTCAGCTACCAGGTCGCCCGCTTCTACACCGACGTGGGCAACAGCTACACCACCAGCACCAACCGCATCGAGATCACCGGCCTCCGGGCCTCGCAGACCTCCTTCTACCAGGTCGTCGCGATCGACGCGGCCGGCAACCGGTCCGCCTACAGCGACAGCGTGGCGGTGACCCAGCCACCGGGGGACAGTCAGCCGCCGAGCGTGCCCGGCCAGCCGGTCGCCTCGCAGGTCACCAAGACCAGTGTGCTGCTGACCTGGGCCCGCTCCACCGACAACATCATGCTCAACCGCTACGAGATCCTGCGGATCACCGACGACGGCAGCACGGTGGTCGGCACCGCCTCGCAGCACCCGCCGGGGCGCAACCAGTTCACCGTCACCGGGCTGGCCCCGCAGACGTCGTACACCTTTGCGGTGCGGGCGGTCGACGACGCCGGCAACGTCTCGGCGCCGTCCCCGTCGGTCAGCGTGACGACCCTCGACGCGGACGCCGACACCACGCCGCCGAGCCGGCCGGGTGAGATCACCGTCGTCGAGGCCACCGAGACCTCCGTGCTGCTCACCTGGGCGGCCTCCACCGACAACGTCGGCGTCGAGCGGTACGAGGTGACCCAGATCTTCACCGACGTGGCGATGCTGCACCGGACGACGACGAACAGCATCCGGCTGACCAACCTGCAGCCGTCCCGGACGTACACGTTCGGGGTCTTCGCGGTGGACGCGGCCGGGAACCGTTCGGCGGCGCCGCCGACGCTGCGGTTCATCGCGCCGCCGGGGGACGACGAGCCGCCGACCGCACCGACCGACCTGGCCACCACCGTGGTGGGCGAGGAGACGGTCGGTCTGACCTGGTCCCCGTCCACGGACAACGTGGTGCTGCAGCGGTACGAGGTGGTGTCGATCACCCCGGACGGCAGCACCGTGGTGGCCACGGTCGGGCTGCTCCCGCCCGCGTTGCCGAGCACCGGTGCGGTGGTGTACGGCCTGTCCGCAGGGACGACGTACGCCTTCGGTGTGCGGGCCGTGGACGAGGCCGGCAACGTGTCCCCGCTCTCCGCGCCGATCACCGTGACCACCCGGAGTGGACCGGAGGAGAGCTGCACGATTGCCTACGACGTGTCGACGTGGCCCGGCGGCATGCTGGTGCACATGACGGTCCGCAACACCGGCTCCACGGTCTTCGACGACTGGACGTTCGGCTGGACCCTGCCGGCCAGCCAGCAGTTGTACAGCGTCTGGGGAGCCGAGTTGGTCAACCGGGGCGGCGACAGTGTCATCGTCCGGCATCCGCGCCACCGCCCGAGTCTCGAACCCGGTGACAGCGCGACGATCTCGTACGTCGCCTCGGGCTCGACCGGGCCGGCCAATCCGATCCTGAACGGCATCGTCTGCCGGGCCGGCTGACCGTTCCGCGCAAGCCCTTCGTCTCGGGCCGTGGGCGGTGGGATGTGGGGGTGGAGGGCGCGCCGGAGCGTGCGCGCCCTCCACGACCGTAGCGGTCCCCGGCGGCGGCCGATGTCGGGAACATGCCGATCCGGGGTGCCGCGTGTCCTACGCCGTGAATCAGCGTTTCCTTAGGTAATCGCACCGGCGCCGCCGTTGTCGATTGACAGGACTGCCGATATGGCGAAGGAGTGGACGGACGGCCATGCACCCATCGTCGGAACGGTGACCGGGTGACCGAACTGCCGGACGGTGCCGCTGAGATTGCCGTGGACATCGAGCGGGTGGTGGCGTCACCAGTCACCGTGGAGGAGCGGGTCGCGGAGCTGTTCACGGTGCTGCGCCGACTGGCGCCGATCCAGGCTGGTGTCCTTCATCTGCTGGATCCCGAGCATCGCGGCTTCGAATCACTCGGCGGCTTCGGCTACTCCGAGTCGACCATCGCCTGGCAGCGAGGGCTGGAGCACTACCGCGAGATGGAACTGCTCGGAATGGACCGGGACCGGCCGCCGCTGCGGGTCAAAGACACCCCTGTCCCGGTGGCCGAACTGGTCTCCTGGAGCACGCACTTCGCGCCGGCCGGCTTCAAGGAGGGCATCGGGGTCGGGCTGTTCAGCCCGGACGGCCGCCACGTCGGCATGCTGACCATGCACACCGACACCGTCGACCATCCGACCGACGCGGTCCGGGACTTCCTCGGCCTGCTCGCTCCGGTGATCGCCGAGGGAGTGGACCCGCTGCGGTCCATCGTCACCCTCGCCAGGATTGTCGCCAACGCGACGGCCGGCGTGGTGCTGACCCGGGCAGGGAACGTGGTCGAGCTGGCGGGGCTGCCGGACCATCCGGTACTTCGGCCCGGCTCGCCCGTGCTCGGCGCGGTGGCCGAGAGCCTGACCGAGGGGGAGCCGCACGCCGCGTTTCTGTGTCCGTACCGCTCGGGCGCGGGGTGCCGCGAGTTCCTGCGAATCAGTGTGTTGGCCTGTCCGGATCATGCACCGGCGTACCTGCATGCCGTGGTGCTGGTCTCGCCTCCCGGCAACCTGCACGGGCTGACCCGCCGGGAACTGGAGATCCTTGGCATGCTGATCGAGGGCTGGTCCAACCATCGGATAGCCGACACCCTGGTGATCGCCCAACGGACGGTCGCCGCGCACATCGAGCACATCCTGGCGAAACTGGCGGCCCCATCCCGCACCCTGGCCGCGGTACGCGCGGTCCGGCTGGGTCTGTACCTGCCACGATCACTGACCGGGAGCATCAGATGACCCGTACCCCCTCGCTACCCGACATCGTCCGCCAGGCGGCGGCGATCACCGCGAGTCCGATCGGGGAGGACCGGCCGGCCCAGTGGCTGTCCCTGCTGCGCCAGGTGGTGCCCTACGACGCGGCGTGGCTGTCCCTGGCCGACGATCGGAACCACCGGTTCGTCGAGGTGACGTCAACCGGCTACCCCGAGCGGATCCAGACCTACTTCGGCACCCGGGCATCGATGGACCAGGCCGAACAGGCGGGCCTGACCGAGTCGCCCGTCCCGCAGTGCGGCCGGGACCACCCGATACCGGCCGTCGAGTACGAGATCTGGAGCGACTACTACCTGCCGGCCGGGTTCCGGGAGGGGCTGGCGGTCGGTCTGCTCAGCCAGGATCGCCGCCACATCGGCATGCTCGCGCTCAGCACCGAGGACGCGGGCCACCCCACCGACGCGGAGCGGGACCTGATCGGGGTGTTGGCACCCCGGATCGCGGCGACGCTCGATCCGTTGCGGTCGCTGGCGGTACTGGCGCGTGTAGTCCACGACGCCGTCGCCGGGCTGGTGCTGACCCGTGCGGGCGAGCCGTTCTCCCTGTGCGGCCTGCCCGGGCACCCACTGCTGGCAGCCGGGTCGCCGTTGCTCGCGGTGATCGACGAGATGGCCCCACGGGGCGAGGGCTCGGTGTCCTTTCTCTGGCCCGTCCGACAACGGTCCGAACTGGTGCGTGATGTCCCGGAGGCTATCGACGGTCTGTTCCGGGTCGTGCTGCTGGGCTGCGCCGCCGCACCGGCGCCGGTGCTCGGACTGGCGATGCTCGCCCCGCTGCCGAAGGGTTGGTCCGTCCTGAACCGGCGCGAGCTGGTGGTGCTGGGTCTGCTGCTGGCCGGCTGGACCGACGAGCAGGTCGCGGTCGGTCTGGATTTGCCGCTGACCACGGTCATCGACACGGTGTGCCGGAGCATTGTCGCGCTTCAGGCGCCGGACCGGCACGTCGCCCTGCTGCGGGCGGCCCGTCGGGGCTGGTTCATCCCACACCGGGCAGGGACGGCGCCACGGGGCTGACCGGACGGCCGGTATGGAGGTCCCACCGCTCGGATGTCGTGAATCGACGTGTCCCGGTGAAGTGTGGGCCGCTTGGTTAGCTAACCGGATCAGCCGGGGTTTTTGTCGGTGGACAGGACAGTGTCGGTGGCGTGGCGTGGGTCACAAGCCGGAACATGGGACACCGTTTGTTACTTGAGTCGTACAAGCTCAACTAACGATGGCAGGTGTTCGATGGCAACTCTTCCGGTTCTTCCGCTGACCGACGCTGTCCTTCTGCCCGGCATGGTCATTCCGGTGACCCTCGACGCGACCACCCAGTCCGCGGTCGACGCCGCCCGGGCGACGGGTGACAAGAAGCTGCTCGCCGTACCCCGGGTCGACGGGGAGTACGGCTCCACCGGCGTGATCGCCACGATCGAGAAGGTCGGCCGGCTGCCCAGCGGCGAACCGGCCGCGGTGGTCCGTGGCCTGGCCCGGGCCCGGATCGGCTCCGGTGTGCCCGGCCCCGGCGCCGCGCTCTGGGTCGAGGCGACCGAGAGCACCGAACCCGCTCCGGCCGGCAAGGCGAAGGAACTGGCCCGGGAGTACCGCGCGCTGGTCACCTCCCTGCTCCAGGAGCGGGGCGCCTGGCAGGTCATCGACGCCGTCGAGCGGATGACCGACCTGTCGGAGCTGGCCGACTCGGCCGGCTACGCACCCTGGCTCACCCTGGAACAGAAGATCGAACTGCTCGACGCGCCGGACGTGACCACCCGACTCGAACTGCTGGTCGGCTGGGTGAAGGACTACCTGGCCGAGCAGGAGGTCACCGAGCGGATCAACAACGACGTACGCGAGGGGCTGGAGAAGTCCCAGCGCGAGTTCCTGCTCCGCCAGCAGCTCGCCGCGATCCGCAAGGAACTCGGTGAGGACGAGCCGGACGGCTCGGCCGACTACCGCTCCCGGGTGGAGTCCGCCGACCTGCCGGAGAAGGTCCGCGAGGCGGCGCTGCGCGAGGTCGGCAAGCTGGAACGGGCCAGCGACGCCTCCCCGGAGGCGGGCTGGATCCGTACCTGGCTGGACACCGTGCTGGAGATGCCGTGGAACGTCCGGACCGAGGACAACACCGACCTGGTCCGGGCCCGCGAGGTGCTGGACGCCGACCACGCAGGCCTGGCCGACGTGAAGGACCGGATCCTGGAGTACCTCGCGGTGCGTAACCGGAGGGCGGCCCGCAACCTGCAGGTCGTCGGGGGTCGCGGCTCGGGTGCCGTACTGGCCCTGGGCGGCCCGCCCGGAGTCGGCAAGACCAGCCTCGGCGAGTCCGTCGCCCGGGCCCTCGGCCGGAAGTTCGTCCGGGTCTCGCTCGGCGGCGTACGGGACGAGGCCGAGATCCGGGGCCACCGCCGGACGTACGTCGGTGCGTTGCCCGGCCGGATCGTCCGGGCGCTGCGCGAGGCCGGGTCGATGAACCCGGTCGTGCTGCTCGACGAGGTCGACAAGCTCTCCGTCGGGTACGCCGGTGACCCGGCCGCCGCCCTGCTGGAGGTGCTCGACCCGGCGCAGAACCACACCTTCCGGGACCACTACCTGGAGGTCGACCTCGACCTGTCGGACGTGCTCTTCCTGGCCACCGCGAACGTGGTGGAGGCGATCCCCGGCCCGCTGCTGGACCGGATGGAGCTGGTCACCCTGGACGGCTACACCGAGGAGGAGAAGGTCGCGATCGCCCGGGACCACCTGCTGCCGAGGCAGATCGAGCGGGCCGGGCTGACCGTGGACGAGGTGAGCGTCTCCGACGCCGCCCTGGCCGCGATCGCCGGCGAGCACACCCGGGAGGCGGGGGTACGTCAGCTCGAACGCGCCCTGGCGAAGATCCTCCGCAAGGTCGCGGTGGCGCTGGCCTCGACCGAGGGCCCGGTCCGGGTCGACACCGACAACCTGGCCAGCTACCTGGGTCGGCCGAAGTTCACGCCGGAGTCGGCGGAGCGGACGGCGGTGCCGGGGGTGGCGACCGGGCTGGCGGTGACCGGTGCCGGTGGTGACGTGCTGTTCATCGAGGCAACCAGCATGGAGGGCGAGCCGGGGCTGACCCTGACCGGGCAGCTCGGCGACGTGATGAAGGAGTCGGCGCAGATCGCTCTCTCCTACCTGCGGTCGAACGGTCGGAAGCTGGGGTTGGACCCGAACGCCCTGGCCGGGCGGCGGATCCACGTCCACTTCCCGGCGGGTGCGGTGCCGAAGGACGGCCCGAGCGCGGGCATCACCATGGTCACCGCGCTGGCGTCGCTGGTCACCGGTCGCCCGGTACGCCCCGAGTTCGGGATGACCGGCGAGGTGACCCTCTCCGGTCGGGTGCTGCCGATCGGCGGGGTGAAGCAGAAGCTGCTCGCCGCGCACCGGGCCGGTCTGACCGAGGTGATCATCCCCGCCCGTAACGAGCCGGACCTGGACGACCTGCCGGCCGAGGTGCGCGAGGCGTTGACCGTGCACACCCTGGCCGACGTCGCCGACGTACTGGCGCTGGCCCTGCGGCCGGCCGACATCGGCGCGGAGGCGCTGGACGGCCCGGCGCTCGCCGCCGCCTGATCCGCCTGACCTGACGGTGGGCGCCCACAACGGTGTGGGCGCCCACCGTCGTTTCGGCTCCCTGGTCGCGGTTGACCTCGACAATGGTTGAGGTTTTACTGTCGGACCCCACCGGTACGGTCCGAAACCGCGGCCGGGCGAAGGGGCGTAGCGATGAGCATGGAAGTCACCGCGTGGAACTCGATGTACCGGATGACCCACGCGCAACAGGACAAGCGGCCGTTCTCCATGGCCACGCTGCGCCGGATCGGGGGTTTCGCCCGGCCGCACCGGCGCCGGATCATCGGCTACCTGCTGCTCAGTGTCGTGTTGGCGGTGCTGGCGGTGGCCACCCCGGTGCTCGCCGGGCGGGTGGTCGACACCATCGTCGGCGGCGGTGACCCCGGGCTGGTGATCCGGCTCGCCCTGCTGATCGCCGTGGTCGCGCTCGCCGAGGCCGGTCTCGGGCTGCTCAACCGCTGGCTGTCGGCGAGCCTCGGCGAGGGGCTGATCCTCGACCTGCGTACCGCCGTCTTCGACCACGTGCAGCGGATGCCGGTCGCGTTCTTCACCCGTACCCGGACCGGCGCCCTGGTCAGCCGGCTCAACAACGACGTGATCGGCGCGCAGCGGGCGTTCAGCGACACCCTCTCCGGGGTGGCCGGCAACCTGGTCACCCTGCTGCTCACCCTCGTCGTGATGATCAACATCTCGTGGCGGATCACCCTGCTGGCCCTGGTGCTGCTGCCGGTCTTCGTGCTGCCGGCCCGGCGGATGGGCAACCGGCTGGCCCGGCTCGGCCGGGAGGCGGCGGACCACAACGCGGCGATGGGCAACCAGATGACCGAGCGGTTTTCCGCGCCCGGCGCCACCCTGGTCAAGCTCTTCGGCCGCCCCGGCCGCGAGTCGGCCGAGTTCGCCGACCGGGCCCGCCGGGTCCGCGACATCGGGGTCCGCACCGCGATGGTCCAGACCGTCTTCCTCACCGCGCTCACCGTGGTCTCGACGCTGGCCCTGGCCCTGGTGTACGGCCTCGGCGGCTGGTCGGCGCTGCGCGGCGACCTGGAGGCCGGCGCGGTCGTCGCGCTCGCCCTGCTGATCACCCGCCTCTACGCGCCGCTGACCTCCCTGGCCAGCGCCCGGGTCGAGGTGATGAGCGCGCTGGTCAGCTTCGAACGGGTCTTCGAGGTGCTCGACCTGAAGCCGCTGATCACCGAGAAGTCGGACGCCCGGCCGGTGCCGGCCGGGCCGGTCTCGGTCGAGCTGGCCGGGGTCCGGTTCGGCTACCCGTCGGCGGAGAAGGTCTCGCTCGCCTCGCTGGAGGAGGTGGCGACCCTGGACACCCGGGGCGGCGTCGAGGTGCTGCACGACGTCTCGTTCCGGGTCGAGCCGGGGCAGCTGGTGGCCCTGGTCGGCTCCTCCGGGGCGGGCAAGTCCACCATCGCCCAGCTGGTGCCCCGGCTCTACGACGTCGACGCCGGCGCGGTACGCCTCTCCGGGGTCGACGTACGGGACCTGAGCTTCGAGTCGATCCGGGACACCCTCGGCCTGGTCACCCAGGACGGGCACCTGTTCCACGACACCATCCGGGCCAACCTGCTGCTGGCCCGCCCCGAGGCGACCGACGACGAGGTGTGGGACGCGCTGCGCCGGGCCCGGCTCGCCGACCTGGTCGAGGCGCTGCCCGACGGGCTGGAGACCGTGGTCGGTGAGCGCGGCTACCGGCTCTCCGGCGGCGAGCGGCAGCGGCTGACCATCGCCCGGCTGCTGCTGGCCCGCCCCCGGGTGGTGATCCTCGACGAGGCGACCGCCCACCTGGACTCGACCTCGGAGGCGGCGGTGCAGGCGGCGCTGGCCGAGGCGCTCGCCGACCGTACCGCGCTGGTGATCGCCCACCGGCTCTCCACGGTCCGGGCCGCCGACCAGATCCTGGTGGTCGAGGCCGGCCGGATCGTGGAACGCGGCACCCACGACGAACTGCTCGCCCTCGACGGCCGGTACGCCGAGCTGTACCGCACCCAGTTCGCCCAGGACAGCCCGGCGCGGGTCGAGGACGGCGAACTGGTCGCGGGCTGAGCCGGGGAACACCGACCCCGGCGATCGGCCAACAACAGGCATGACACGACAGAGCCGGGTCGGAAGACCGACGGATCGAGTGGGATCCGACGGGATCGGACGTGGCAGGTCGGGGTGGATTGGTCGGACAATGGCCCGGTGACATTCGAGCCACCCCGTTCCGGACAGCCCGCGCAGTCGCTCTCCGGGTCGGTCCCCGCCCAGCCCTCCCCGCCCGAGACGACGCCGCCGCCGGAGACGGCCCCGCTGCCGGCCCCGGCACCCGGCCCGGAGACGTCGCCGGAACCGGCCCCCGCGCCGGAGGTGCCGCCGTCGGTGGAGCCGCCGGCCGTGCCGACCGGCTCGCCGTCGACGGTCACCGTGCCGGCCGGAACACCGACCCCGGGCGGCGAGCCGTCCGGCGCGGAGACCCCGGCCGCGAAGTCGGACGACAAGGACGCGCACCAGACAAAGGTGCGGATCGACACCCCGGGCGCCACGATCGAGATCGAGGCGAACGAGCCGCTCTCCGAGGTCGTGGCGACCGCGTTGCGGCTGTTCCACGAGGCCGGCGGCTGGCCGCAGGTGCCGTACCGGTCGGCCGGGTTCGCCCAGGCCGAGCGCCGCGACACCCTCCCGGTCCAGCCCAGTTCGATGCCGTACGGGCCGGGGTCGTACCCGATCCAGATGCCGTGACGGGACCGGCTCAGGCCGGCCCGGTCGCCTGTCCCCGGCGGCGGTGGTGGTCACCGCCGCCGGGGACGGTGGCCGCCCGGCGGGGTACCACCCGGGTCTGATCTGAGCGTGTCGCCGGTCACCGCCCTGATGGTTGCCCTGCCCTGCGCGAGGTCAGGCGGTTGGCGGGGTGGGGGTCTGCCACAGGGCGCTGACCGGCATGGCACGGAGTCTGTCGCCGAACGGCAGCGTGGCGGTTCCGGTGTAGAGGACGATGCCGGCGACGAATTCGTCGCCGAGGCGCTCGGCGAGTCGGCGTAGTCCGCGGAAGTCGCCAGGTCCGACCGTGGTGGCCGCTTTGACCTCGATCCCGACGACCTGGCCGGATCGGTTCTCTAGCACCGCGTCGACTTCGTACCTGCTCTGGTCGCGGTAGTGGGACAGATCGACGAACTGTGTAGACCAGGTGAGCTGCCGGGACAACTCGGACAGGACGAATGACTCGAGCAGCGGGCCGAACGGTGCACCCGGCCGGAGTAGCGCCCGGGCGTCGGTTGCGATCTCGTTGGCGGCGATTCCCGAGTCGACAAAGATCAGTTTGGGTGCGGCCGTGGTGCGGGTGCCCAGGTTGCGGGACCAGCCGGGAATTCGTTTGACCAGGAAGATCTCTTCCAGGGCCCGGAGATAGCGTGCGATCGTCGGCCGGCTCAACCCGAGTGCGGACTCGAGGGAGTTGGCGGCGATGATCGTCGCGGACCTGGCCGCGAGGAGGCGGACCAGCTTGCGGAGCTCGCCCTTGTGCTGGATGTCCGACAGTTGCCGGACATCGCGGTCGATGAGCGCCTGGACGTACGCGTCGAAGAACCGTTGGCGACGGCGGGGGTCCGCGCGGGCGGTGGCCTCGGGTAGACCGCCGCGGACGATTCTGGCCGCGTAGTCGGCGCGGGTCACCTCCGACTCGTGTCGCAGGTCCGGACCGAGCGCGAAGATGGCGTCGACGAATCCGTCCGGCGCACTGTCGAGTTCTCCCTGGGAGAACGGCCACAGCTCGACGGTTTCCATCCGGCCGGGCAGCGCGTCCGGGGCTGCCACCATGCCGAAGAGCCGAGACGAGCCGGTGAGCAGATACCGGCCGGGACGGGGATCCTCGTCGACGGCTGCCTTGATCGCCAGCAGGAGCTCCGGAGCCCGCTGGATCTCGTCGACGACCAGGAGTTCGGGGGAGTCGACGAAGCCGACCGGGTCGGCGATCGCCGCCTCCCGGTCCTGCGCCCGGTCGAGATCGCGGCGCTCGGCGAGACGATCGCCGGCAACGATGCGAACGAGGGTGCTCTTGCCTGCCTGGCGCGCGCCACTGATCAGCACGACACGGGTGTCGGCCAGGGCCGCGTCGACCTGCGCGGCAGCGTGGCGGGGAACCAGGTGCGGTGTGGGCACGCGTCATGATAGCTGGCGCGGTTTCGATCTGCGGGGCCAGGTGCTTTCGATCTGCGGCAGAAGTCATGTGCGGAATGCGGGTCCTGGGTGTTCGATCTGCCGGCCCTGTGGTGCCCGCTCCCGCTCCCGCTCCCGCTCCCGGTTCCGGTCCCGGCACCGACGTCGGTCGGGACGATGGCACGGGCGCCCGCCGAGAAGCATCACTGCCGGTTCAACGTTATGCCTCAGCGGCATAAATATGACTCGGTGGCATGTCGCCCGACCGGCATGTGTCGACCGGAGGTCTGGCGATCAGGGCGTCGGCCGGTCCGACGGCAGACGGTAGACCGAGACGTGGGACCGGGACTCGGCGGTGAACTCGGCACCGGCCCAGTCCGCGTACCGGCTCTCCAGCTCGAAGCCGGCCAACCGCGCCATCAGGTCCAGTTCGGCGGGCCAGATGTAACGGTGCGGGCTGCGGAACAGCCGGGCGTCGGTGTTGTCGCCGAACCGGAAGTGGTGCGACACCACCTGCTGCCGCAGCACGTCGTAGGTGTCCAGTCCGACGTACCCGGCCTCGGAGCGCCAGACCACGGCCTGCTGACCCGGTGGCAGCTTGCGCAGCTCCGGCACCCACAGCTCGACCACGAACCGGCCGCCCGGGCCGAGGTGCCGGGCCGCGTTGCGGAAGCACGCCACCTGGCCCTCCTGGGTCAGCAGGTTGGAGATGGTGTTGTAGACGAGGTAGACGAGGGTGAACTCGCCGGGCGCCCCGGTACTCGCCATGTCGCCGACGACCACCGGGATCGTCGCCTCGTCCACCTTCGTCCGGAGCTGGTCGACCATCGGCTGGGACAGCTCGATGCCGGTGATCGGTACGCCCCGCGCGGCGAGCGGTACGGCGACCCGCCCGGTGCCGATGGCGAACTCCAGCGCCGCCCCGCCATCGGCCAGTTCGGCGAGCCGGTCCACCGCCGGTCCCAGCACCTCGGGCGCGAACATGCCGGTGCCCGGAGTGTCGTACCGTCGGGCGCTCTCGGCGTCCCAGATCTCGTCCTGCCACATGCCGACCACGGTTGCCGGCCGAGCCGGCGCTGTCCACCGTTTATCAGGCCGGTCCCCGGGCGTGGCGGCCTGATCAGGCGGGCAGGTCGAGCACCTCCCGCCAGACCTCCGGGCTCACGTCGTTGCCCCACAGCACGCCGTGACCGCTGTCGCCGGCGATCACGGCCATGGTGCGGACCGGAAGATCTGGTCGAGCCACGACGGCACCGCGCCGGTCCGGAGCAGTTCCACGATCGTCGGGACGACCTCGTCCCGGTATCGCCGGTCGTCGAAGACGAAGATCTCGGCATTCGTGCCCACCGTTCCACCTCCGGAGGGTGATCATGCCCGACCGGGTCATGGCTGGCGCGGCGTTTCCGGTCGCGCCTCACGTGCCCCAGCGACGGTTGCGCCTCAGATGCTGTGGCGACGGTTGCGTTCGATGTCGAGGCGGGGCCTGGCCCAGGCGAGGAAGCGCTGGTAGAGCTGGCCGGTGTCGGGGCCCGGGTCGGGGTTGAGCCGGTACAAATCGTCCACGGCGGCCTGCAGCATCGTCGCCAGATAAACGTGCAGTGCGACCGGGTCGTCGACGTACTCGACGGTGAGCAGGCTGCGGGCGGCCAGGCAGGGCCAGTCGACGACACAGACTCGGCAGAGCCAGAGCGGACGTTGCGGCAGGTGCGTGTTCGCCGCTACGGCCGGCTTCCTGGCGTACGGGTTTCTGGGGTCCGACGGTCCTCCGCTGCGGTCGGCGGCTGTCATCGCGCCGTATCCCGGAACCGGAAGCGGAAATGACCCGCGTTGCGGGCTCGGGTCGGGCCGGGGCAGACCAGGAAATTCCACCACTCCTCCTTTCCCCGGATGTGGAAGCGGGGGCCGTCTCGGGTGGGGGAGAGGGGATTCCCGACGGCCCCCGCGCGGTTCCATCCGTCCTTCACCTGAACCCGGATCCGAATGGTCCCGCTGCCCACACTCTGCTATGGACATTGCGCCCCGGACTAGCAAAGATGGATGACTGTGGTTGTTCCGAGGGGGCCGGGACGAGTCATGTGGGCAGCCTGTGGTGGGCGCCGGGAAATTTGTGGAAACGATGGGGGATTACTCATGGGTATGTCGGCGGCGGAATTCCTGCTCGACGAGTTACGGCACGTACGTCTGGCCCTGAATCTCAGCCAGGAGGAGTTCGGAAAACTGATCAACTATTCCGGTTCACATGTCGGCTCGGTGGAGAATGGCAGCCGGGCGCCGAAGGAGGACTACCTCGCCGCGATCGACAAGCACTTCCACACCGGCGGGATCTTCGTCCGGATGTTGCGGAAGGTCATCGTCTTCGACGTCGTACCGCCCTGGTTCCGGGAGTGGGCCCGCAACGAGCTGCGGGCGGTCTTCCTCCGCTGGTTCGAGCTGGCCTTCGTCCCCGGCCTGCTGCAGACCGAGGCGTACGCCCGGGCGGTCGTCTCCGCCGACAACCGGTTGACCCCGGAGCAGGTCGACGTCCTGGTCGCGGACCGGTTGAAGTGGCAGGCGCGGCTCGACGACAAGAGTCTGGCCCAGGTGGTGACGGTGCTGGACGAGGCGGTGCTGCACCGCGCCATCGGTGGCGCGGCGGTGATGCGGGAGCAACTGCTCCACCTGGCCCGGCTCAACCAGGAGCATCCCCGGGTGCGGATCCAGGTGGTGCCGGCCACCGTCGGTGCCTATCCCGGGCTGGACGGGCCACTCATCATCGCGACCCTGCCGGAGAACGACGAAGTCGTATACCTTGAGAGCCGGATCAAGGGCCAGGTGCTCAGCCGCCCCGACGACGTGGCCGAGGTGCGCAAGCACTGGGAGGACATCCTGGCCGAGGCCCTGCCCCCGACCCAGTCGACCGAGCTGATCCTGGAGGTGGCCGAGCGATGGACCTGACCGGGGCCCGCTGGCGCAAGAGCAGCCGCAGCAACTCGACTGGCGCGTGTGTGGAGGTGGCGGACAACCTGCCCGGGATGGTGGGGGTACGGGACAGCAAGGACCCGGGCGGTCCGGCCCTGATCTTCACCCCGTCCGCCTGGCGTCTGTTCGTCGCCGGCAGCCGCCGTTAGCGCCGCCTGGGGGGCCGGATTCGCGGCTGCCGTACTAGGCTCGCGCGATGCGGATCATCGATGGCGCGGGTGTGTGGACGCCGACCCCCACCGGACAGGCGAACGACTGGGTCGAGCACCTGAGGGTGCCGGCCCTGTCGGTGGGCACGTACTGCATTCCGGCCGGCGGGGTCGACAACCAGAGCCCACACACCGAGGACGAGATCTACGTGGTCACCACCGGACGGGCCACGATCGTGACACCCGACGGCACGGCCGAGGTACGTCCCGGCTCGGTGATCTTCGTGCCGGCCGGTGAGGAGCACCGGTTCGTCGAGGTGACCGAGGACCTGACCCTGCTGGTGGTGTTCGGCCCGGCGTACGGCTCACTCGCGCCGGACCGGTAGATTCCGGCGACCCTCCCGGCGCAGCCTGGCCCAGGAGGGTCGGGGCCGTTCGTGGATCGCGGCGACGAGACGTGGTTCCGACCGGTCAGGCCGCCGGCCCACCCAGGTGACGCGACAGCTCCCACGGGTCGTGCGCGGAGAAGACCGACACCTCGTTCCCGTGGTCGCGGACGAGTTCCCGCAGCCGCGCCTGGGTGCCGAGCCGGAGGTCGTGGTGCACCTCCGAGCGGCACTGCACGATGTCCAGCATCGGATGCGGGTGATGGTCCCGGTCGAGTTCCCGGTGGTAGTAGTACGCGTCGCCACAGTGCAGCAGCCAGCGGTCGCCGTCGCGTACCGCCACTCCGGTGTGGCCGACGGTGTGCCCACCGAGCGGAATCAGCCGGATCTCCGGCGGGAGCCCCTCCGGCTGGATCGAGGTGAAGCCGTACCAGTCCGGGCCGGGGCCGGTCGGGTAGGTGACCCACTTCGGCCCGTGCGCCCAGTGCGCCGGGCGGTACCGCAGGCTCGGCGCCTCCGCGAGCGCGGCGTCGAGTTCGGCGGCGAGGACGTGCACCCGCGCGTCCGGAAAGTCGGGCAGGCCGCCGCAGTGGTCCACGTCGAGATGGGTCACGAGGATGTGGCGTACGTCGTCGGGCGAGTAGCCGAGCCGCGCGAGCTGTCGTACCGCCGTCTCCTCCTCGTCGAGCACCGGCTGGACCATCTCGACCCAGCCGGCGTCGAGACTGCCGCCCGGATTCCGTACGTCGTCGAGCCCGAGACCGGTCTCGACCAGGACCAGGCCGGCGGAATCGGTCTCGACCAGCAGACAGTGGTTGACGGCCGGCGCGGGGGCCGGGCCCTCGTAGGTGGCCTCGATCTGCCGCATCGAGCCACAGTTCAGGTGATGAATCTTCACGCCGGCTACCCTCTGACTTGAACCGCGATTCAAGTCAAGGAGGCGGGATGAGCGAGGCACTGCTGGACATCGCCGAGGTGGCCGAGCGGGCCGGGGTGACCCCCTCCGCGTTGCGGTTCTACGAGCGGCGGGCGCTGATCTCGCCAGCCGGGCGCCGGGGGCTGCGCCGCACCTACCGGGCGGACGTGCTCGAACGCCTGACGTTCATCGCCTGCGCCCAGAACGCCGGATTCACCATCGCCGAGATCGCCCGGTTCCTGGTCTCCACCCCGGACGACACCCAGCTCCGGGCGCGGATGGCGGGGAAGGCACGCGAACTGGACGAGAACATCCAGCGGCTCAACCGGATGCGGGCGAGCCTGGAACACGCCTCGACCTGCCTGCACGAACTGCTGGTCGAGTGTCCCGCGTTCCGGGCCGCCCTCGTCCGTCCCGGTACCGGCGATCCCGCCCGGTCCGACTGACCCGCACCTGCCCCCGCAGCCCTGCCCCCGCAGCTGACCAGCAGCCCTGCCCCCGCAGCTGACGCCGAGCGTGCCGTCGGCCGACCCCGGATCAGCCGGTGACGTGCAGGATTACGTCGGCTCCGTCGACGGTCGGCTGGTCGAGCGGGAAGTAACCCTGCTGCGGAACGGGGTCCGTACGGGTCCGCGCTGGGGACACCTCGGCGGCCGGGAGCAGGCCCCAGCCGGTGAAACGGCGTTGCAGCTGACCCTCGAAGGTCTCCGGCTCCGGCTCGCCCAGGTTGATGACCGCACTGCGCCCGAGACTGCCGGCGACAAAAAGGTAGCCCTCGGTCCGCAGCGAGTCGACGATCGCCCCGGCGCCGAACCACCGGGCGCTGTGGTCGCCCAGAGTCCAGGCGCTACCGTTGCGTTGCAGGTGGAGGTTGTGGGCGGAGACCATCGTCGGGCCGCGCCCCGCCTCGACGCCGCGGATGTCGAACAGGTTCCGCGCCATCAACGTGTCCCGGGTCGCCAGCAGCAGGGTGATCCGATCGCCCTGCTTGAGCGGCTGCGCCGCCTGCCAGTGGTAGTGGAGCAGCCAGCGGCCGGCCGCCAGGTGCGTCCTGGCCCGGAGCCACTCGGCACGTGAGGTCGCCGCGACCAGCTCCGGTGCGTGGGCGTAGAGCTTCGTGCGCAGGTCCTCGCCGATGCTCCGCAGCCGCTCCGCCTCCGGGGTGGCACCCATGGACTGCGTGAAGTCGAGGATCGCCTCGTCGCGGCTCCAGCGGTGGTCGTCGCCGGCAACACCCGCGATGTCGAGGTTGTCGATCCGGAGATAGTCGCGGGCGTACTCGAAATAACTCCTCGGGCTGGGTGCGCTGGTGTTCTCGGTCGGGGCGTCGAAACCGTGGAAGGTCAGGCGCTCGGTTGACGGCCGGTCCCGATTGTGGTCCCGCATCCAGGCGACCAGCCGCCGGTTGGCCTCGTGCGTGCCGAAGTTGTGGCTGAAGCCCTCGGCCAGCACCGAGTCGAGGTTCCCGGTGCCGTGCAGCACGTAGTCGTTGACCGCGTACCCGGCCACCCGGTCCGTTTCCAGGGCGATCGACCGGAAGCCCTGCCCGACCAGCTGGGCGAAGAGTTCGTTGCGGACCGCGCCGAAGGCGGGCTCCTGGTGGGTCGGCTCGCCGAGGGCGAGAAGGTCACATGACTCGGGTACGAAAGCGCGAATGTCCTGGCTCATGTGGCTCAAACGTACCGTTGAAGGTTCGGTGGAGACTCTCGGCGGAGAAGCCAGCATGCTGGCGCGGTAAAGTTTCAAACCGTGCGACCAGCCGACCTGGCCCGCGAGCACGGCCTGTCGACCCAGGCGGTCCGCAACTACGAGCGGGACGGGTTCATCCCGCCGGCCGACCGCACCCCCAGCGGTTACCGGATCTACACCGAGGTGCACGCCGCCGCGCTCCGCGCCTATCTGGCGCTCGTCGCGGCGTACGGGCACCGCGCCGCAGGTCAGATCATGAACGCGCTGCACGACAACGCACTCGACGACGCGCTGATCGTCATCGACCGTGGGCACGGCCAGCTGCTGCGCGACCGGGAAACCCTCGACGCGGTACGGGAGGCGGTCGGGACCCTGCCCGCCACACCGGAGACCACCGCCGGACCCGGCGTGGTGTGGAGCATCGGCGAACTCGCACGCCGGCTCCGGGTCACCCCGGCCACCCTGCGTACCTGGGAGAGTGTCGGCATCCTCGCCCCGGTACGCGATCCGGCCACCGGCTACCGGGTGTTCCGGGCGGCCGACGTCCGTGACGCCGAACTGGCCCATCTGTTGCGGCGCGGAGGATATCCGTTGGAGCACATCGCGACCGTGGTCCAGCAGATCCGCACGGCGGGCGGCACGGAGTCGCTCGCCCGCGCCCTGGACGACTGGCAGCGCCGGCTCACCGCGCGGGGCGTCGCGATGCTCGACGCCGCCGCCCGGCTCGGCCACTACCTGCGCCTCGCCGCGATCCGCTGACTCCGGCGGCCGGTCCGGGACCCGGTGGCCGGTCCGGGACCCGGCGGCCGGTCCGGGACCCGACGGACCCGTACCCCAGGATTCTGGACCGGATGGCGGAGGCACCTCGACCTGTCGCGCGGCAGCGGGGACCGTCGGATGCATGGAGATCTCGACATCAGTCGCCGCCGCCGGCAGCCACCCACGACACCGGCCGGCGATCCTGCACCGCTGGCCGAGCGCGCTCGGGCTGGCCGCCGCCGTAGCCGTGCTGGCCACCGGACCGGATCGGCAGACCCTGGCGATCACCGCCGTCGCGGCCACCCTCTGCTACCTCGGCGCCGCCGCGCTGGCCCGGCCCTGGGTCGCCTGGGCGGCGGTGCCCGGGTTCAGCCTGGTGATCGTCCTCAGTAGTCTTTTCAGCCTGCCCTGGTGGGTCGTGGCCGGGATCGCCGCCGCCATCCTGGTGGTCGTCGGACTGGTCGGGCGGGTGTCGTACCCGATCCTCACCGCCCAGACGGTGGCGGTGGCGGGCTACGGCGGGCTCGCGGTGGCCGCCGTCCTGGTCGCCCCGGAGGTCGGCCTGGTGCTGGCCGGTCTGGTCCTCGCCGCACACGGGATCTGGGACGCCGTTCACTACCGGCGGAACATCGTGGTGCCCCGGTCACTGGCCGAGGCCTGCATGCTGCTGGACGTGCCGCTCGGCCTCGGCTTCCTCGTCCTGGCGGCGGTCGGCTGACCGGCGCCGGCCACCGGAACGCCAGGTCGGGCCGGCCGGCGGCCGTTGCCCGGCGAGGCTGCTCGCGAAACTCGACCGGTAGAGCGACGGGGTGACGCCGTACCGGTCGACGAACGCCTGCCGCAGCGCCTCCGCCGAGGTGAAACCGCAGCGGGCGGCGACCCGGGCCAGTGGCAGCCGGCTCGACACCAGCAACTGGGCTGCCGCCTCCAGGCGGACCGTGCGGACGTACCGGGCCGGGGTCTGGCCGAGGTGGGCGACAAAAAGCCGGGTCAGATGCCGTTCGCTGACCGCCGCCCGGGTGGCGAGCGCAGACAGGCTCAGGTCCGCGTCCGGTGTCTCGCGGATCAGCGTGACGAGGTCGCGTACCAGGTCGTCGTCGGGTGCCGGCGCCGCGAGGAACATGCTCATCTGCGCCTGGTTGCCCGGCCGTTGCAGGTACGTCACCAGCCCGCGCGCCACGTGCCGGGCCACCTCGCCGCCGAGGTCCTCCTCGACGAAGGCCAACGCCAGGTCGAGTGCGCTGGTGACCCCGGCGGCGGTGGTCAGATCGCCGTCCCGGATGTAGATCGGCGCCGGATCGACCTCGACGGCGGGGTACCGGGCGGCGAGCAGGTCGGCGAACATCCAGTGGGTGGTGGCCCGGTGGCCGTCGAGCAGCCCGGTCGCGGCGAGGATCCAGGCACCGGTACAGACCGAGGCGACCCGTCGGGTCTCCCGGGCCAGTCGGCGTACGTGTGCGACGAGCCGATGGTCGTCGGCGGCGGCGACCGCACCCTCCCCGCCGGCGACGATCATCGTGTCGATCGGGCCGCGCAGCCGCTCGATCGGTGCCTGCGCGTTCAGGGTCAACCCCGACTGGCAGGTGATCGGCTGGCCGGCCGGTGACACGACCAGGGTCTGGTAGTGCCGACCGGCCCGGTTCGCGTAGTCGAACGTGGTGGTCAGGCAGGCGAGGTCCAACAGCTCGGTCCCGGGATAGCCGACGACGACAACGGTTCGGGGCTTCTCCACCGGCGTCGTCACGACTGCTCCCGGTGAACCGGCCGGCCGACCCCGGCACCGGCGGCGAGTAGCACCCGCACGATCTCCGCGTTCCCCTGCACACTCGCCCGGTAGAGCAGGGTGCTGCCGTCCCGGTCCCGTTGGTTCGGGTCGGCTCCACCGCGTAACAACCGTGCCACCTGCGCCGAGGTGCCCCAGACGACCGCGCTCATCAGACGCTTCTGCGATTTCTTGCGCTTCCGGGCGTTCACGGGCACCAGCTTGCCGCATCACCGCACCACCCGGATATCGACATACGCGGGATCCGCAACCTGGTCCAGACCGGGCGACGCGGCTAAGGTAACCGGTCATGTCGGGAGGAACAGGCCGGGTGCCCGCGCTCCTGGCGGCCGGCCTTGCCGCCGCGGCCTGCTGTGGCTGCTTCTCCGACTGGTTGTCCTGGTGGCAGGCGGTCGCCGTCGCCGCCGTCGCCCCGCTGCTCGTCCTGCTGCTCCGGCAGCCGGACGGCCGGTGGCGGATCGCCGACACCAGCACCGGTCAACGCTGGTGACCGCCCCGCCCCGCCGGGTCCCCGGCGACCTGCTGGTGCACCTGCGCCGGGCCCGCGACCACGCCGACCGTCACTACACCGAGCCACTCGACCTCGCGACCCTCGCCGCCGTCGCCGGCCTGAGCAGGTTCCACTTCCAACGGCTCTTCACCGCGACGTACGGTGTCTCGCCCGCCGCCCACCTGTCCCGCCGTCGGGTCGAACGCGCCCAGGACCTGCTCCGGTCCACCAACCTGACGGTCACCGAGGTCTGCCAGGCGGTCGGCTTCGCCAGCCTCGGCTCGTTCAGCAGCCGGTTCCGGGAACTGGTCGGGGAGACGCCGAGCGAGTTCCAGCGTCGCTGGGCGGCGAAGGGCGCACCCCGGATCCCCGGCTGTTTCGTCTTCATGTGGGGTCTGGCCGAGCGGCGCGACCGCGCAACCGAGGAGAAGCCCGGGACCGGCGGCACCTCCTAGCCTCGGTCACATGATTACCAACATCTCCATCACCAGCGTCTTCGTGAAGGACATCGACGCGTCCAAGGCGTTCTACCTCGACGTACTCGGCTTCGCCGAACACACCGACATCACGCTCGGCGACGGATACCGCTGGTGCACCGTCAAGCACCCGAACCAGCCGGAGCTGCAGGTCCACCTGACCATTCCGGGGCCGCCGTACTCGCCCGAGATGGTCGACGCGATCAACCGGGCCATGGACGACGGCGGCACCTTCGCCCTCGGCCTCAGCGTCGACGACTGCCGGAAGACGTACGACGATCTCCGAGCCAAGGGCGTCGAGTTCATCAACCCGCCGGAGGACCGCCCGTACGGGGTCGAGGCGGTCGCCCGGGACAACTCCGGCAACTGGATGGTCCTGGTCGAATCCCGGGAGTTCACCCCGGCCGACTTCGACTGACGGTGCGGGGCCGCCCCGCCCGGTGCGCGGCGGCCCGTCAGCCGGGCTGCCGTCAGGCGTACTGGAGGTCGGCGGTGGTGATCGTGGTGGCGGTCATGGTGAAGCGGTAGTGGGCCCGCCAGCCGGCCGAGCCACCGGGCGCCCAGTGCACCAGCAGGTCCTGGCCGCCGGGTTTCGCCGCCACCTCCAGCACCCGCAGCGTGCCGCCGATCACCTCGGCGTCGGCCCAGGCGCGGATCGCGTCCCGGCCCTCGATCCGTCGATTCACGTCGACGACCAGCCCGTCCGGGGCGAACGCGGCGACGAGCGCGTCCAGGTCGCCGGCGTTCACCGCGTCGACGTACGCCTGGGCCGGCCCGGCCACCGCCGGACCCGATCCGGGGGCTGCGGTGGCCGGCCCGTCGGAGCCAGCCGGGCGGGAGGCGCTGGTCGCCCCCGTACGCTCCGCCGTGGAACCAGCGCACCCGGCGACCAGGACGCCCGCGACCACGAGCGGGCCGACCAGCCGGTATCCGTGCCCCAACCGCCGGGCAGCGGTGTTGGACCAGTTCATCACCGTCTCCTCTCGACGCGACGAGCGTGCCGGACGACGACCCGGCTGGTCCAAGACCTGCGTCGATAACCGGCGGTTATCCCACGACGGGCGTGCCGAGCGAACGTCGTACCGCCTCGACCAGGGTGTGCAGCAGCGGGCGGCGGTCGTCGGCCCGCCAGGCGAGCACAAGTTCGCTGGGGGTCACCCCGGTCACCGGCCGGGTGGTGACCCCGTCCCGGGTGACCAGCGGTTTGTTGCCGGCCGCGACCAGGCACACCCCGAGCCCGGCAACCAGCGCCTCGACCACCTCCTCCGCGTTCGCCACCTCGGCGCCGACCACCGGCGGCCGGCCGGCCCGGGCCTCGACGGCCAGCCAGTGGTCCCGCAGGCCGCCGCTGCCGGCTGGCAGCGCCAGGAACGGCTCGTCGAGCAGGTCGCCGATGTCGACGCTGGTCCGTCCGGCGAGCCGGTGACCGGCCGGCAGTGCCACCAGCCGTGGCTCGCTGGTCACGGTCAGCCAGCGGTAGCGCGCCGGATCCGGCATCGGCAGCCAGACGAACGCGGCGTCGGTCCGGGCCGGCCCGTCGGCCGCCAGCCCGCCGGTCGGGTCGTCCCACGGCACCTGCCGCAGCCGTAGTTCGGCCTGTGGTGCGGCGGTGCCGAACCGGGCCCGCACCGCCGGTAGCAGGCCCCGTCCCACGCCCGTACTCATGCCGACCACCAGGGTGGCCGCCTGGACCGCGGCTGCGACCGCGACCGCCTCCACACCCTGCCGCCACCCGTCGAGGAGGGCCCGGGCGGTCGGCAGCAACGCCGTACCGGCCGGGGTCAACCGCACCTCGCGGTGGTCCCGCTCGAACAGCGGTGTCCGCAGTTGCGCCTCCAGGGTGCGGATCTGCCTGGAGAGCGCGGGCTGGCTGACGAACAGCGCCTCGGCGGCCCGGGTGAAATGCAGGTGCTCGGCCACGGCCACGAAATAGCGCAGGTCCCGCAGGTGCACGTCCATGCCATCTGGTTATCACGACAGGTATTGGTTCCCAAGGCGACGACCCCGGCAGGCTGGAGCCGTCCCGCACCGGGACTCATCCGCCAAGCACCGAGGAGCAGCATGAACCTGAGTACCCGCCGCGTCTGGCTGGTCACCGGAGCCGGCAGCGGCTTCGGCCGGGCACTCACCGAGGCCGCCGTCGCGGCCGGCGAGATCGTGGTGGCCACCGCCCGTCGCCCGGAAACCCTGCAGGCGTACGCCGACGCGCATCCCTCCCAGGTCGAGGTGCTGCCGCTCGACGTCACCGACAGTGGCGGGATACCTCTGCTGGTCGCCGACGTCGAGGCCCGCTATGGCCGGATCGACGTACTGGTCAACAACGCCGGCCGGGGTCAGGTCGGCGCGGTCGAGGAGACCACCGAGGCGGAGCTGCGGGACCTGTTCGAGCTGCACGTCTTCGGTCCGGCCGCGCTGGTCCGGGCGGTGCTGCCGGGGATGAGGTCGCGGGGCGGCGGTGCGATCGTGCAGATGTCGTCATTCGGTGGCCAGGTCGCGTACCCCGGGTTCTCCGCCTACTGCGCGACGAAGTTCGCGTTGGAGGGGTTCTCGGCGGCGCTGGCCGCCGAGGTCGCGCCGTTGGGCATCCGGGTCCTTGTTGTCGAGCCGGGCGCGTTCCGGACCAGCTTCTCCGGCGCCGGCCTGGTCGAGAGTGTGCCGATGCCGGCCTACCGGGCGACGGTCGGCCCCACCCGGGCAATGATCAAGGGTATCGACGGCACTCAGCCCGGCGACCCTGCGAAGGCCGCGGCGGCGATCCGGGCCGCCCTCGCCGCGGAGAACCCGCCGCTGCGGCTGCCGCTCGGTGACGACGCCGTCGACGGCATCCTGGACCATCTGGCGGCGGTGAGCGCCGAGGTCCGTGCCTGGGAGTCGACGTCCCGCGCCACCGGGTTCGCGGCGTCACCCGCCTGACAGGTACGCCGTCACACCGCTCAACCGACCGCCTCTGCCATCGCGCCGGACCGGGCGAGCGGACGAGGCTGGAGCAGGAACACCTTGGGGGCGACCCGTTCCATGCCACCGTCGCGGGCCACCACCAGACCGGCGGCGAAGTCGACGAGGTGCAGAGCCTCCTCATTGGTCAGACCCGTCAGGTCCATTACCACCGGAAAGCCCTGGCAGAAGTAGTGTCCGACGTAGAACACCTCGCTGTAGTTGCGCGGCCGTACCGTCTTGACCATGGGGTCAGTCTGCCCGGCGCGGCGCGGACGTCAAGTTGCCTGCTCACGGGCACGATCCGTGCGCGGAGGGGTCGGTACCCTGCCGACGGGTATGCTCACCGCCCGTGACGAACTCCGATATCACCCACGACGAGGACTTCGACGACGAGGACTTCGACGACGAGGACTTCGAGGACGAGGACTTCGAGGACGAGGACGACGAGGAGGAGTTCGACCCGGGCGAGACGTACGTCGCCGTCTGCCCGGTCGACCCCGAGTTGGCCCGCCAGGTCGTCGAACTGGCGGAGCTGAACTGGGACGACCGGGCGGCCGTCAACCGGGCGGTGCGCGGGTTCGGCTGGCGCGGCGGTAGGGCGGTACCGGTCGACGAGGGCCGGTTCGTCACTGCTCAGGGCCACGTCGGCTACGGCCACGACTGTCTCTACCTGCCGTTCGCCCACTGCTACCAGATTGACGGGGAGGTCTGGACAAAGGACTTCTGGGGGTCGCTGCCCGGCTGGTCCAGCGAGAAGGGCGCGTACCGGCCGGAGTTCGACGGGCATGTCGAAACCGCGGTCGCCCGGTTCACCGAGCTGCTCGGCCCGCCGGAGTCGGATGTCCGGGTCGAGGGCCGGAACGTCTCGGTCGGCTCCTACTCGTGGCGGTACGCCGCCTGGCGTCGGGGCGGCAACGTCATCGTCGTCGGGCAGACCCTGGACGGCTTCTCGTACAGCCAGTACGAGGAGGCGGTGGTCTACATCGGACGGTTGTCCGAGGAGGCTCCGCTGCCGGAGGGAGCCGAGTTCCGGAACTTCCTGAAGTGGTAGACCCCGCCACGGCAGGGCATGCGATCGCCACGTCCGGAGCCGTCGCTGGCGCGGTGCAGGCAAGTGCCTGGATCGCGGCTTCGATCTCCGGGCCGGGTGCGAAGCGGGCCGTCGGTAACGGCCCCGGGCCTCCGGACGGCCGGTGTCACGACCTGGGGAACCCTGTGCTGACGCTGGAGATTGTCAGGCGTTCGAATGCCGACCGTCGACCCAGTCGGTGATGAGCCGGCGTTCGGCGAAGAGCCAGCGCCCGCCCTGCCTGACGAAGGTGTCCTGGTACCGGATCGACATGACCATGAGGGTGCGCTGTCCCTCCTCGGTCCAGAGGTGGTGGGCCAGGCAGTAGGTTTCCCCGGTGGCGCGGTCACCGTCGACGGTCACCGTGCTCTGACCGTTGAAGTGGGTCGTCTTGTCGTAGTTTCCCAGCGAGGCGAAGGCCGCGGCCAGTTGGTCTCGACCGTTGAGGGTTTGCACCGGCTCGGTCGTGTCGGGCCCGCTGTCGTACACCGCGAGGCGGGCGTCGTCGGTGAAGAGTGCTGCCTGTCCCTGGGCGTCGCGTCGGTCCGCGAGGTGGGCGTAGGCGTCGACCAGCTCGCGGATCGCCAGCCGATCGGCAGCCTGCTTAGGCGACGGGTTGGGATTGCTCATGGTGGTTCCCCGTGCTCGGCGGGACGGTAGCCCGCGGTGCGTTGTCAGGGACGATACTGGTCCGCGCCGGTCCGGACCGGCCAACACGGATTACCTGGCACGGTGGCAGCCGCAGTCTGTGGCCCTGGTTCCGCTGCCGGGATCCCCGAAGGCCGGTCTGGTGTTGATCAAGTCTGAGAACCGCCTCCGCGGCTCGGCGGGGGCTTCCAAACCCTGCCGACCGTCGGGCTGGCGCGGGAGCGCGACGGGATCGGTGATCCGGGTTGGTGTCCGGGTTGTTGGTGCTGGTCAGCCGGTGGTGGTGAGGTCCGTCGTGGCGGCCAGGTCGGTCACCACGTCCACCATCCGGCGCAGTGTGGGCGAGGTGTTGTCGGACCGCCAGACCATCTCGGTGGGCATGGTCTCCCCGGCGAGCGGTATGAACACCACGCCGGTACGGCGCAGGTTGTGCGCCGACCAACCCAGCCGGGTGATCCCGACGCCCGCCGCGACGAGGCCGAGCAGCCCCTGAACGCTGGCGTCCCGGGCGACGATGTCGGGGGTGAACCCGGCGGCGCGGAAGTTCTCGTCGAACGCCCGGTGCCAGGGTTCCCAGGCGCTGCGCGGGGTCATCACCCAACGTTCGTTCGCCAGTTCGGACAGGGTCAGCTCGGTGCGGTCCGCGAGGGGGTGCCCCTGGGGCAGGACGACGCACACCTGTTCGGTGGCCACGGTGCGGGCGGCAAGGCCGGGGACCTGCGGCGGGCGGGTGAACGCGAGGTCGTACCGGCCGTCGAGCAGGCCTTCGACGAGCGGCCCGATGGTGGTCTGCTCGGTGCTGAGTCGCAGGTTGGGGAGAAGCTGCCGGGCGGCCCGGACCACCGGCGGGAGCAGATGATTCGCGGTGGTGGCCAGGAAGACCAGGCGGAGCTGGCCGATCTCGCCGCGGACGGCCCGGCGGACCACGGCGACGGCCTCGTCGGCGCGGTCCAGCACCGCGCGCGCCTCGGGCAGGAACAACGCCCCCGTATCGGTAAGTCTGGTACCCCGGGTGTCTCGGCTGAACAGTTTTGCGCCGAGAATCCGCTCCAACGCGTTGATCTGCTGCGACAGCGACTGCTGCGTGATCATCAGTCGGGCGGCGGCACGGGTGAAGCTCGACTCCTCGGCGACGGCGACGAAGTACCGGAGCTGCCGAAGATCAGGGGTCACAGGCCGAGCCTACCGCCGTACCAGGTAACCCGTGTTGGCCGTCGCCAACCATTCGCCGGCAGCATCGTTCGTGTTCAGGACGAACACGTAATCGGCAATAACCACGTTAGAGGGCATGGGAATGACGAATTCAAGGCAGGGTCGCGTCTGGTTGATCACGGGCTGCTCGACCGGGTTCGGCCGGCAGGTCGCACTGGCCGCGTTGGCCGCCGGCGACCAGGTCATGGCCACCGCACGTCGTCCGGAGACGCTCGCCGACCTTCCGGAGATTGGCGGCGACCGGGTCAGGACAACGGCGCTGGACGTCACGGACCCGGCATCCGTCCAGGCCGCGGTAAAGGCGACGGTGGCGGCGTTCGGTCGCATCGACGTCCTGGTGAACAATGCCGGATTCACCATGATCGGGGCCGTCGAGGAAACCTCGATGGAGCAGCTGCGCTCGCTGATGGAGGTCAATTTCTTCGGGGCTGCGGAGGTCACCAAGGCGATTGTTCCCCTCATGCGCGAGCAGGGGAGCGGGACGATCGTGCAGATGAGCTCCCTGGGTGGCCGGATGACCTACCCGGGGCTGGGCGGCTACGACGCCGCGAAGCACGCGCTCGAGGCGTTCAGCGAGGCGCTGTCGAGTGAACTGGCCCCCCTGGGCGTCCGGGTACTGCTGGTGGAACCGGGCATGTTCCGCACCAAGATCACCAACAACATGGTTCTGGCTATCGAGAACCCGGCCTACCAGGCGAGTTCGGGAGGTCTCCGGCAGATGGTCGCGGGGATCGCGGGCAACGAACCGGGTGACCCCGCGAAGGCCGCCGCGGCCATCATCAAGGTGCTCGACGCCGAGAACCCGCCGCTCCGCCTCGTACTCGGCGGCGACGCGGTCGATGCGCTGCGTGCCCACCACGAGTCCCTGCTGGCCGACATGGTCACCTGGGAGACGCTCAGCCGCTCGACGGCGATGTCGTGAGTCGGTAACCGCCTCTCGGCGACCGGCGCCACATGGTGGCCGCTCCGGACAACGTCGATGGCAGAACAGACACGCAGGAACAGGTTGCGTTGATCATCCCATCATCCTCCGGCTCCGGTCTGGCGGTGGCCGCCGACGATCGGGTGACGGTCCACCGCCGACCCGGCCGAAAATCCAAGGAGACATTGATATGCCCAGTCCACAACAACCGATCGGCTCCGGCTTCGGGGCCGCGTCCACCGCTGCGGAGGTCATCAAGGGGATCGACCTGTCGGGCCGAACCGCGATCGTCACGGGCGGCCACTCCGGCCTCGGCCTGGAGACCACCCGCGCCCTGCGCTCTGCCGGCGCCACGGTTGTCGTCCCCGTGCGGTCCCCCGAACGTGCCCGCGACGTGCTTGCCGGAATCGACGGCGTGGAGATCGACCAGTTGGACCTGATGGATCGCGCCTCGATCGACGCGTTCGCCGACAGGTTCCTCGCCACCGGGCGGCCGCTGCACATCCTGGTCAACAGCGCGGGGATCCAGAACGTGCCGCTGACCCGGGACGCCCACGGGTACGAGGCGCAGTTCGCGACGAACCACCTGGGACATTTCCAACTGACCACACGGCTCTGGCCCGCCCTGCGCCGGGCCAGGGGCGCCCGGGTGGTCACGGTTTCGGCCTGGGCCCACAACCTCTCGCCCGTGGTGTTCGACGACCCGAACTTCGAACAACGCGAGTACGACGGCTGGCTGGGTTACGGCCAGTCGAAGACGGCCAACATCCTGTTCACGGTCGGGCTGGACCAGCGCGGTGAGGCCGATGACATCCGGGGCTTCGCCCTGCACCCCGGTTTGATCATCGGCACGAACCTCAGCCCGTGGACCACACCGGAGTACCTGCGTACGAACAACCTCGTTGACGAGCACGGCAACCGTGTCGTCGACCCGGAGTCGGGCCGCAAGACTGCCGAACAGGGGGCGTCGACCATCGTTTGGTGCGCCACCGCTCCGCAGCTCGACGGCATGGGCGGTGTCTACTGCGAGAACAACGAGATCTCCCCGCTACTCACCTCGGATCAGGAAACCATCGACGTGATGACGGGTCGGGTGGAAACAGCCGTCGGGGTAAGGCCCTACGCCGTCGACCCGCAGTTCGCCGACCGCCTGTGGAACCTGAGTGAACAGCTGACCAACAGCAGGATCCAGTAGCGGCGCCTCGTCCGAACCCGCGTTCATCGCCGCTGACCCGCACCGGCGACGCCGTACCGCCGACGCCGCACCACCAGGCCCTACCGGCGGCGCGGTCTGCGGCGGTCCGGCGCGACCGGTCCGGCGTAAGGTGTGAAGCCGTGGACAACCCCTTGCAGAGCCGTATTCTGGCCGAACTCCGGGCGCGGACCAGCGAGAAGTGGCGGCGGTACGCGCCGGACGTACTCCCGGTCTGGGTCGCCGAGATGGACGTGCCACTCGCCGAACCGGTCGCCCGGGCGCTCACCGACGCGATCGCCCGCAGCGACACCGGCTACCCGATGGGTGAGGACTACCTCGACGCGCTCGCCGGGTTCGCCGGTCGGCGCTGGGGGTGGACCCCGGACATCGACCACGCCCGACTCGTGCCCGACGTGATGATCGGCATCGTCGAGGTGCTGAAGCTGGTCACCGGGCACGGCGACGCCGTGGTGATCAATCCGCCGGTCTACCCGCCGTTCTTCGACTTCATCGCCGGAGCTGACCGGCGGGTGGTCGAGGCGCCGCTCGGCGCCGACCACCGGCTCGACATGACGGCCCTGGAGCGGGCGTTCACCGGGGCGGTGGCGGGTGGACGCCGGGCCGCGTACCTGCTGTGCAGCCCGCAGAACCCGACCGGCACCGTGCACACCCGCGACGAACTGCGCACCGTCGCCGAACTCGCCGACCGGTACGGGGTACGGGTTGTCGTCGACGAGATCCACGCCCCGCTGGTGTACCCCGGGGCGACCTTCGTGCCGTACCTCTCGGTGCCCGGCGGCGAACGCGGATTCAGCCTGCTCTCCGCGTCGAAGGCGTGGAACCTGGCCGGGGTGAAGGCCGCGGTCGCGGTCGCCGGACCGGACGCCGCCGCCGACCTCGCCCGGATGCCGAAGGTGGCCGGCGACGGGGCGAGCCACTTCGGCGTGATCGCGCACAGCGCCGCACTCCGGTACGCCGAACCGTGGCTCGACGCGCTGCTCGCCGGCCTCGACCGGAACCGTCACCTGCTCGGCGACCTGCTCGCCGAACACCTGCCCGAGGTGTCGTACCGGCCACCGGACGGCACCTATCTGGCGTGGCTGGACTGCCGGGTCCTGGACCTGCCCGGCGATCCGGCAGAGGTGTTCCTCGACCGGGGGCGGGTCGCCCTGGTCTCCGGGCCGACCTTCGGCACCGGCGGTGTCGGGCACGCCCGGTTCAACCTGGCGACCTCGCCCGAGATCATCACCGAGGCGGTACGTCGGATGGCCACCGCCGCCCGCTCCTGACCCCGCCCGGGTCCCCGGGCACGCCGCGACACCAGGTTGTCGGTATGACGGCTGGTCGATGGCAGACTGCTCGGCATGGGCGGCGGGGAGTCGGCGACACTGCGGGTGTGGACCTGGCACGGCGTACGGCTGCATGGCGGTGGCAGCGGTGACGGTGGCCGGCCGGTGCTGCTGCTCCTGCACGGGATGGGCGCCACCGGCGACGTCTGGTACGCCTGGTCCGACCTGCTCGCGTCTCGGTGGCCCGGTCGATGGCTCGCCCCCGACCTGCCCGGACACGGCGGGTCGGCGCCGCTCGACGAGTACACGTTCGACTCGCTGGCCGCCGCGGTCGCCGAGGTGCTCGACCCCGGTGACCGGGTGGTGGTGCTCGGGCACTCGCTCGGCGGGGTGGTCGGGCTGGCCCTGGCCGCCCGGCTCGGCGATCACCACGGCGTCGGGGCCACCGGTGGTGCCAACCGCGTCGGGGCCACCGGCGGTGCCGACCGTGCCCGGGTCGAGGCGGTGGTGGGGCTCGGCGTGAAGGTTGCCTGGAGCCCGGACGAGTTGGCGAAGGCGGCGGCGCTGGCCGGCCGGCCCGTCGCCTGGTACGACTCCCGGGACGAGGCGGTTCGACGACACCTCCGGGTCTCCGGGTTGGCCGACCTGCTGACCGTTGGCGACTCCAGAGTGGACGCCGGGCTCCGGGTCGAGGACGGACGGTGGCGGCTCGCCATGGATCCACGCTGCTTCGCGGTCGGCGATCCGGAGATGGTGGACCGGCTGGCCCGCGTACCGGTGCCGGTACTGCTGGCCCGGGGCGAACACGATCCGATGGTCGGGGACGCGGACCTGGCCGCGTTCGGCATACCGGTCCGGACCCTGGCCGGGCTCGGACACAACGCGCATGTCGAGGACCCGGTCGCGGTGGCGGCGCTACTGGAGCCGTACGGCCTGATGCCGGCACGCTGAACACGCCGGGATTCGCGCGCCCATGAACACGCCGGGATTCGCGCGCCCGGGGCCCGGCCGGGTCAGCCGGACGTCGTGAGCATGCCGAGCAGGTGCAGCCGTTGCTCGGACTCGGATCCGGGTTCGGCGTGGTATGTGATCAGCATCTGGCCGGTTCCGGGTAGCGCGAGTTTTTCGTACCGCAGGTCGAGGGGGCCGACCTGGGGATGCAGCAGCCGGCTCTGGCCGCTGGTCTGGTGCCGGACGTCGTGCCGGGCCCACAGGGTGCGGAAACGTTCGCTGCGCAGGCTCAGTTCGCCGATGAGCCGGGCCAGTCGGGGATCGTCGATCTCGGGGCCGAGCACCGAACGCAGGTAGGGAACCGCCTTGGCGGTCATCGTCTCCCAGTCTCGGTAGAAGACCCGCATCTCCGGGTCGAGGAAGGCGGCGCGCAGGCTGTTCGCGCCCGGCGCGTAACTCGGGGACAGGGCGACGGCCAGTGGATTCGCGGCCAGGACCGTCAGGTCGCGGCCGTGCACGTACGCCGGGGTGGTCGTCCAGTTGTTGATCAGGTTCCGGACGCTGTCGCTGACCCGTTGGGGACGAGGCGCCCGGCGGCGCTTCGGCGGCTGGGGGCGGGCCAGACTGTGCAGGTAGGCGGCGGCGTCGGGGTCGAGTTGCAGCGCCCGCGCGATGCTCGCCACCACCTGGTCGGACGGGTGCCGGTCGCGGCCCTGTTCGAGACGCAGGTAGTACTCGACGCTGATGCCGGCGAGCAGCGCCACCTCCTCGCGGCGCAGCCCGGTCACCCGGCGCCGGGTGCCGGCGGGCAGGCCGACATCGCCCGGTCGGAGGAGTTGTCGCCGGGTCCGCAGATAGTCACTGAGTGTGGCGGAGACGGTCACGCCGCCAACCGTAACTCCGTCGGCCGGGCTCATCCTGTCCCTGCTGGTCCCGGTATCAGCCCTATCTGGTTTGTCCGTTTAATCCCGGGCATCGTGGGGAGCCGGTCGCCGCACGAACCCGCCCGGCGACCGGGACGCGACAACCGGAGAAAGACGAGGACTACTGGATATGAGTGACGAACTGGTGCTGGTCACCGGCGGATCGGGATTTGTCGGCGCGCACTGCGTGGTGCGGCTCCTGACGGCCGGCTACCGGGTCCGGACCACCCTGCGTTCCCTGGCCCGGGCGGACGAGGTGCGGCAGATGATCCGGGCCGGTGGGGTCGAACCGGGCGAGGCGTTGTCGTTCGCCGCCGCCGACCTCACCTCCGACGAGGGCTGGCCGGAGGCGGTCGCCGGGTGCGACTACGTGCTGCACGTCGCCTCGCCGTTCCCACCCGGGGCGCCGAGGCACGAGGACGAACTGATCGTCCCGGCCCGGGAGGGGACGCTGCGGGTGCTCCGAGCGGCCCGGGAGGCCGGGGTCCGACGGGTCGTGATCACCTCCAACTTCGGTGCCATCGGGTACGGCCACGGACCCACCGACCGGGTCTTCACCGAGGCGGACTGGGCCGACCTGGACGGCGACGACGTGACCGCGTACATCAAATCCAAAACCCTGGCGGAGCGGGCGGCCTGGGAGTTCGTGGCCCGGGAGGGCGGGCCGGAACTGGCGGTGGTGAACCCGGTCGGCATCTTCGGCCCGGCGCTCGGCCCGGACTACTCCGGTTCGATCGGCCTGGTCCGGGGCCTGCTGCTCGGGGCGATGCCCGGTCTGCCCCGGATGTACTTCGGCGTTGTCGACGTGCGGGACGTGGCGGATCTGGAGTTGCGGGCGATGACGGATCCGGCGGCCCGGGGTGAGCGGTTCCTGGCCACCGCCGGTGAACCCGTGAGCATGGCCGAGGTCGCCGCGATACTGCGGTCCCGGCTCGGTGCGACGGCGGCCCGGGTGCCCACCCGGGAGATGACCGACGACGAGGTCCGGGAGGCCGCCCGACAGAACCCGGCGTTCCACGGCATCGCGCGCGATCTGGGCAAGATCCGGCGGGGTTCGAGCGACAAGGCGCGCCGCCTGCTCGGCTGGACGCCCCGGACCGCCGAGGAGGCGATCACCGCGACCGCCGAGAGCCTGGTACGGCACGATCTGCTCTAGCTGTCCGGTTCGCCGGGTGCCGGTCCGGGGGAACATCTCGCGGGCCGGCCCGGTTGTATCCCCCGTACGACCGCAGCAGCAGGCGACACCAGGTTGACCGGTGGGGCCGTTGCGCCCGGCTGGGTGTGGTGTCCGGTTTTCGGTCGTGATCAACACTGTCGGGTGGGCGGATCGGCGGAATGCCGACCGGCCGGCCGCGGTTGAATCCCCGGTACGCCCGCAGCAGCGGCTCGTACCTGTTCTTCTCTCCCGCTGAACGTTTTCGGTGCCATCCCCGCGCGTCCCGGATGCGCCGGGTTGGGATCTCTCATCCCCGGAAAATGGAAGGCGAGACCATCATGGCTTTTGTCAACCGGTGGCTTCCGGCCATCACCGAAACCCCGATCCGTAAGACCGCGCTCGGTATCGCCGGGCTCGCCGTCGCCGGCGGTGCGATCGCCGGACCCGTCGCCACCATGGGCGCCACCGCCCCGTCGATGAGCATGACCCCGACCGCCGTGACCCAGCAGATCGGCGAGCTCGACAAGGGCCAGCCGTCGAAGGTCCTCGACGTGCAGTACCAGCCGCAGTCGACGTACTTCTACTGCGCGCCGGCCGCGACCCGGATCGCACTGTCCGCCCAGGGCCACACCCCGTCCCAGGACGACGTGGCCAAGCAGCTGGGCACCACCGAGGCCGGAACGAACTCGGCCGAGGACACCACCCGGGTCCTCAACACCGCCGGCGGTAAGGACTACCGCACCGTCGCGATCCCGGACGAGGCCGCCAAGCCGGCGCAGATGGACCAGCTGCAGGTCGACGTGGTCCACGCGATCGACAACAACCGGCCGGTCGTAACCAACATCAAGGGCACCGCGGTCGACACCGACGGTATGGCCCACTCCTACGAGGGCGGGCACTACCTGACCGTGATCGGCTACGACGACCACGGCCGCAAGGTCAAGATCGCCGACCCGGCCGACCCGAACCACGGCGAGTACTGGATGAGCACCATCAACCTCGCCAACTGGGCCGCCACCCGCGGCTACTCCGCCTGACCGGCGGCACACGGTAGACAACCAGCGAGCGGGCCGGCTCCCCACCCCGGGGGGCCGGCC